>CAJFVL010000012.1 GCA_904420465.1 uncultured Clostridium sp.
GAGATCGGCACCTATGCCGACACCAGCATCCTGAAGGCCACCTACACCGCCAAGGTCAACAAGGGCGACCTGTACAGCCTGGTGGGCTCCACCGTGGTCCGCGACCTGGAGAGCGGCGTGAACAGCCTGACCGTCTTTGTGGATGGCGACGAGGTTGCTGACCCCGCCGTGTCCGACTACTTCGTCCGCAACAGCTCCTCCTCCATCGGCAGCCCTGAAGCGAACCATGCCGCCTTCACCGGCAACGGCACCCTGACTGAAGTGTATGTTGACAACGACAACAACGTCACCATCGTCATTGTCAACACCTATCTGATGCAGGCCACCGCCGACTACAACGCCAACCAGGAGACCCTGTCCGTGGAGCAGATCAAAATCAACACCGATGACGGGACTGGAGTCGAGACCAACCAGATCAACGACCCTGTGCTGCCCACCACTCTGGACAACGAGGACCTGGATGTCTCCGGCTTCCAGGAGGACGACTACATTCTGGTCACCTACTCCCGCGCCACCAAGGAAGTGGAATCTGTGCAGCTGGCCGAGGTTCTGACCGGCGAGGTGTCTGAGTACACCCAGCGCGAGGAGGTCATCCTGGACGGCAACACCTACAAGTACAACAACCTGGTGGGCAAGGCTGAATCCTCCACCGAGTACACCATCGGCGAGGACGCCGCTGTGGTTCTGGACGCCTACGGCTACATCATCTATATTGACGAGGCCCTGAGCATCAACAGCTATGTCTATATCCTGGAGACCGGTACCGCCGCCGGCGTGGGCAACAGCGTGGTGGCTGACGCCTACTTCACCGACGGCACCAATGAGACCATCACTCTGTACCGGGTGGCCGGCAGCACCAGCCGGAACAGCAAGCTGGCAGCAGATGGCGGCACCGTCACGGACGGTGAGTCCGACGGCACCGGCCGCTGGTGGACCTACAGCGTGAACGCTGACAACGAGTATACCCTGAACGAGGTCACCGATCCCCGGACCGCTCTGGCCACCGGCACGGTTACCGGCAACGGCACCGACCGTGAAGATGTCATCCTCAACAGCACCGTCCGCTTCATGCCCAATGCAACTGGCAACTATGACGTTAACCTGGACGATGTAATCGAGGCGGGTACAGATGAGCCCGACGAGGATGCGACTATGGCCTCTGTCCGCGGCGACAGCGACACCGTGTTCGTGGTGCTGGAAGCTGACGGCGACGTGTCCACCTACACCGGCATCGCCAACGCCCCCGACGTCTCCACCGGCACCTCTGTCGTTGGTGGCGACACGAATGAGGCTCGCATCACCGCTGTGGTGAACACCAGCAACGGCTACGCTGAGTATGTGTTCGTGGACCTGTCCAGCGACGCTGACGCCCGGGTGAAGGATTCCAACACCGCCGCTGATTACCTGTTCCTGCTGAATCCCACCGGCAACCGCACCACCGACTCCAACAACGAGACCTACTTCCGCTACGATGTGGTCTACGACGGCACAGAGATGGAGAAGTATGTCGAAAGCTCCATCGGCGTTAACGATGCCGGCGGCGATCTGTACATCGACGTCAAGGAGAACAGCAATGGCTGGGTCACCGACGCTGAGCCGTTCAACGGCGACGATGCTGACAAGGATGTGCTGGACCTGGGCGGCAGCGGTACGATCGTCTACCGCGGCAACACCCTGACCATTGACGGCACGAATGACGGCGAGTACATCGTCAATGACAACACCAATGTGGTCCTGGCCATTGACGGCGTCGCCGCCAATGTGACCGCCGATCTGGTGGACCAGGGCGATGATTACGAGCTGTACCTGACCAGCGCCCGGAACGCTGCGGCTGTCCTGGACAACTGCACCCTGAACGGTACCGTGTATGTGGCTCTGGATGACGACAACAGCGAGGTTGCCACTGACATCTACATCTGGATCAGCAGCGCTACCCGCACCGAGACTCCCGACAGCGGTGAGGACGACGATGAGGACAATAGTTTTGACTCCAGCGTTGGCATTGCCAAAAACGGCATGGCCACCATCGAGATCAGCAACTTCGTCTGGAGTGATCCCGCAGACGGCGAGCCTCCCTACGAGAGTGCCACCATCACCTTCGACCTGAAGGATGAGGACGGCCTCATCGTCAATGAAACGCCTCTGACCATCGAGCTTGACGCAGGCGAGACAAGGGGCAGCACCAGGCTGAGTGTGGAAGGCTACGCCAGCGGGGACAAGCTGACCATTGCCAACGCGGCTGTGAGCTATACGCCGGTTGAGACGCTTCCGTTTGCTGTGAGTCTCAAGGGAGGTTTCAACAATACGGACAACTGGCAGCTGGCAGAGGGATATGACATTCCCAAAACCGTGTGGGCCGGACAGACGGTCGCAGTCTATGTTGAATACATTGGTGCTGGCAATGTTACCCAGGTTGGTGAAAAGTGGACTGCATCCGTCGCTGGCTGCAACGGTGAGGAGTCTCATACGCTGACCATCACTAAAGCGGAGACGGAAGAGAACTTCACCTGCTATGTGACCTTTGAGGTCACCTCCTTGAACGAGGGGGCTGAGAAAGTAGAGGTTACCTTCAACGCCTGAGATGAACCAAAGATTCTGCTTGGTGCAGGCTGTACATGATACAACCCCGTACTGACAAGAAGGGAGCCCCGCGCCGTTTGGCGCGGGGCTCCCCCTTTCCTCCTTATTTCTACCCCCAGACCTCGTATCTGCTCCCGGCCTGGAAATGCCCGCCGCTGCCGTTGCGGAGCCGCACCTGGATATCGGTAATCCCGTCAAAGGCGACGTCCAGCATAAAGGAACCGTCGTTTTCCATCCCGAAGCAGTATCCCAGCGCCCGCCGGTCCCCATTGTGGAGGGGAAGCAGCAGGATGCAGAACCACCGATGAATATCGTTTACCGCCTCTGCGTAATTGGCGTCGGTCCAGCCCAATACCAGACCGGTATCGCCGTTGATGTAGACATCACAGTCTCCGTATCCATTCAACGTGGTGGCCTCCACCGTCACATATACGGAGGTCCAGTCCTCCCACGCAATAGCGGACATGGGAATGGTGAGTGAGGTGCTGGTGTTCCCACTCACCGTCCCCGAGAGCAGCAGCTTTGCGGTGGCCTTTTCCTCGATCTCCTCCAGCTGCTGGGCGTGCTGGCTCAGGGCGGCCGTGTGGCCGGCCAGGGTGGCCGCCTGCCCCGCGAATCCCTCTTCCAGCTCCTCCGCCAGCCCGGCCAGCGCCGCGTCGATTTTCGCGTTGTCAGAGTTGAAGTCGGTGCGCAGCACCTTGTCCGTTGCCTCCCATTGGCACAGCTGGTAGCTGCTTGTATAACTGCTCGCCATCTCTCATTTCCTCCTTAAAAATATGGTAATGGTATTTGCCCGCAATCCCGCAGTCCCGCCCGTCCCCGCAGAACAGCAGGGCGGTCCGGTGGTCCGCTTCCCCCCTCATATTCTCTGTGTACCCCTCCCGTTGTTGCATCTTTTCATACAAATAACAGGGAAAAAATCTGCATTCATCTGTTCTGAAGGCGCCCCCGGAAGAATTTTGATCTGTTCAGGGCCGCACACCGCCGGAGGTCTCTGTGCCGAGAGATGCTGGCATTCGCCGGTCCTCCGGTTTCCTCCTTTTTTGTTTTTAGAAAAAATTCACAAAATTCTATGGTTTTTTGGGGGAACTATGGTATAATGGAATAACAGAGGGAACGTCTCCCCTCTCTATACCAGCCCTCCGGGGCGAAAGGAGCGGATTTTATGAAATTCGTATTTACCGACAAAAAGGTCAGTCTGCCCAACGCCATCCACGCCTACGCGGAGAAAAAGGTGGGAAAGCTGGACCGTTTCTTTAAGGAGGACGCCACCGCATCCATCACGTTCAGCGTGGAGAAGGAGCGGCTGAACAAGGTGGAGATCACCATCCGCTCCAGCGGCACCATTTTCCGGGTGTCCGAGAGCACCTCCGACATGCATGCCTCCATTGACGCCGCCGTCACCACCCTGGAGCGGCAGATCCGCAAGAACAAAACCCGCCTGGAGCGCCGGCTGCGTCAGGGCGCCTTTGAGCGGGCGATGGACGAGGGCGAGATCTCCTCCTTTGCCCCCGAGGAGCCGGAGGAGGGCGAGTACCGCATCGTCCGCAGCAAGACCTTCCCCATCAAGCCCATGACAAGGGAGGAGGCAATTCTCCAGATGAATCTGCTGGGCCACAGCTTCTTCGCCTTTAAGGACGAGGAGTCGGGCGGGGCCTTTGCCGTGGTTTACCGCCGCTACGACGGGGACTACGGACTGATTGAGGACGAGGGGTAAAACAGCGGGAAAATCGCACCGGGGGCGGCACAGGCCGCCCCCGGTTTCCATTTTGGGGCAGTTGACGGCCCGCCCCCCAGCCCCTATAATAGTGTGTATGAAACAGAGCGGCGGGACAGGCGCAGAGGCCGGAGCCCCGCCAGCCGTCCCAGAGGAGGAAATCAGATATGAGCCGGGAAAAGGTGCTGTCCCTGCTGCTGGAGCAGGGGGACGCCTATGTGTCAGGGGAGGATATGAGCCGCAGGCTGGGCATCAGCCGGGCCGGGGTCTGGAAGGCCATTCAGGCCCTGCGGGGGGAGGGGTATGAGATCGACTCCGCCCCCAACCGGGGCTACCGCCTTCTCTCCGCCCCTGACCGGGTGCGGGAGGGGGAGCTGGCCGGCCCCCTGGCCGGCTGTCTGGTGGGCAGCTCCCTGGCCTGCCTGGACGTGATCGACTCCACCAACACCGAGTGTAAGCGCCGGGCCATGGCGGGGGCCCCCGAGGGGCTGGTGGTCATCGCCGAGGAGCAGACCGGGGGCCGGGGGCGGCGGGGCCGCTCCTTCCAGTCTCCCCGGAGCGCCGGGCTGTACCTGTCCGCTCTCCTCCGCCCCAGGCTGGAGCCGGAGGCGGTCACCGACTTCACCGCCTGGACAGCGGTGGCGGTGTGCGACGGCATCCAGGCCGCCTGCGGCGTCCGCCCCCGGATCAAGTGGACCAACGACATCGTGATGAACGGGAAAAAGCTGGTGGGCATCCTCACCGAGCTGGGGCTGGAGAGCGAGACCAACGCTTTGGACTACCTGGTCCCCGGCATCGGCATCAACGTAAACCAGCAGCCCGAGGACTTCTCCCCCGATATCCGGGACATGGCGGCCTCCCTGGCCATGGTGCTGGGTCATCCGGTGCGCCGAAGCGAGCTGGCCGCCCAGGTCATCCGGGCGCTGGACCGGATGTACCGCGCCTTCCCCAAGGAGAAAGGGCGCTACTTAGAGCAGTACCGGGCCGATTGTTTGACGCCCGGCTGCCAGGTGCAGCTGATCACCCCCGCCTCCCGCCAGGAGGCAAAGGCCCTGGCCATCGACGACGACTTCCGGCTGGTGGTGGAGCTGCCCGACGGCACCCGGAAGGCCCTGTCCTCCGGCGAGGTGTCGGTGCGGGGGATGTACGGCTATGTGTAAGCGCGAGGACACAAAGGAGGGACCGGCATGAGACAGTGCATGGACGCGGACAACCTGCACCGCAGGCTGAAGAAGATCATCGGACAGGTCCAGGCCATCGACCGGATGGTGGACGAGGACGTGCCCTGCGAGGACGTGCTGGCCCAGATCAACGCCGCCAAGTCCGCCCTCCACCGGGTGGGGCAGGTGGTGCTGGAGGGACACATCCAGCACTGCGTCCGGGACGGCATCCAGAACGGGGACGCGGACAAGACCATCGAGAGCTTCACCAAGGCGGTAGAGCGGTTTGCCAATATGGGATAAGGAAAAAGAGGCGCCGCAGGCGCCTCTTTTTCCTTAGAGTTGAGAGTGAAGAGTGGAGATACCAGCCATATCTTCACTATACGGACTGCCGCCCCAAAAGGCAAGGGCCGGGCGCATTTTCTCCTTGACAGGATACCTATGGGGGTATATGATGGATATACCCCCATAGGTATTAAGAAAGGATGTGGTCCCTGTGATCTCTGCCCTGGAGCGGTTTCTGGAGTGGGGCGGCGTGAAGAAGGACGTCACCTGTCTGGTGATCTCCGCCGCCGCCCTGCTGGCCAGCATGTTCGATCTTCTGCCCCAGCTGCCCTTTGACCCGGCCTGGGCAGCGATTCTCCTGTGCGGCGTCCCCATCCTCCTGGAGGCAATCATCGGCCTGGTCACCGCCTTTGACATCAAGGCCGACGTGCTGGTATCCATCGCCCTCATCGCCTCGGTGGTCATCGGGGAGGACTTCGCCGCCGGGGAGGTGGCCTTCATCATGCAGCTGGGGGCCCTGCTGGAGGACCTGACGGTGGCCAAGGCCCGGGCGGGCATCGAGAAGCTGGTCCGCCTCACTCCCCGCACCGCCCGGGTGCTGACAGAGGGGGGAGAGTCGGTGGTCCCGGCGGAGCAGGTCCGGGTGGGGGACCGGCTGCGGCTCCTTCCCGGCGAGACGGTGCCGGTGGACGGGGTCATCCTCTCCGGGCAGACCTCCATCAATCAGGCGGTGATGACAGGCGAGGCCCTTCCCGTGGATAAGGGGCCGGGGGACCAGGTCTCCAGCGGCACGGTGAACCAGTTCGGCTCCTTTGAGATGGAGGCCACCCGGGTGGGAGAGGACAGCTCCATCCAGCGCATGATCCGCCTGGTTCAGTCGGCCGACGCGGGCAAGGCCAAAATTGTGGGACTGGCCGACCGCTGGGCCACCTGGATCGTGGTCACTGCCCTGACTGCGGCCCTCCTCACCTTTTTGTTCACCCATGAAATCATCCGCTCGGTGACCATCCTGGTGGTGTTCTGCCCCTGTGCCCTGGTGCTGGCCACCCCCACCGCCATCATGGCTGCCATCGGAAACGCCACCCGCCACGGCTTTCTGGTGCGGGAGGGGGACGCCCTGGAGCGGCTGGCCGCCGTCTCCCAGGTCACCTTTGACAAGACGGGCACCCTCACCTACGGCGCCCCCCAGGTGACAGCGGTGAAAAGCCTGATGCCCGGCGTCTCGGAGGAGCAGCTGTACGCATGGGTGGCCGGGGCGGAGCAGTTCTCCGAACACCCCCTGGGCAGGGCGGTGGTCCGGGGATATCAGGAGTCTGCCGGCTCCCCGCCCCCTCGGGCATCCGACTTTCAGATGCTCCCCGGCCGGGGGGTGGAGGCGGTGGTGGAGGACCGGCGGATCATCGCCGGAAACCGGGAGCTGCTTACCCAGCGGGGCGTCTCCTGTGAGGAGCTGGCACAGGCAGCTGCTTCAGCGCTGGAGGAGGGCTGCACGATGATTTACGCGGCGGCGGACGGCCGCCCCGCGGGCTTTCTGGCCCTGGCGGACTCCCTGCGGCCCGATGCCGTCCGGACCATCCGGGGGGTGCAGGAGGCCGGCGTCACGCCGGTGCTCCTCACCGGCGACCACGAGAAGGCCGCCCGGCATATTGCCGGCCAGCTGGGCATCGGGACCTTCCGCGCCCAGTGCCTGCCCGAGGACAAGCTGGACTGGATCGACCGGCGGCAGCAGGCCGGGACCCAGGTGTGCATGGTGGGGGACGGCATCAACGACGCCCCCGCCCTGAAAAAGGCCTGGGTGGGCATCGCCATGGGGGGCGTGGGCAGCGACATCGCCGTGGACGCCGCCGACATCGCCCTGGTGAACGACGATATCCGGGAGCTGCCCCATCTGCTTCGGCTGGCCAGGCGAATGATGGGGACCATCAAGTACAACCTGACTTTCTCTATGGTTCTCAATTTCGTGGCCATTGTTCTGGCCATCACCAATGTCCTGAACCCGGTGACAGGGGCGCTGGTCCACAACGCGGGCTCCGTTTTTGTCATTGTCAATTCCGCCTTTTTGCTGAATTGGAGAGAAAAGGTGAAATAATTTCCGCTGCCGCGCGTGGATGACCTTGTCATCCACGCTTTTATATCCCGGTACCGCTCGGTCCGCCAACACCTTTCCAGATGGAAAGGACGCATGCAAGCTGCCGAAAACGCCGATCCCGGGACATGCGATCCCGCGTGAAGCGGGCCGCCGCCCCCTGATCCCCTCGCCCGGCATCCGCCGGATTCTGCTCGGCGAGCGACCTTCAGCAGGCTGATTCTGACCATGGGAGAGATCGAAGCAAAGCTGCCAAGGGAGGATATTTTTCCCGTTTCCCTTATCTTACGGGTATAATTGGTCGATAAAGTATTGTAAAGATAGGGAGAAAGGGGCGCGCATGTAATGCGGAGCATCAAACAAAAAATTTTGGTCTGTGTTCTGGCCCTGACAGTTGCTGCCGCGGTGATCTGCGGCGGCGTGGGCATTGCGGCCAACTATGTCAGTTCTTACGCCATGCTGGAGCAGACGCTTCAGTCCACTGCCACGCTGGCGGCCAGCAGGGTGTCTTATGAGCTGGAATCCTACCGCAACGCGGCAGAGGCGCTGGGTATGGTGCCGGAGCTCAGCGACGACACGGTTTCCGTGGAAGAAAAGGAGCGGATTGTGGATCAATGGGCCCAGGATTACGGCATGGAGCGGGGCAACCTGCTGAATCGGGCAGGTGACAGCCTGTTCGACGGCAATAACTATGCCGACCGGGAGTATTTCCAGCATGCCCTTGACGGGGAGGCCTGGATTTCCACCCCCACGATAAGCAAAATCACCGGCCAGCTGTCCATTATGGTTGCAGCTCCCCTCTGGACAGGCGGAGTATCTGGAAGCACGGTGGCCGGCGTGGTGTATTTCGTCCCGAACGAGACTTTTCTGAACGACATTATGAGCTCCATTCATATCAGCGCCAACAGCGGAGCTTATATGATTAATTCCACGGGGGTGACCATCGCCGACACTACCCTGGACACAGTGGCGGTGCAGAATATTGAGGAGGAGGCGCAGAACGATCCCTCCCTGGCCCGGCTGGCTGCCCTCCATGCGGATATGCGGGCGGGCAACAGCGGCTATGGACCCTATGAGATCAACGGGGCGTCCAAATACCT
Source organism: uncultured Clostridium sp. (assembly GCA_904420465.1). Classification (GTDB taxonomy): domain Bacteria; phylum Bacillota; class Clostridia; order Oscillospirales; family Oscillospiraceae; genus Lawsonibacter. Next base: position 8,929 of record CAJFVL010000012.1, read on the forward strand.
CGCTTATGCCCCGGTGGACGGAACCAACGGCTGGAGCATTGCCGTCACCGCCCCTGCAGGCGACTTTCTGGGTACGACTTACCAAAGCACGGCCGTGATTGCGGTTCTGCTGGTGGTTATCATCGCCGCAGCGGTTTTTCTGTCAATCCGTCTGGCCAAGCGGATCGGCGATCCCATCAGGCTCTGTGCGGAACGGCTGTCTCTGGTGGACGAGGGGGATCTCAGTTCTCCCGTGCCGGAATATGAGAACCGGGATGAGACCGGGACGCTCTCCCGCGCGACGGCCGGCATTGTAACAACACTGCAGGAGCTGATCGGGGACGTGGATTATCTGCTCAGCGAGATGTCAAACGGCAATTTCGATGTGCGTTCCCGGAATTATGACCTCTACCGCGGGGACTATACCGGACTCCTTCAGTCGGTCCGCAATATCAATATTACACTCAGCGAGACGCTGCAGCAGATCAATCAGGCCGCAGATCAGGTGTCGGCCGGAGCGGAGCAGGTGTCCTCCGGAGCGCAGGCCCTGGCGCAGGGCGCCACGGAGCAGGCCAGCGCGGTGGAGGAACTCTCCGCCACAATCTCTGAAATTGACTCCAGGGCGGAGAATAACGCAGATGCGGCCACCCAGTCCAAGGGAAAATCCGGCGAGGCCGGAAGCCAGGTTCAGGTGAGCGTCCAGAAAATGGAGGCCCTCCAGAGCGCCATGGCGGACATTCTCCAGGGACACAGAGAAATCGGTCAGATTATTGAAACCATTGAGAATATCGCGTTCCAGACCAATATTTTGGCCCTGAATGCAGCGGTGGAGGCCGCCCGGGCCGGCAGCAGCGGCAAGGGCTTTGCCGTGGTGGCCGACGAGGTCCGGAACCTGGCGCAGAAGTCCGACGCCGCGGCCAAGCAGACCAAGGAGATTATCGAGCGGTCCACCCAGAATGTGGAGCGGGGCAGCGAGTTGTCCAAAGAAGTGAGCGACGCCCTGCAAAAGACCACCACACTGGCAACTGAGGCCGTGGCCTTTATTGACCAGGTGACAGACAACATTGTGGCGGAGGCCCACTCCATCACCCAGGTCAAGGAGGGCATCGACCAGGTCTCCAGTGTGGTGCAGACCAACTCCGCCACGGCGGAGGAGAGCGCCGCGGCCAGCGAGGAGCTGTCCGGGCAGGCTCAGCTGCTCAAAGATCTGACCGCCAAATTTACATTCCGTCAGGACAAGACAAATCTTTTGGTCGGGGCAGGCCAATCCCGGGAATAAGCAAAAGCAGGACCGGGAGCATCTCATGGGGATGCTCCCGGCCCTGTTTTCTTGTATCGCTGAATCAGAGAGATCTACACAGCCGGAGTGCAGTCAAGTGGGAGATTCAGCATAGGCGGTAAACTCCTCCGCTCCGGGGTCGGTAAATACCTTGGCAAAGACGGCGCCGTCCATGGTCTCGTGGTCCAGCAGATAGCGGGCGGTCAGCTCCAGCTCCTTCCGGCAGCCGCTTAAAATCTCCTCACAGCGGCGGTAGGCCCGGTCGATGATGTCCTTGACCTCCTGGTCAATCTGCCCCGCCACCTCCTCGGAGTAGGTGCGGGCCTGGGCCATGGTGCGGCCGATGAAGATCTCATCACTCTCGTTGCCATAGGCGATGGTGCCCAGTTTTTCGCTCATGCCGTATTTGGTGACCATGGCCCGGGCAATCTGAGAGGCTTTCTGGATGTCGCTGGAGGCCCCGGTGGAGATGTCGCCCAGCACCACCTGTTCGGCCACGCGGCCCCCTAGGCAGACGGCAATGCGCTCCTCCAGCTCCTTTCTGGACTGATAGGCCCGGTCCTCGTTGGGCAGGGAGATGGTCATGCCGCCGGCCGGTCCCCGGGGAATGATGGTGATCTGATGGACCGGGTCCTGGGAGGGCAGCTGGTGGATCACCACCGCATGGCCCGCCTCGTGGTAAGCGGTGAGACGGCGGGCATGCTCGGTGACCACCCGGCTTTTTTTCTCAGGACCGGCGATGACCTTCAGCATGGCCTCCTGCAGGTCCTCCATGGTGATGAAGCGTTTATCCGCCCGGGCGGCCAGCAGGGCCCCCTCGTTGAGCAGATTCTCCAGGTCGGCCCCGGTGAAGCCGGAGGTGGCGCGGGCCACATCCCGCAGGGAAACGTCCTCCCCCAGCGGCTTTTTCCGGGCGTGGACCTTTAAAATCTCCTCCCGGCCCTTGATGTCGGGCAGCCCCACATAGACCTGCCGGTCAAAGCGGCCCGGCCGGAGCAGGGCGGGGTCCAGAATATCCTGGCGGTTGGTGGCGGCCAGGACAATGACGCCCTCGTTGGAGCCAAAGCCGTCCATCTCCACCAGCAGCTGATTCAGGGTCTGCTCCCGCTCGTCATGGCCGCCCCCCAGGCCGGTGCCGCGCTGGCGGCCCACAGCGTCGATCTCGTCAATAAAGACAATGGCGGGCGCCTCCTTCTTGGCCTGGTCAAACAGGTCCCGCACCCGGCTGGCGCCTACGCCCACATACAGCTCCACAAAGTCAGAGCCCGAGATGGACAGAAAGTGAACCCCGGCTTCACCAGCCACCGCCTTGGCCAGCAGGGTCTTGCCGGTGCCCGGCGGGCCCACCAGAAGCACGCCTTTCGGGATGCGGGCTCCCAGGGAGGTGAACTTCTGCGGGTCCCGAAGGAACTCCACAATTTCCTGCAGCTCCTCCTTTTCCTCATCCGCTCCCGCCACGTCGTCAAAGGTGACCCGCCGGCTCTGATCGGCCAGAGTCCTGGTGCGGGCATGGCCAAAGCGGGAGGCACCGGGGGCTCCGCCTCCGCCGCTGCCCATGGCGGCCGCCCTCTGGCGGTAAAACACATAGCAGATCAGGGCGGCCAGAGCAATTCCCACCAGAATGGGAAGGGACTGGTACCACCAGGTGCTCTCGATCCCCGGCACAATGTCGTAGGTCAGAATACCGTCTGCCTGCTGTTCCTCCCACACATCATGCAGGTCCTGATAGAGCCAGTCCGGCCGGGCCACCTGATAGGTGATGGTGCTGCCGGTTCCCGGCCCCTCCTCCCCGCGCAGGGTCAGTGTCAGGGTGTTGTCCTGGAGCGTAAAAGATTCCACCTGCCGCTGCAGAAAATAGGCCCGGATATCACTGTACTCCGGCGCTTCCGCCTGATCCATCTGCATCAGGGTGCTGACAGCAGCCAGCATCATCAGAATTACCAGCAGGTACAGCACCATATCCCGGGGGCTGATTCGTCTCATGGGGAGACCATCCTTTCCGGCGGCAGGGGTGAGTGCGGCCGCTGCGGTCCGCCATCCGCAACGAAGCGGGAAACGGAGGACGGCCTAACCGCCGTATACCTCCGGCTTCAGAATTCCGATGTAGGGCAGGTTGCGGTAGCGTTCGGCGTAGTCCAGGCCATAGCCCACCACAAAGGCGTCCGGTATGGTAAAGCCTGTGTAATGGACCTCCACCGGCTTGACCCGGCGCTCCGGCTTGTCCAGCAGGGTACACAGGCGAATGGAGGCGGGACGGCGGTGGTCCAGAATCTTCAGCAGATAGCTCAAGGTATTGCCTGAGTCCAGAATGTCCTCCACCACAATGACGTGGCGGCCCGAAATATCCTCGGACAGGTCCTTGGTAATCTGCACCTGGCCGCTGCTGCTGGTCCCCTTTCCATAAGAGGAGACCGCCATAAAGTCCAGAGTACAGGGAAGCCGGATGGCACGGCACAGGTCGGCCATAAAGATAAAGGAGCCCCGCAGGACGCTGATCAGCATGATTTCCCTGCCCTGGTAGTCCCGCTCGATCTCCCTGGCAATCTCGGCCACCCGGGCCTTCAGCTGCTCCTCGGAAAACAGTATCTGCTGAATGTCTTTCTCTAGCATTTAAGATCCTCACTTTCACAATATCACAGGAGGCGCGTCCAAAACAGGCGATTTTAATCGCAGCAGTCATTTCCCGCCGGGACAATCCGGATGTGCCACGAGGGGCTGCCGCACCCGGGAAGGAAGGCCGCGTCGGGACCGAGCCCGGCCACAGCGGCCACACGGCTGTCCAGAGCCAAAACCGGAAGAGAATCCCGCAGATGAGCTGGAATTTTCAGGTCAATACACCACTTCTTCACCGTCTTACCGGGACGGTCCGGCAGCCTCAGCCGGTCGCCGGTGCGCCGGGACCGCAGGGTCAGGGCGGGGACCGACGCGCGGTCCAGCCAGAATTCCCATTGCCCCTGGGGCCGGCCGCTGTAGCGCTCCTCCGTACAGCGAATGTTCCATTCCCCCGCCGTGAGCTCGCCTGGCATGGGGAGAGGCCGCTCCTCCGGCGGGACCGGGGGAGCTTTCCTGGTCAGAACAAGGCGAAGATATTCCCGCCGGGCGGTAAGTCCACCGGGCAGGTCCAGCCGGGCGGAGGGGTCCGGACTGCGGCACAGATTCACCAGCCCCTCCAGGTGGGCGGCGGTGCAGCTGCCGCCGTCCCCATTCACGCGCCCCAACAGCTTCCGGGCCGCCCGCACCGCCAGCGGCTGGGGCAGGTCTGCCACCGCCTGAACAGGAAAAGAAATCCCTCCGGGGAAAGCTTCCAATCCATTCAGAGCCTCCTCGGCCTGCGCCTCCAGGCAGGACTCGTCAGCGCTGAGCCGGGCGGCTGTATCAGCCATCCGGGCGGCGAAGCCTGGACAGAGCTCCTCCAGCACCGGGATCACCTGGTGCCGGATGCGGTTGCGGGCGTAGTCATCACACTGGTTGCTGCTGTCCTCCATGTGGGGCAGGGCGTAATAGGCCAGATAGTCCTCCACCTCCTGCCGGGTGGTGGTGAGCAGGGGACGGATGATGCTGCCCCGGACCAGGGGGATTCCTCCCAGTCCACGCAGGCCGCTGCCCCGGGCCAGATGAAAGAGAATTGTTTCCGCGTTGTCATCGGCGGTGTGGGCAGTGGCAATGAGCTGCGCCCCCTCCCGCCGGGCGGTTTGGAGGAGGAAGGCATAGCGCATCTCCCGGGCGGTCTCCTCCAGGCCGCGGCCGGTTTCCCTGGCCCGTCCGGCCACATCACCGCCCCCGGAGAACAGAGGAACCGCGGGGAGTGTCCGGCCGTCCGGCAGCCGCGCCTCTCCGCAGCACAGCTCCACAAACTGGGCCGCAAAGGCGGCGTCCCGGTCAGACTCCTCTCCCCGCAGCTGGTGGTTGTAGTGGGCGGCAGCCAGGGAAAAGGCATACCGCTCCCGCAGACGGTACAAGGCGTGAAGCAGGCAGATGGAGTCCGCTCCGCCGGAGACGGCGCACAGCACGACAGAGCCGGGAGAAATCAGTTTTTTGTCCCGGATCAGCTTTTCCATGGACTCCAGCATAGGGCACCCCCCACCATCAGAGAAAAGAGGCCCGCTGCCGGGCCCGGCCTGTTGTCATTCGCTGTGCTGCCACTCAATGTCGCTGAATGTGGTGAACTCGGGCAGCCACTGCAGCTCCACTGTCCGGGTCTCGCCGTGCCGGTTCTTGGCCACAATACACTCGGCCAGATTGGGGTTCTCCGTGTCCTTGTTGTAGTACCCCTCCCGGTAGAGGAAGAGCACAATATCCGCGTCCTGCTCAATGGCGCCCGACTCCCGCAGGTCGGAGAGCATGGGCCGTTTGTCACTGCGGCTCTCATTGGCACGGGAGAGCTGGGAGAGGCACAGAACGGGGACGTTCAGCTCCTTGGCCATGATTTTCAGGGAGCGGGAGATATCGGAGACGATCTGCTGCCGGTTGTCTCCGGAGCGCACCTTGCCTCCCGCCGACTGCATCAGCTGGAGATAGTCGATGATCACCAGTCCCAGATTTTCCACCCGACGGCACTTGGCACTGATATCGGCCACCGTGACCGAGGAGTCATCGTCAATGAGAATTTTGGAGCGGTTCAGGGAGTCGGCGGCCACCGCCACCTTCTCCCAATCCTCCTCTGTGAGCTTGCCGGTAACCAGCTTTTTGTTGTCCACGAAGCACTCCCCTGAGATCAGCCGCAGGGCCAGCTGCTCCCGGCTCATCTCCAGCGAGAAAAAAGCCACGTTTTTTCCCGACTTTTTTCCGGCCTCCAAAAGAATGTTCAGCGCCATGGAGGTCTTGCCCATGCCCGGCCGGGCGGCCAGCAGAATCAGGTCGGACCTGTTCAGGCCGGCGATGGCGCGGTCCAGATCCCGCAGGCCGGTGGACATGCCGGGGATGGCACTGTCGCTGGCGGCCAGCTCGCTGAGACGGTCATATACGTCGATGAGCACGTCAGAGATGGGCGTCAGGCCCCGGGAGGCCCGGCCCTGGCGGATGGCATAGATCCGCTGCTCCGCAGCCTCCAGCACATCCTGGCCGGTGTCGGTGCCCTGCTGGATCATGGCGGTCAGGTCTCCAGCGGCTTCCGCCACCCGGCGCAGCAGGGTTTTGTCCTTTAGGATGTCAATATATTCCTTGACGTTGGCCGCTGTGGGGGTGGTGTCCATCAGCTGGAGGACGTAGCCCCGGGACTGCTGCTCGTCGTAATAGCCGTGCTGCTTCATCTGCTCCAGCACCGTCACCGGGTCAATGGTGAGGGAGTAGTTGAACATGGCGTAAATGGTCTCGTAGATCTCCCGGTTCTGCCGCACATAAAAATCGTCGGAGCGCAGCTTGTCAATGACCTCGGGCACACAGCGGGGGTCAATCAGCATGGAGCCCAGCACCGCCTGCTCGGCCTCCACACTGTGGGGCAGCTGACGGAGCAGCAGCTCCTCATCTTCCATCGGCACTTCAGCACCCCCTTGTGAAAATTAGGAATTAGGAGTGAGAATCAGAAATTAAGGCGCGCGCTGCGCGTAAATGAAAATAAGTCCGGCGGAGCCGGACACCACAATTCCTAACTCCTCATTTCTCATTCCAGATTGAGCGGGAGGATAAACATTCCCGCTTATTTTTCCTCGGTCACGACCACGTTGACGGTTCCGCTGATCTCATAGCCCAGCTTGGCCTTCACCTGGTAGCTGCCGCAGGCCTTGATGGGCTCATCCAAAACCAGCTTGGCCTTGGCAATGTTCAGCCCGTGCTGGGCGGAGAGGGCATCGGAAATCTCCTTGGCCGTGACAGCGCCGAACAGGCGGCCGCCCTCGCCGGCCTTGGCGGGAATTTTTACCATCAGCTCCTCCAGCCGCTTGGCCAGAGCCTCGGCCTCCGCCTTTTCAGCGGCCTCCTGGGCCTTACGGGCCTTCTCCTGCTGCTTCATGGTGTTGACATTTTCAGCGGTGGCCGCTACGGCCAGCTTTTTGGGGAGCAGGAAATTGCGGGCGTATCCGTCGGATACCTCCACCAGCTGGCCCTTTTTGCCCTGGCCTCTCACATCCTGCTGCAAAATTACCTTCATGTTGCTTCCTCCTAAACAAATTATAGTCTGCATCAGACGTTTGCCTGTGCTTCGCTGCTGCGAATGGGACGGCGGCCGCTCCGGGCCGCTCAGGAGTCCAGATAGCGGTCAATGGCCCGCCCCAGCTCCACCGCCACCTCCTGAATGGACTTGCCCGTCACCTGACCGCCTGCGGAGGCCGCGTTGCCGCCGCCGCCCAGCTGCTCCAGGATCACCTGGACGTTGGTGTCCCCCATGGAGCGGGCGGAGATGTTCACCCGGTCCCCATCGGGGGAGAGGACAAAGGAGGTGTCGATGCCGATGATATTCAGCAGCTCGTCAGCCGCCTGGGCGGCGATGACCCGGCCCACCGGGTTATCCGCCACCGCCACGGCGATGTTGTCCCGATAGAGCCTGGCGTTCTGGATGATGGCATATTTGGCGATGGTGCCCGCCAGATCATTCTGATACAATTTTTTCACATCGGCGGTATCCGCCCCGGAGCGGCGGAGGAAAGCCGCCGCCTCAAAAGTACGGCCGCCGGTGCGCATTGTGAAGTTTTTGGTGTCCAGCACGATGCCGGCCAGCAGGGCCTCCGCCTCGGTGCGCAGCAGGTGGCTGGGCTCCATAATATACTGCAGCAGCTCGGTGACCATCTCAGAGGCGGAGGATGCATAGGGTTCGTGGTAATTCAGGGCCGCCCCCTCGATATAAGTGGCCGCCCGGCGGTGGTGGTCAATGACGGCGACCCGGTTGCAGGACTGGAGAAGCTCCTCCGCCTGGACCGACTCGGGACGGTTGGTGTCCACCACCACCGCCAGCGAGCGGGTGTCCGCCATCAGCAGGGCGTCCTGAGAGGAGAGGAATGCGTCCTGATACTCGGGCAGCTGGGTCAGCCGGTCAATCAGCTCCTGGGCCGGCGGTGTGCCGGGGTCCCGGATGATGTGGGCGGGAACACCGTTCTTCCGGCACAGGGCAAACACCCCGGCGGCGGCGCCCACCGCGTCGTTGTCCGGAAATTTGTGCCCCATAATAAACACCTGGGAGGAGTCGGAAATGAGGGAGGAAAGGGCGTTTGCCATGACCCGGCTCTTCACCTTGGTGCGCTTCTCGGTCTCCTTGGAGTGGCCCCCGTAGAATTCAAAGGTGAATTTGTTGCGGATCACGGCCTGGTCCCCTCCCCGGGAGAGCGCCATGTCAATGGACAGGTTTGCAAAGCTCATCAGCTCCTGGTAGGAGTCCCCGTCCTTGCCGATTCCGATGGACAGCGAGGCGTTGATGCCGCTGGGATTGACCACCTGGTGGATGGTGTCCAGGATGTCAAACTTCTGATCCACAAATTTGGCGAGGTGCTGCTCCTCGAAGAGAAACAGGTACCGCTCCCGCTGGTAGCGGCGCAGCAGGCCGCCGGTGTCCGCCACCCAGGCGTCCAGCCGGGCGTCGATGTCAGCCAGCAGAGCGGAGCGCTCGTTATCGGACAGATTCTTCATCAGGTCCTCATAGTTGTCGATGAGGAGGACGGCGGCCACTGGCCGGGTGGCCTGAAACTGGTCCCGGACCCGGCAGAACTCGGTGACGTCCACCCAGTACATGGTGGCCAGAAAGCCGCCGCTGCGGCTGCCGGTGCGCACCAGATGGCCGAACACCAGGAATTTCCGGCCCGCATACTCCACCTCGGTGGGGCACTCGCTCTTCCCCTCCATCAGCCAGCGGGTGTCAAAGCCGGGGATCAGGGTGGAGAGCTTGGCGTCAAACAGGTGCTCCCGCTGCCCGGTGAGCTGAAGAAAGCGGTCGTTGGTCCATACAATGTCATCGCTCTCCGGGCGGAAGATGACCATGGGCATGGGGGCGTTGGCCGCGGTGTCCTTGGTGGCGGTCTCAACCGTTCCGGTGACACTCTCCAGATACTTGGAGATCTCCCGGTGCCGGCGCCGGTTGCTGCTCTGGTTGTACAGCCCAAGGCACAGGATAATCACCAGCTCGCAGCCGGCCAGCGGCAGCGAGTAGACGGCGGACAGCAGTGCAAACAAAACCAGGCAGATATAATAAAGCTGTAAACTGGGCTGGAGCAGCTTGAGCAGCTTGCGGTTCATCGGGACAGTCCTCCCCTCTCTCCGGCGGCAGGCCCCGGACGGCCGTTTGAAATACCAAAGGCATTTTATTATATCAGATTACAGCCGGGAAAACAAGAGGTCAAGCCGTCTGGAGCACTGCGGATGCAGACATTCGGCGCAGATTTGAGTTCATTTTGCTGCCTGGCGGGTACTTCGCCTGCGGCCCGGGGGACAGAAAAAGAGCTCCCTCCGAAAGAAGGGGGCTCTCTTCTGTCTGCTTCACCGCTGAAGCTGATCCAGCGCAAAGGCGGTATAGAGGCTGGCTGCGATGGGGATGCAGCCTTCATGGATGTCGAATCCGGGGGTGTGGTGGGCCAGCTGGGAGCCGGGCACATCCGGGCTGCCGCTGCCCACATAGGCATAGACGCCTGGAATTGCCGCGATCAGCTCGGCCATGTCATCTCCGCCCAGAGACAGCTCCTTGGGAACCAGGTTTTCCTTTCCCACCACCTGCTCTGCCACAGGCAGCGCCTCGGCGTACACCGCCGCGTCATTGATCAGCGGACAGGTGAAGGATTCGTTTTCAATCTGGGCGCAGGCACCGTACAGGGCGGCCACGCTCTGCGCCGTCTCCTGAATTTTCCCATTGACAAAGGCGCGGGTTTTTGGGGAAAAGGCACGCACCGTCCCCTCGATGACCGCCTCCCGGGCCACAATGTTGTAGCCCTCGCCGGAACGCAGCACGCCGATCCCGATGATCACCGGGTCGGTGGGGCTGACCATCCGGGTGGCAATGCCCTGCAGGGCCACTACAATCTGGGCGGCGGCGTAGAGGGCGTCGGCGCCCAGCTCCGGGGTGGAGACATGGGCGCTCTTGCCCTCCACCCGGATGGTGAAATGGTCCACTGAGGCATTCTCAGGGCCGGGACTCATGGCCACCTGGCCCACCGGGAGGGAGGACTGGACGTGAATTCCGAAGCAGCGCTCCGCCCCGTCCAGACAGCCGTCCTTCAGAAAGAGCACCGCTCCCCGCCCATACTCCTCCCCGGGCTGAAATACAAAGTCGATCTCGCCGGCAAAGGTGTCCTCCAGCCGCTTCAGGGCCCGGGCCGCCCCGATCAGGGCGGCGGTATGGGCGTCGTGGCCGCAGGCGTGCATGACCCCGGGGGTGCAGGAGGCGTAGGGAACCGCTTTGCCGTCCTGAATGGGCAGGGCGTCGGTATCCGCCCGGAGGACAATTTTCCGGCCGTCCCCCTGTCCGCCCTTCAGCACGCCCAGCACTCCGGTGCCCCCCACCCGCCGGGTGGGGATGCCGATTTTCTGAAGCTCCTCCTCGATGCGCCGGGCGGTGTTGTACTCCTCCATGCTCAGCTCCGGATGACTGTGGAGGTACCGGCGCAGGTCGGTGAGATAGGCCCGGTCCTCTTCAATATAGGGATGGATGCCCATGGGCCGCCTCACTTCCAGGCGGGGATCTGGGTCCCCTGGAAGATCTCTTCGATGGCGGCGGCTGTCTCGTCAGACTGATAAGCGGCCAGCACCTTCTGGTACACCTCGTTGTCCAGGTCCTCGGTACGGCAGGCGATGATGTTCACATAGGGGTTGTCGCTGCCTGCCTCCACCTGCTCGGTGTAGATGGCGTCAGACACATTCAGCCCGTGGTCCACCGCGTGGGCCCCGTTGATGAAGGCGGCGGTGACGTCGGGCAGCAGGCTGGCGGTGGTGGCGGCCTCCACCTCATAGAACTCCAGATTCAGGGGGTTGGCAGTGATGTCGGTGATCTCCGGGGTGTAGCCGGCGGCAGGGTCCACCTCCAGCACTCCGGCGGACTCCAAAATCTTGAAGCAGCGGCCCTCGTTGGTGGGGTCGCTGGGGACGGCGATGGTGTCCCCCTCCTTCAGCTCGCTGACGTCGGTGATATAGTTGGAGTACAGGGACAGGGGGGCGATGATGGTGTCCCCCAGCACAGACAGGTCATAGCCCAGGTCGTCGATCTCTCCCTGGAGGTAGGCCTTGTGCTGGAAGGCGTTCAGGTCGATCTCCCCGCTGTTCAGCGCCGCGTTGGGCAGCTTGTACTCGGAGAACTCCACCAGAGTGACGTGGATGCCCTCGTCGGCCAGCAGCTCGTTGACGGTGTCCCACTGCTCGTTGGTGGAACCCACCACGCCCACGGTGACCTCGGTGATCTCGTTTTCGCTGGGATCGGGAGCGCTGGAGCCCGAGCCGGAGCTGCCGCAGGCGGCCAGAGTCAGGGACAGAGAGAGCGCGAGGGTGAGAGCGGCAATTCGTTTCTTGTTCATTTCTTGTTCCTCCTGTTTTTCATTTGGATGTGTCATCAGTGAGTGGCTTTCTTTGCAATATGGGTTCCCAGGGCCTGGATGATGCTGACCATGACGATGATGATGAGAATGACCACAACCATCACGTCGTTCCGGTTCCGGGCATAGCCATAGGAGTAGGCGAAGTTGCCCAGCCCCCCCGCGCCCAGGGTCCCGGCCATGGCGGTAAAGTTGATCAGGGAAATCAGGGTGATGGTCACGCCCCGGGCAATGCCGGGGATGGCCTCCTTCAAATAGACCCGCCAGATGATCTCCAGGGGGGAGGCGCCGATGGACTGGGCCGCCTCGATCATCCCGGAAGGCACTTCAGCCAGGGCGTTTTCCGTCTGACGGCCCAGATAGGGGATGGTGCCGAACAGCAGGGGGATGATGGCCCCCCGCACCCCGATGGCCGTGCCCATGATCAGGCGGCTCAGGGTCATCAGCAGCATGGCCAGCAGGATATAGGGGATGGAACGGAACACGTCGCAGAACTTGCTCAGCAGGAAATGGACCGGCCGGTTCTCCAGAATTCCCCCCCGCTTGGTGGTGAACAGCAGCACCCCGAAGGGGATGCCCAGCAGCAGGGAGATGGAGCCGGCGATCCCCACCATCTGGAGAGTCTGGAGAAAGGCCTGCCAGAGCTGACTTTTCAAGGCCACCACATTGGGCATGATCTGATTCAAAAGCTCAGCCACGGGCGATCACCTCCACCAAGACATTGCGGCTGGACAGATCTCCCATGGCGGCGGCGATCCGGTCGTGTTCCCCGCTGGCAATGACCACCAGTCCGCCCAGGGGGTTGCCGTCGATCAGTTCGATGTCTCCCAGCAGAATATTCGCGTCAATTTCATAGGTGCGGGAAATATAGGAGATCAGCGCCTCGGAGGAACTGCGCTCCAGGTACCGCAGCCGGATCAGATAGTCCCCGGGCGAAAGCCGGACGGGATGGCCCGGGTCCTGAAGCAGGTCGTCGATGCGGGAGAGGGTGGAGGTGCTGGACACAAAGCTTCGGGTAATCTCCTTCTGAGGGAAGGAGAACACCTGGAATACATCTCCCTCCTCCACCACCTGTCCGCCGTCCATGACATAGACCACGTCGCAGATCTCCTTGACCACCTGCATCTCGTGGGTGATGACCACAATGGTGATGCCCAGCGTCCGGTTCAAATCCTTGAGCAGCTGGAGGATGGACTTGGTGGTCTGGGGGTCCAGAGCGCTGGTGGACTCGTCGCTGATGAGCACCTCCGGGTCGTTGGCCAGCGCCCGGGCGATGGCCACCCGCTGCTTTTGTCCGCCGGACAGCTGGGAGGGATAGGCCCCCGCCTTGTCGGACAGGCCCACCAGCTCCAGCAGGCGGCGCACCTTCTGGTCCCTCTCCCGCCGGCCGATGCCGCTGCGGCGCAGCGGAAAGTCTACATTGCCGTAGGCCGTGCGGGCGGAGAACAGATTGAACTGCTGAAAGATCATGCCGATCTTTTTCCGCTTTTCCCGGAGCTCACCCGCCCGCAGCGCGGTGAGGTCAGCCCCGTCCACAACGACCCGCCCCTCGGTGGGCCGCTCCAGCAGGTTGATGCACCGGGCCAGTGTGGACTTGCCCGCGCCGGAGAAGCCGATAATGCCGGCAATCTTTCCCTTTTCAATGTGCAGGCTGACGTCTCTCACCGCCTCCACCGCCTGCGCGCCATTGGCAAATCGCTTGGAGACGTGTTCCAATTGGATCACAGTGTTTCCCCTTTCCTGAAAATGAAAACGGCAGACACGCCAGTGCGCATCTGCCGCCGGACGAAAAACTCCGTTCACATTCGGAAGCGCGCAGCACAGCCGTCCATCATTCCAGAGCGCATGGAATCATGGAAGCAGATGGTCCGCATCCCGCTGTGCAGTACAATCGCATGCCGCATGATGGACTCCTTTCTGGCTGAGCGCCCGGCTGATGTGCTTTTCAGCATACCACAATTCCCGAAAAAGTGTTAATACACAAAGCCGAATGTTAGGTATAGCTAAATTCTATAACAGAGAGGCCGGGTCCGCGGGAAGAAAGCCGATCCGCGGGAGGCAGCCGCACCTATGTGGCCATGGCCTGCCTGACCTCCTTCAAATACAGCGCGCCCAGCCGGCTGAGTTCGCTGCCCCGGCGCTGGATATAGCCGATGCGCATAATGCCGCCGCCCCCCAGGGGGACCGCCTTGTACTCCGAGCCGTTGAGCTCCTCACATATAATACCGGAGCAGAGGGTAAAGCCATTGATCCCCTTCATAAAATTCAGGGCGGTGGCCCGGTCGCAGACCCGGATCAGCTGTCGGTAGGGGTAGGTGCTCATAACCTCCTCCGCGAGAAACAGGGAGTTCTCCTTCCCCACCTCGAAGGCGATGCAGGGGTAGGGCTCCAGGTCGGCCATGGTCAGCTCCGGGCGGGCGGCCAGGGGGTGTCCCTGCCAGAGATATACGCAGGTGGAGCAGTCCTTCAGCGGGTGAAACTCCAGATTGTTCTCGTCCAGAAGCTTGGAGATATACCGCTGATTGAAATCATCCTGGTACAGGATGCCCAGCTCGCTTTTGTAATCCCGCACATTTTCAATGCACTCATAGGTTTTGGTCTCCAGCATGGAGAACTCATACTCCTCCATGCCCACCTTGCGGATCAGCTGGGAAAAGGCGTTGACCGCGAAGGTGTAGTGCTGGGCGGAGACGGAAAATTTCTTTTTGGATTTCCCCTCCACAAAGCGCTCCTCCAGCAGGGCATACTGGGCGCACACCTGCCGGGCGTAGCTGAGGAATTCCTCCCCCTCCGCCGTGATGGTCACCCCGCGGTTGGAGCGCCGGAACAGCTCAAAGCCGATTTCCGCCTCCAGTTCTTTTACCGCGCTGGACAGGCTGGGCTGTGACACATACAGGTTTTTGGACGCGGCATTGACCGAGCCGCTGTCCGCGATCACGGTGACATATTTCAGCTGCTGCAGGGTCATGACTCCGGCCCTCCCTTTCCGTTGTTTCCATTATTATAATGAGGATGCCTCCGCTGCGCAAGAAGTCCCGTAGCTTTTTCACGGAGAGGCAGCGGGAAATCAAGGCGGTTTTCTCTTTTTTTCAAAAAAACAGGAGAGATTTCCCGCTGTTTTGGCCTGAATGTAATTGACAAGGCCGTCCCTATGTGATATTATGCCTGCAAAGCAAAGATGATAGAGGCGCAAAGCTCATCAGTATCCCCGTCCAGGCGCACAACCGCCGGCGAAGCGGGGAGAAAGGGTGCTTTGCCGAAATGGGGCGCCGGATTGTGCGGCGTTCTGTTGGGCGGCGGGATAAGATCCCGACGACTGTCACACTGCGTGAAGCGCTATCGTTCTTTCCATGTATGGCTTTGGGATTGGAAACGACTGCGGCGCCGCGCGCTGTGGTCGTTTTTGTTTACCTTGCAGATGGAAAGGAAGAATGAAAATGAAAAGATTTTCTGCTCTGTTCCTGGCTCTTGCCATGGCGCTCTCTCTGGCCGCCTGCTCCGGCGGCAGCGGCTCCTCCAGCTCCTCCGGCGGCAGCTCCAGCAGTTCCGGAGAGGGCGGCGAACAGGTGACCGTTCCCCCCGTGGAGGATCTGACCGGCGTGGACACCAGCGCCATCCCTGGCGTGGAGGACGGGGTCCTCACCGTGGGTATGGAGTGCGCCTACGCACCCTACAACTGGATGCAGATGGACGACTCCAACGGTGCGGTGCCCATCTCCAACGTGGCGGGCTCCTACGCCAACGGCTATGACGTGATGATCGCCAAGCGTATCTGCGAGGCCTACGGCTGGGAGCTGGAGATCGTCTCCAGCGACTGGGAGGGCCTCACTGCCTCCATCCAGTCCGGCGTGATGGACGCCAACATCGCCGGCCAGTCCATGACCGCCGACCGGCTGGAGGAGGTGGACATGGCGGGCCCCTACTTCTATGCCACCATCGTCTGCGTCACCACCAAGGATTCCGCTAACGCTGAGGCCACCTCCATCCAGGAGCTGAGCGGCAAGTGCACCGCCCAGACCGGCACCATCTGGTACGACTCCTGCCTGCCCCAGATCGAGGGGGCCGAGATCCTGCCCCCCGCCGAGTCCGCCCCTGCCATGATCATGCAGCTCCAGACCGGCACCGCCGACTTCATCTGCACCGATCTGCCCACCGCCATGGGCGCCGTGGCCAAGGATGACGACCTGGTCATCCTGAACTTCTCCGGCACCGACGGGGATTTTCAGTTCGCCGACGAGGCGGAGCGGGCCGAGAATGTGAACATCGGCATCTCCGTGGAGAAGGGCAACACCCAGCTGGTGGAGGCCATGGACCGGGTGCTCTCCGCCCTGAACGAGGAGCAGTTCAACGCCCTCATGGACCAGGCCATCGCCATCCAGCCCGAGATCTGATCGGGGAAAACAGCATCTTCACCGTGTCATCCGGCGCCGCCATCGGGGCCGGATGACGCGGCCTATACAGGAAAGGAGCGCCCTCTATGGAGCGGTTTATCGATCTGGGCCGGGATATGTCCCTTCTCTGGGAGAACTATAAGGGAAGCTTTTTCCTCGGCAGCGGTTACCTGGGCGGTATCCGGAACACGCTGGTGCTGGCGGTGGTGGCCACCCTGATTGGCTGCGTCATCGGCTTTACCTGCGGCGTCCTGAACACCATCCCCTACACCAAAAACGACCCCGCCCCCAAGCGCTTCGTCCTGAAGCTGATCCGGATGCTGGTGCGGGTCTATGTGGAGGTATTCCGGGGCACCCCCATGGTGCTTCAGGCGGTGTTCATCTATTACGGCCTGCCCTACTTCTGGAACATCCAGTGGCCCAGCGTGTGGGCGGCTGCCATCCTGGTGGTGTCCATCAACACCGGGGCCTATATGGCCGAGTCGGTGCGGGGGGGCATCATCTCCATTGACCCCGGCCAGACCGAGGGGGCCAAGGCCATCGGCATGACCCATGTGCAGACCATGACCAGCGTGATCCTGCCCCAGGCCCTGCGGAACATCATGCCCCAGATCGGCAACAACTTTATCATCAACATCAAGGACACCTCGGTGATGTTTGTCATCACCTTCTCTGAGTTCTTCGCCTTCCACCGCTATCTGGTGGGGGTGAACAGCAAGTACTTCCCCTCCGCCGCCATCGAGATGATCGGCTACCTTACCATGACGCTGCTCGCCTCCCTCCTGCTGCGGCTGCTGGAGAAGCGGTTGGACGGCAGCGACAGCTATGAGCTGGTCCAGGGGGACCAGCTGGTCATGGCCGCCGGCACCTACCGCCACCCTGGCCAGCCCGGCGCCGAGGTACATAAGGAGCAGAGGGACCGGATTGCCCAGAATCTGAAGCACGGCCGGAACAGGGGGGAGCGGTGAATATGAACGACGCCATTTTAGAGGTCCGGCACCTGTCCAAGACCTTTGGAAAGAACGAGGTGCTGCGGGACATTGACTTCACCGTCCGTCCCGGGGATGTGACCAGTATCATCGGAGCCTCGGGTTCAGGCAAGTCCACCTTGCTGCGGTGTGTCAACCTGCTGGAGACCCCCACCAGCGGAGAGATTGTCTTTCATGGGGAGAGCGTCACCGGCGGCCGTGTCAACGCCAACGCCTACCGGACCAAGGTGGGCATGGTCTTTCAGTCCTTTAACCTGTTCAACAACATGACGGTTCTGCAGAACTGCATGGTGGGTCAGACCAAGGTGCTGAAAAAGAGCAGGGAGGAGGCCCGGGAGAATGCCATGCGCTACCTGACCCAGGTGGGGATGGCCCCCTATGTCAACGCCAAGCCCCGACAGATCTCAGGCGGCCAGAAGCAGCGGGTGGCCATTGCCCGGGCCCTGGCCATGGAGCCTGAGGTGCTCCTCTTTGACGAGCCAACCTCAGCTCTGGACCCGGAGATGGTGGGCGAGGTGCTGGAGGTCATGCGCTCCCTGGCCGACGGAGGCATGACCATGCTGGTGGTCACCCACGAGATGGCCTTTGCCCGGGATGTGTCCAATCAGGTCGTTTTTATGTCGGAAGGGGTCATCTGTGAGCAGGGCAGTCCCCAGGAGGTTCTGTCCAATCCGAAGCAGCAGCGCACACGGGAGTTTCTGACGCGCTTTGCCAAGGGATAGATATGCAGAAGAACAGCAAAAGCTGAGCCGGAAGGCAGCGGTGCCGCTGCCTTCCGGCTCTTTTATCCGGCGGCCGGGTCAGGATGCCTCAGACGGCTTGAAGCGCAGCAGCTTCTCCACCAGCTCCTCCCGACGGGCACTGAATTTTCGGAACAATCCGATGCCGCTCATGACACAGAAAACGGCGGCGAGCTTCCATGGGTCGGGAAAGCCCGTCCACTGAAAGAGGGCGGCGCTCAGAGCAGAGCTGAACAGCAGGGACAGTCCGAGCAGGATGCTTATCCGAGCCAGCAGGGCGACGGTGGACAGGCCCTGGAAATAGGCCTCCCACTTCTCCCCGTCCATGTGCTGCACCTTGAACTTCACCCAGAAGGCCCCCAGAGTCAGCCCCAGAAAGAGGAGGGCGGCCACGCCCTTCATCGCCTGGAACAGGACCAGGAGGGCCGCCAGCCGCCCCAGGGTCAGCCACTCCGGCCGGTGCTCCAGGAAGAACCAGCCGCACAGGGTCAGGGCCGCCCCCGCGGCGGCCAGCCCCAGGAACAGATAGACGCCCTCCCGGTCACTGGAAAAACGGTGAAAGGCCCGTACAGCTCCCGCCGCGAAGGACAGGGAGAGCAGCACCGTCCAGGCCGGGTCCTCCTGGAGGATGCACAGCACGGCCAGCCCCTGGGACAGAGTGAGCACCGCCCGCCCGGCCTTCCCCTGTCCCTCCGCCTGGAGCGCCAGGTCCCGCTCATCCCGCAGCAGGTGCAGGTCCCGGGCGCGGCGGGCCTCTTCTTTTCTTGTATTGGACACAGATTTGCTCCTCCTTACAGGTTTTGATGCTATGGACTCACAGCAAACTTCAGCAGCAGGGCGGCGCCCAGCAGGCACCAGAGGACGCCCAGCAGAAACCTGGACACTGCCTGATCCCCGGCAAAGCGGCACCAGCAGGCCCCAGCCAGCCCCAGAAACAACAGCGACAGGCCGCCCTGCCAGGCTCCGTTTCCCTTCAGCCAGCACAGCAGGGTGAGCAGCTGGCTGGCCGCCGCCCCCCACTCCAGGCTCAGGGCGGCCCACTCCCAGCGGTTAGCTCCGGCGCTCATAGTAAATGAATACGATCAGCTCCACCAGGACACTGATTCCCGCCAGCACACCGGAGGTGACGAAGATGAAGCCCCAGCCCAGGTTTTCCGTGAGCAGGTAAGCCAGCAGGGAGAGCAGCATTACCGCCATGGTGATCCAAAACATGATGTCAAAGGTGCGGGCCCTGTACTTCAGCTTCACCAGCTGGTTGCGCTCGTCCAGCTCCGCGATCCTGTCCTCCCGTGTGGCCGATTTGGAGAAGGCCCGGACAAAGCCGGCGATCCCCAAAAGCAGCACCACCGCCGCGATCACCAGATGCTTGATCTGCCGGGGCAGGAAATCGACGGGGTCTGTAATATAGCGGTACAGGCTGAACAG
Source organism: uncultured Clostridium sp. (assembly GCA_904420465.1). Taxonomy (GTDB): domain Bacteria; phylum Bacillota; class Clostridia; order Oscillospirales; family Oscillospiraceae; genus Lawsonibacter. Next base: position 28,168 of record CAJFVL010000012.1, read on the forward strand.
GCCCAGAGCCGTCCAGAAGGCGCCCCACGCCAGCCCCTTTTTGTTATAGACCTTCATACTGTTGATCCTCCAATCGTTTGTTCTCCTCCAGACAGCACAGCTCCTCCACCGTGGTGCCGAATACCTGGGCCAGGCGGTAGGCCAGCATCAGGGAGGGACTGTATTGCTCCTTTTCGATGGAAATAATCGTCCGGGCGGACACCCGCACCAGGTCGGCCAGCTGCTGCTGCGTCAGCCCGGAGGCCAGCCGAAGTTCCTTTACCTTGGTTTTCATGGGGTCCCCCTTTCAGTAAAATATGAAGCTTGCTTCATGTGAAGCTAGCTTCATATTACACGGGGCGGGGACCTTTGTCAAGGGGGATGGGACGTTTTGCTTTGGGGAAGTGTAAACAATTTTTGAATCCGCCGGGAAATCCCTTGACATCTCCCGGCGGCGTGCTAAAATGGTCCGCACGCCGATTGTTAATGCGTTAATAAAGCTGGGAGTGATGGAAATGCTGAACGGATGCAGGGAGCCGGAGCTGCCCAGCCGGAGGCTCCGGCGGGCGCACCGAAGCAGAGAGGAGGCGGATTGGCTTGCTGGCGCTGTTTCTTACCCATCTTCAAGGCTATAAACGGCAGGCGCTCCTGTCCCCCGTTCTCATTGTGCTGGAGGTTGTGTGCGAGCTGCTGCTGCCCCTGGTCATGGCGGAAATTGTGGACACCGCAATCCCCGCGGGAGATGAGGGCTACATTTTTCAGCTGGGTATCCTGATGCTGGTCCTCGCCCTGGCCGCCATGGCCTGCGGCGTGGGCTCCGCCAAATACGCCACCTTTGCCAGCCAGGGCTTTGGGGCCAATCTGCGCCAGTGCCTCTTTGACAAGGTGCAGGAATTTTCCTTTGCCGATATTGACCGCTTCTCCTCCGCCTCTCTGATTACCCGTATGACCAACGATGTCAATGCCATGACCATGATGCTGTCCATGGGGCTGCGGATGCTGGTCCGCGCCCCGGTGATGCTGGCGGCCGCCCTGGTGATCAGCATCACTCTGAACGCCCGGCTGGCCCTGGTGCTGGCGGTGGTCATTCCCCTTATGATCCTGGTCATCGGTGTGCTGATGAAGCTGTGCACCAAACTGTTCGAGACGGTGCAGAAGCGGATCGACGCGCTGAACAACACCCTCCAGGAGAATCTGGTGGCCGTCCGGGTGGTCAAGGCCTTTGTCCGGGGAAATTTTGAGCGGAAGAAGTTCAAGCAGGCCAACGACGACCTGATGCAGGCCGGTCTGGCGGTGGGGCTGCGGATCATCGCCATCCTGCCGGTGATGATGCTGGCCATGAACGGGGCCACGGTGGCGGTGCTCTATTTCGGCGGCCGGATGGTCATGGGGGCGGAGTTTGACCTGGGCAGCCTTCAGGCTTTCATCAACTATATCTTTCAGATCCTGATGAGCGTGATGATGGTGGCCATGTCCCTGCTTCAGCTCTCCCGAGCCCAGGCCTGCGCCCGCCGCATCCATGAGGTTTTGAGCACCGAGCCCTCGGTGGAGGACCGGCCGGAGGCCGCCGGGCGGCCCCTGCCCGAGCCCCGGGGGGCGGTGGAATTCCAAGATGTATCCTTCAAGTACGCCGCCGGCGGCACGGGAGACGATGTGCTCTCCCACGTCAGCTTCACAGTCCGGCCGGGGCAGTTTATTGCCATTGTGGGGGGAACCGGCACCGGAAAGTCCACGCTGGTCAATCTGATTCCACGGTTTTACGATGTCACCGGCGGGGCCGTCCTGGTGGATGGGACAGACGTGCGGGACTATCCCCTGGAGGAGCTGCGCAGCCGGATCGGCATGGTGCTTCAGACCAATGTTCTTTTCTCGGGCACCATCCGGGAGAACCTGCTGTGGGGTGATCCCAACGCCACCGAGGAGCAGATGATTCAGGCGGCCAGGGACGCCCAGGCCTATGATTTCATCATGTCCTTCCCGGACGGATTTGACACCAACCTGTCCCAGGGAGGCGTCAACGTATCCGGCGGGCAGAAGCAGCGGCTGTGCATCGCCCGGGCCATGCTGCGGAAACCCGCGGTGCTCATTCTGGATGACTCCACCTCGGCGGTGGACTCCACCACCGAGGCGGCCATTCGCGCCTCCTTTGCCCGGAACCTGAAGGGCACCACCGTCATCATGATTGCCCAGCGCATCTCCTCGGTGCAGTATGCCGACGAAATCCTGATCCTGGATGATGACCACATTGCCGGCCGGGGGACCCATGAGGAGCTGCTGGCCTCCAGCCGGATCTATCAGGAGATCTACCAGTCTCAGCAGGAAGGGGTGAAGGAGTAATGCCCGGACCCAACCGCGCCCCAAGGGGGGGCTATCAAAAGCCGAAGGACCTGAAAAAGACCATTCTCCGCCTGCTGGGCTATCTCACCCGCAGCAAGCTGCCCCTGATGGCAGTGCTGGGCTGCCTGCTCATCTCTGTGTGCACCAATATCGGCGGCTCCTATATGCTGCGGGGCATTATCAATGACTTTATCTGGTCAGGATGCACCGACTTTGCCGGACTGGGCCGGGCCATTCTGCGGCTGATCTGCGTCTATCTGCTGGGCTGCCTGGCCACCTACTGCCAGTCCGCCGTCATGGTCCGGCTGGCCCAGCGGGGCGTCAACCGCCTGCGTGGGGACCTCTTCGACAAGCTTCAGGATCTGCCGCTGTCCTACTTCGACCAGCATCCCCATGGAGAGCTGATGAGCCGCTTCACCAATGATGCGGACAACGTGCAGCTGGCCCTGGAGCAGAGTGTGGTGTCCATGTGCTCCAGCTGCCTGATGTTCGCGGGGCTGGTGGTCATGATGCTCTTTATCAACTGGCAGCTGTTTCTGGTTACCGCTGTTATCCTGGTCGTCACCATGACCGTGTTCAACCGGCTGGGAGGGCGCAGCCGCCGCTTTTATCAAAAGCAGCAGGCCGCCCTGGGCGATGTCAACGGCGATATCCAGGAGATGATCGAGGGTCTGAAGGTGGTCAAGGCCTTCACCCATGAGGAGCAGGCCAAGGAGCAGTTCCGCAGGCTCAACGAGGCCTACCGGGATGCCGCCCAGAAGGCTAATTTCTACTCCGGTGTGATCATGCCGATCTCGGGCAACCTGATGAATATCAGCTACGCCCTCACCGCCTCCTTCGGAGGGCTGCTGTCCGTCCTTCAGGGCTTTGATTTGGGCGGCCTGGTGGTCTACCTCAACTACTCCCGGCAGGTGGGCCAGCCCCTGAACCAGATCTCCCAGCAGATGACCACCCTGCTTTCCGCCCTGGCGGGCGCTGAACGCATTTTCGAGGTGATGGATACCCCGCCTGAGGCAAACGAGGGAACAATCACGCTGGTCCAGGCGGACAAGGATGCCAACGGCACCCTGTCCCAGGCCGGGGGGCACACCCGGATCTGGGCCTGGAAAACCCCGCGCTCCGCGGGGCTGGCTCTGGTGCCCGTGCTGGTTGGGGCGGATGAAGCCCTCACTGAGCTGGGCCAGGCCGAGCGGGAGAAGGGCGGGCTGCGCCTGCTGCCCCCCGGCGTGGACTCCAGCGAGGGGATCTGGGTAAGGGCGGCGCCCGATGGGAGTCTGACTGAGGTGACGGACCTGTCCGTCCTCGCCGGCCATCGCTGGGCCTGGAAGTACCCGGACCACACAGGCGCGCCCTCCCTCCACCTGATCCGGGGCACCGTGCGGAATGTCCCGGGGGAGGACTACTACCTCACCGAGCTGAAAGGGGCGGTCCGCTTTCGCCATGTGGATTTCTCCTATGTCCCCGGCAAGCAGATTTTAAAGGATGTGTCCGTCTACGCCAATCCGGGTCAGAAGATCGCCTTTGTGGGCTCCACCGGCGCGGGGAAAACCACCATCACGAACCTGATCAACCGCTTTTATGAAATTCAGGGCGGCCTGATCACCTATGACGGTATTGACGTGAAGGCCATCCGCAAGGAGGACCTGCGCCGGTCCCTGGGGATGGTTCTTCAGGACACCCACCTGTTCACCGGCACAGTCATGGAAAATATCCGTTACGGAAGGCTGGACGCCACTGACGAGGAGTGTATCGCCGCCGCCAAGAGCGCCAACGCCCACTCCTTTATCCGCCGCCTGCCTGACGGCTACCATACCATGGTCACCGGAGACGGGGCCAATCTGTCCCAGGGCCAGCGCCAGATGCTGGCCATCGCCCGGGCCGCTGTGGCCGATCCGCCGGTGATGATCCTGGACGAAGCCACCTCCTCCATTGACACCCGCACCGAGGCCCTGATCCAGCGGGGTATGGACGCGCTGATGGAGGGCCGGACGGTCTTTGTCATTGCCCATCGGCTGTCCACCGTCCGCAACTCCAACTGCATCGTGGTTATTGAGCACGGCCAGATTGAGGAGAAGGGAGACCACCGCCAGCTGCTGGAGAAGCAGGGGCGCTACTATCGTCTCTATACCGGGCAGTTCCAGCTGAGCTGACGGACAAGAGAAAACGTGAGAGGGACTTCCCGGATGGGAAGTCCCTCTCACGTTTTGTGTACCCCTGGACCTGGTATGGCAACGGTCCTCCTTATGGAAGGACAAGACGGACACGGCTTAAGAAGGGCCTGCTGCTACTTTTTCTTTCTGCCGACGTTGCTTCCGATAACCGCAACCGCCAGGATCACCGCAATTGCCAGAAGAAAGATTGTTCCGCCATTCATGGCAAGTCCCCCCTTTTTTGATTCTTAACGAAATTTTTTTGATTTCCTCTATATTTTAACGAAATCTTTATATAGAGTTTAGCAGAACAGGAGGAAAAAATCAAGAGGACCAACCTTTTTTTGTGAAAAATGACGTCGCAGCTTTTCACCTCCCCGGAAATATTAAAAAAATATGGCGAACTATTGAAAAAGCAGCGAAAATTCGATATATTTGATTGGAAATTTCATTCCTGCGGCCGTGTCTCCCAGAGCCGGAACACGCCGGTTTGAACGATAAACGGCAAAAAAGCAACACCTTGTCCGCCTGAACAAGGTGTTGCTTTCTGTATAAAATCTTAATACATTGGAAGGAAAAACAGCCAGGGAGCGGTGACAATGGCCAGCGCCAGGGCCAGGGTGCGGCTCTGCCCTCCGTCCAGCTCCGGGACGCGCCGGAACACCCGGCGGTCAAAGCGGCAGATGCACACTCCGGCCAGAGCGGTCCCGACGGCCGTCCAGGCCAGAGCCAGCGGGTGCCGGAAGGGGTTGACCGTCATGGCCATGGCAAAATCGCTGATCCAGCCGCCGGTCCCGCCCGCGTCCAGCGCCCAGGCCCCGAACAGGCCGGCGGCCAGCCAAAGAGCCCCAATGATATCGGACAGGAAGCCGTACAGCCATACCCTCCACCAGCACCGCCGCAGCACCGCCCCCTTGGCCGGGTGCCGCAGGGCCAGCAGGACAAGGAAAAGCACGGCGCAGTCGATGACCAGATTTCCGAAGAAGGTAACCAGAAACACTGGCGGGCTGGGCCAGAACATGATAATCCAGATGGGGAAGATCACGTTGTAAAGACGGGTTTCACGCTTCACAGGGCCTCCTCCTTTCCGGGACCGGGTCTTTTCCGGCTCAGGGTCGCCCCTGCCAGATTCCCTGCCAGAGCGGGCAGGACAAAGAGCAGGCAGTGGGGCAGGGCGGTGTAGTTGTACAGCAGGAGCACAGTGGTCAGGCAGAGAAGCCCCCCTTCCACAGGATACAGCAGGCACACCCCAGCCCGCCGGCCCAGGGACAGACCGGAGAAGAGCCCCCCCACCGGATACAACAGATAGGGCAGCAGCAGTCCGGTGAGCACCGGCACGTCGGGAGGGTCCAGCAGCCGCAGAACGACAGGCAGCAGGACGCACAGTCCCAGGGCAAAGGCCAGATAGGGGAGAGACTCCTTCCACTTCAGGGGGGAGGGGCCAGGCGCCAGTCCCAGTCTGGAGCGCAGGTCGGCCACCTCGGCGTACCAGCCCACCCACCGGGCCAGCCAGATGAGCAGATAGACCGCCGCCAGCAAAATCAGGTAGACGGCCAGGGCCTGCCAGTTCCAGGCCCAGCCCAGCAGCCAGGTGGTCAGGGACAGCAGCCCGGCAGTCACCATGAAATGCGCCAGGGAACGCAGAAGCAGGCTTTTGCCATCGTCGGCAAAAGGGAGGGTGGCCAGTGCCGCGACCGCCCCCATTGCAAAGTACAGCAGGAGCTGAATGACAAGGGCCAGAGGCTGAGAGCCCACCAGCCATACCAGCTGGGAGCTGATCAGCCGGAAGGGGGTGTGAAAGCCCATGGAGATAAGCCCGCCGCTGACCAAATCGTTGAACAGTCCCCCCACGGGAATCATCACGGCTATGCCCAAAATGCCGCCCAGTCCGATACGGAGGACCGCCCGCTTATCAGTCTTGTTCATGGTCAACGCTCCTTTCTCAGTCCTAGAGCTTCTTTGATTTTCTTGACATACCGCCGGGAGACATAGGTGCTGACCGAATGATTCAGGGTCATGCGGATGGTCCCTGTCAAGGACAGGTCCAGGGCGGTGACACGGTCCAGATTGACAATCTCCGAATTGGAGATGCGGACAAACCGCCGCCGGTCCAGCCGCTCCTCCAGCTCATACAGCCGCAGACGGACAGCGTATACATCCTGTTCAGTCTGGGCCGACACTCCCCGGCCGTCGGCGTAGAAGCGGAGAAAATCCCGCTGCGCCACCACATCGGCTCTGTCTCCGCGCCACACGGTGAGAGGGCCCAGAGACAGCCCGGCCAGCTGGCCGGCCAGCTCCTCCAGCTCCGGGGTGGCCTCCGCCGACAGAATGATGATTTTAGGCTCTCTCCGGCCTGGCTCCAGTTTCCATTCCACATCCACGGAAATCCCCTCCTTCCCCGTTCCAGTTTCAGTATAGCCAAGTCCCCGCGCCCCGTCCAGCGTTTTGGCGCAGACGGTCGTTTTCAGCGTACATCTGGCGCTGCCGCAGGATTTGCGGTTGACAGGGCCGCCGCCTTGGGATAAAATACAAACGGTTCCGTGAGACAAGCCCCCGTAGCTCAGTTGTATAGAGCGACCGCCTCCTAACAATCGAACCGTTCGAATCCCGGAGCCTTGTATAACTGAATAATTTCTGTATATGCCCCCGTACCTCAGATGGATAGAGGGTCCGCCTCCTAAGAGAACTAACTACGGTTCACTAAAGGAGGCGGCGTGGGATAACTTTGTTAAGTTCAAAATTTAATATGTGCCAGTAGCTCAGTTGGAT
>CAJFVL010000013.1 GCA_904420465.1 uncultured Clostridium sp.
ACAGCTTTCCCCATTTGTCAACCGGAAAAAAGTTGAAAATTCTCAAATCTGAATATGATATGCTCTTCCACAAGAGCGGACACAATGTGTTTCCTCTATTGAGGGATAGTAATGGTATGAAAAAGAGTCCGCAGAAAGGAAGAACAGGAATGAAAACAAAGAAAAAACCGTGGAGCGGCAGTGCCGCTCCACGGTTTTATGTTTCCTCGTCCCAGTGGATCAAAAACAGGTTGTTGGTTGTGCAGTCCGAGATCTGACACAGCGTTTCGATCCGTGCAAGCTTGATGGACTTGGTTTGATTGTTCGCCGTCTTGTTGAAATTCTGGCAGCTCATCCCTATCTGCTTATAAAGCCAGGATCTGGTTTTTCCCCGCTGATTCAGCAGCGGCAGAATGTTCATCCGAACCATAACTGTTCCTCACACATCCAAAGGGCCATTTCCAACGTATATGCCGAGGGAAATGTCAAGTTCAATCTGCTTCCGCTCCCCACGGATACGGGAATTCCATGTGAAAGGGGAATTTGCAGGCAGAAACACCGGGCCAAACGGCCCGGCGTGAGACTGTCGAAAAAGCGGCAAAGCCGCTTTTTCGAGAAAATAAGCACGCAAGGCGGGACTCGATTCCTAGCGAAAAAGTCGTCCCGCCTTGCGTGAGAGGTGTCATTTCCGACGTACATGCCGCCGGAAATGACGGGATTTGATTTTATTCCGCCGTCTGCAGACGGCGGAACTCCTTGCAGGAGGGCTTTTTTTGACAAGCTGACGCCGGGCCAAACGGCCCGGCGTCCCGGCATGTTGTTCGGTTGGTGTTCCGTTATGCCTGTTCCCCTTTCAGGAACTCGTCCTCCTCATACTCGTTTTTCAGCCAGTCCTCATAGCTGCCGCGCACCGATTCCCACACGGAAAGCCAGTCCACCCGGCTCAGCTCACGCTCATCCTGGAACAGGTTTTCGTAGAAGGACTGCATCTTATCCTCCGGGTTTTCCATGTACTCCTCATAGAAGGCGTCCATGTAGGCGCCGAAGCGTGGGTCCTGGAGATTTTCCGGGCCGGCCATCGCGGCGGCAAATTCCTCCCGGGTCCAGGGCCTGCTGGTCTGGATGGAATTGGGCATGATGGACGCCCATTTAGAGAGCCGCTCCAGGTTTTTCAGAAAGCACTCACGGCCTTCCGGACTCCCCAGCAGGGGAAGGACATCTTCCACGAGGGTATAAAAAGCGTCGTCCATCTGAGCGGCTGTCCGGTCCGGTGAGGGAGACTGGGCAGGCGTCTGAACCTGGTTGTCTTTTGCTTCCATTTTGGACTCCTCCTTATTTTGGCAGATGATGAGGCGTTGAACTGTTGCGGCTGTGCAGGTCCTGTTCCTCGATTCATTATAGCGCAGAGAAGGGGAAACGTCAATTAAAATTGGACAACATATACATATTATACTATTATAATCAAACGATATTATGCAGTTAAACAAAAAGAAAGCTACAGCACATTGGTCAGCTCGGCCTGCTCCATCTCAGCCAGCAGCTCCAGCTGGACGATCAGGTCGGCGTTTGCGGCGGCATACTGATCCACTTCCTGTATGTCCAGATACTGCAGAACAGAACGGAAGGAGCGCAGGATCTGGTCTGCGTCGGAGTGGCGCATGACGACATGAAGATAGAATCCACGGTGGTCCCATGCTTCGTATGCCCGGAGGGTGATTTCCTCCGCCCGCTCCCAGTTTCCCGACAGGGCCTCCTGCTGAGCCCGGCTCAGGGCCTGGACCATATCGTCAGTGATCCGCTGGGCGTACCATGCGTTGAGCAGACAGCCGGCCAGCATGACAAGCAGCAGGCCGGAGGCAAAAAACAGCCGCCTCATTCTGTTCTCCTTTCCGAAGCGCTACCCCTTGGGAAGCAGATAGATTTTGCCGGTCCGGTCGGCCAGCATAAGAAAGACAGAGGGGCACCCGCCCGGGCAGTTCCGCTCGGCCAGCCGCTGATCCAGCCACCGCCTGTCCCGGCCCAGGGCGCGCAGGTTGTGCTCCAGCAGCCGGCCGTCGCTGATTAACACCAGAGGGAGCTCCTGGTCCTGCACAGCGGTCCCCAGAGCTTTGGCGCTGGGGGGATTCTGACTGGCGTGGAGCAGGACGGACAGCTGGCCGTTGGTTTCCAGAATCGCGTATTTCACGGTGGAGGGATCGGTACAGCCCTTGGCGCGCAGCTCCTCCAGCAGCTCGTCCACCGTCAGACGGTTGCGGCTCATTTCCTTTTGGTCGATCTGACCGTCCCGGATGATGATGCTGGGCCGCCCGCACATCAGGGCGCGGAAGCGTACGCTCTTCATGGTCAGCACCGACAGAATCATGGTCAGAGACAGCAGGGTCAGAATAGGAATGACGCCGGTGAGCAGGGGGATGCCGAAGTCCTGCATGGGCACCGAGGCCAGGTCGGCGATGATGAGGGAGAGCACCAGCTCGGAGGGCTCCAGCTCGCCCACCTGGCGCTTGCCCATCAGGCGCACCCCGGCGATGATGAGGAGGTAGAGGATGATGGTGCGGGCAAAGCCGGTGAACATGATGATTCCTCCCAAGGACGCAGGATTCGGACAGCCGCTTCTTCCCATCAGTGTGCCCCGCAGCGGACGGATTATCCGGCCTGCACAGGGCGGTGGGGGCAAACAGAAGAAAATTTCGTCAGAAAAGGCGGGAGAGCATCTTGCAAAGTGGGGGGATTTTCGATACAATATCTTGAAACGGTTTGCGCGGGACAGCGGACAACTGGAGAACTGGAACGGAAGGCGTGTGAGAATTGATGAAAGCGACTTTGATCCTGGCCAACGGAAGCGTATTTTCCGGGACAAGCATCGGCAGCACCTCCGACCGGGTCTGTGAGATGGTGTTCAATACCTCTATGACCGGTTATCAGGAGATCCTGACAGACCCCTCTTACGCGGGGCAGGGGGTAGTGATGTCCTATCCCCTGATTGGAAACTATGGCGTCAACCATGAGGACAACGAGTCCTCCCGCCCCTGGGTGGAGGCCTTTGTGGTGCGGCACCTGTCTCCCCGGGGCAGCAATTTCCGCTGTGAGGGCACGCTGGACGACTTTTTGAAGAAGCATGATATCACGGGTATCCAAGGGGTGGACACCCGGGCGCTGACAAAGATACTCCGCAGTCAGGGGAGCATGAACGGCATGGTCACCTGTGCGGAGCATTTTAATGTGGCCGAGGTGCTGGAGAGCCTGCGCGCCTACCGGGTGGAGGGCTCTGTGGACCGGGTGACCCGGAAGGAGCCGGAGGTGTTTCCCGCCTACGGCGAGGAGAAGCACCGCGTGGCTATGATGGACTACGGCGTTAAGCAGCACATGATCGAGTGCCTGCGCCGCCGGGGCTGCCGCGTCACCGCCTTCCCGGCCCATACCCCGGCGGAGACGGTGCTGTCCGGCGGATTTGATGGGGTGATGCTCTCCAACGGCCCCGGCGACCCGGCGGAGAATACCGCTGTCATTGCCGAGCTGAAAAAGCTGTATGAGAGCAATATCCCTCTGTTCGGCGTCTGTCTGGGGCATCAGCTTCTGGCCCTGGCCACCGGGGCCAAAACCGGCCGGCTGGATTACGGCCACCGGGGGAGCAACCACCCCGTCCGGGACCTGGAGAAGGGCAGGGTGTTCATCACCAGCCAGAACCACGGCTATATGGTCCTGTCCGACACGGTGGATCCGGCGGTGGCCGAGGTATCCCATGTCAATGTGAACGACGGCACCTGCGAGGGCCTGCGCTACAAGCGCCCCAACTGCTTTACCACCCAGTTCCACCCCGAGGCCAACGCCGGCCCCCGGGATACCGAGTATCTGTTCAACCGCTTTGTTGCGTCTATGGGAGGTGACAAATAATGCCGAAGAATCCTGATATCAAGAAGGTGCTGGTACTGGGCTCCGGCCCCATTGTCATCGGTCAGGCCGCCGAGTTTGACTATGCCGGCACCCAGGCCTGCCGCGCCCTGAAGGAGGAGGGGCTGGAGGTGGTGCTGGTCAACTCCAACCCCGCCACCATCATGACGGACAAGGATATCGCGGACCATGTGTATATTGAGCCGCTGAACATCCCCTCCGTCACCCAGGTCATTGAGAAGGAGCGCCCTGACTCCATTCTGCCCACCCTGGGCGGACAGACCGGTCTGAATCTGGCCATGGCCCTCCATGAGGACGGAACCCTGGCCAAGTACGGCGTCAAGCTGCTGGGCACCAGCCCTGACTCCATCCGCAAAGCGGAGGACCGCCAGGGCTTCAAGGACTGCATGGAGTCCATCGGCCAGCCCTGCGTCACCTCCAAGGTGGTGGAGAGCGTGGAGGACGCGGTGTCCTTTGCCGGAGAGATCGGCTATCCCGTCATCGTCCGCCCCGCCTATACCCTGGGCGGCACCGGCGGCGGCATCGCATACGACCAGGCCGGCCTGGAGGAGATCGCCGACCGGGGCATCAACCTGTCCCGCGTGGGCCAGGTGCTCATTGAGCGGTGCATCTCCGGCTGGAAGGAGATTGAGTTCGAGGTCATGCGGGACGGCGCCGGCAACGTAATCACCGTCTGCTCCATGGAGAACATTGACCCGGTGGGCGTCCACACCGGCGACTCCATTGTGGTGGCCCCCACCCAGACCCTGGCCAACAAGGAGTTCCAGATGCTCCGCTCCGCCGCGCTGGATATCATCTCCGCCCTGGGGATCGAGGGCGGCTGCAACGTCCAGTTTGCCCTGAACCCCGATTCCTTTGAGTACGCGGTCATCGAGGTCAACCCCCGTGTGTCCCGGTCCTCTGCCCTGGCCTCCAAGGCCACCGGCTACCCCATCGCCAAGGTGGCCGCCAAGGTGGCCCTGGGCTACCGCCTGGACGAGATTCCCAACGCGGTCACCGGCAAGACCACCGCCTGCTTTGAGCCCACCATCGACTACTGCGTGCTGAAGATCCCCCGCTTGCCCTTTGACAAATTCACCACTGCCAGCCGCACCCTGGGCACCCAGATGAAGGCCACCGGCGAGGTCATGGCCATCGCCAACTCCTTCGAGGGAGCCCTGATGAAGGCCATCCGCTCCCTGGAGCTGAATGTCCGGGCCCTGAAGCTGGACAAGCTGGAGGGCCTGTACACCGACGAGATCGAGGACATGCTGGTCCAGGTCACCGATGAGCGCCTCTTTGTGGTGGCTGAGGCGCTGCGGCGGGGCTTCTCCCCCCAGAAGATCAACCATATCACAAAAATGGACATCTGGTTCCTGGACGGCTTCAAGCGGATCATCGACATGGAGGAGGAGCTGAAGGCCTGCCGGGGCGTCCCCGATGCCGACACCCTGAAGCGGGCCAAGGAGATGTGCTTCGCCGACAGCTACATCGGCACGCTGTGCGGTATGAAGCAGTCTGAGGTCAAGGCCCTGCGGGAGAAGTACGGCATCGTCCCCTCCTTCAAGATGGTGGACACCTGCGCCGCCGAGTTTGACGCCGAGACTCCCTACTACTACTCCACCTACGACGGGGAGAACGAGGCGGTGGACACCGGCGACGGCCGCAAGAAGGTGCTGGTGCTGGGCTCCGGCCCCATCCGCATCGGCCAGGGCATCGAGTTTGACTACTGCTCGGTCCACTCGGTCTGGGCCTTCAAGCGCATGGGCTACGAGACCATTATCATCAACAATAACCCGGAGACTGTCTCCACCGACTTTGACGTGGCCGACAAGCTGTACTTCGAGCCCCTCACCGCCGAGGATGTCCAGAACATCGTGGAGCAGGAGAAGCCCTGGGGCGCCGTGGTCCAGTTCGGCGGCCAGACCGCCATCAAGCTGGCCAAGGCCCTTACCGATATGGGGGTGCGCATCCTGGGCACCTCCTCCGACGGGGTGGATGCCGCCGAGGACCGGGAGCGCTTTGACGACATCCTCCAGAAGTGCGGCATCCCCCGTGCCAAGGGCCGCACCGTCTATACCACTGAGGAGGCTCTGGCTGCCGCCCACGAGCTGGGCTATCCCGTGCTGGTCCGGCCCTCCTACGTTCTGGGCGGCCAGGGCATGGAGATCGCCTATTCCGACCGCAACATCGAAGAGTTCATGCGCATCATCAACATGACCGTCCAGGAGCATCCCATCCTGGTGGACAAGTACCTCATGGGCCGGGAGCTGGAGGTGGACGGCGTGTTCGACGGGGAGGACATCCTCATCCCCGGCATCATGGAGCATGTGGAGCGGGCCGGCGTCCACTCGGGCGACTCCATCGCGGTCTATCCGCCCCTCCACCTGGAGGACAAGCACCGGGAGCTGATCCTGAAGCACACCAAGAACATGGCCAAGCACCTGGGGGTCATTGGGCTCATCAACGCCCAGTATATCCTCTATAACGACGACATCTATGTCATCGAGGTCAATCCCCGCTCCTCCCGCACCATCCCTTATATCTCCAAGGTCACCGGGGTCCCCATCATCGACCTGGCCACCAAGGTGATGCTGGGGCAGAAGCTGAAGGATCTGGACTACGGCACCGGCATCTACAAGGAGGCCGATTACTTCGCCGTCAAGGCCCCGGTGTTCTCCTTTGAGAAGCTCACCGACGTGGACACCGGCCTGGGCCCCGAGATGAAGTCCACCGGCGAGGTGCTGGGACTGGCTGAGACCTTCCCTCAGGCCCTGCTCAAGGCCTTCAAGGGGGCCGGACTGAAGGTGCCCAAGCGGGGCGGCCGCATCATCATCACCGTGAAGGACGAGGACAAGGGGGAGATCGTCTCCATCGCCCGGGGCTTTGAGGAGATGGGCATCGAGCTGTACGCCACCTCGGGCACCTGCCAGGTGCTCAACGACGCGGGCATCGAGTGCAAGCGGGTCAACCGGGTCTCCCAGTCCCACCCCAACATCCTGGACATGATTCAGAGCGGCACCATCGACCTGATTATCAACACCCCCACCCGGGGCCGCAAGCACGACTCCGACGGCTTCCGCATCCGCCGCTCCGCCGTGGAGCACGGGGTGGGCTGTGTCACCGCCATCGACACCGCCCGGGCGCTCCTCACCGTCCGGCAGCAGAGCCGCAGCGAGGACCTGACCCCCATTGACATTACCAAAATTTGAGCTTCGGATTCCCGTTTCGCAGCCAGACGTTTTGGAGGTGCCCGCCCTCAAAAGGCGGGCACCTCCAAAGAGACAGCAGGAAAAGCCTGGTCCATACCGGCTGACAGAAAGAAAGGAGCGCCACCATGAAACAGGACATGATCGTCATTCTGGACCTGGGCAGCGAGGAAAACCCCCGTCTGGCCCGGGAGATCCGCGCCCTCGGCGTATATTCGGAAATTTATCCCCACGACATCACCCTGGAGCAGCTGAAGGCCCTGCCCAATGTAAAGGGCGTCATTCTCAACGGCGGCCCCAACCGGGTGGTGGACGGCGTGGAGATTGACGTCTCTCAGGACATCTATAACTGCGACCTGCCTGTCCTCCTGGCCGACCACAAGGGGGACGCCCCCTGGCCGGAGGAGGAGGGGGCCCGGAAGGAGGCCATCTCCAACTTCGTCTTTGGCCTGTGCGGCGCCCAGGCCAACTGGAATATGGAAAACTTCATCGCCGACCAGGTGGAGCTGATCCGCCGCCAGGTGGGGGACAAGAAGGTGCTGCTGGCCCTGTCCGGCGGGGTGGACTCCTCGGTGGTGGCCGCCCTGCTCATCCGGGCCATCGGCAGCCAGCTTACCTGCGTCCACGTCAACCACGGCCTGCTGCGCAAGGGCGAGCCCGAGCAGGTGGTGAAGGTGTTTCGGGACCAGCTGGGGGCCAACCTCATCTATGTGGACGCGGTGGACCGCTTCCTGGATAAGCTGGCCGGGGTGTCCGACCCGGAGCGCAAGCGGAAGATCATCGGCGCGGAGTTCATCCGCGTCTTTGAGGAGGAGGCCCGCAAGCTGGACGGCATCGAGTTCCTGGCCCAGGGGACCATCTACCCCGACATCATCGAGTCGGGCACCAAGACAGTCAAGGCGGTCAAATCCCACCACAACGTGGGCGGCCTGCCCGAGGACCTGAAGTTTGAGCTGGTGGAGCCCCTGAAGATGCTCTTCAAGGACGAGGTGCGCGCCTGCGGCGCGGCCCTGGGCCTGCCCGACTCTATGGTGTACCGCCAGCCCTTCCCCGGCCCCGGTCTGGGGGTGCGCTGCCTGGGGTCCATCACCCGGGACCGACTGGAGGCGGTGCGGGAGAGCGACGCCATTCTCCGGGAGGAGTTTGCCAAAAACGGCCTGGAGGGCAAGGTGTGGCAGTACTTCACCGTGATCCCCGACCTGAAGAGCGTAGGCGTGCGGGAGGGCCGCCGGGCCGACGAGTGGTGCGCCATCATCCGCGCCGTCAATACGGTGGACGCTATGACCGCAACTGTGGAGAACGTGCCCTTCGATCTGCTCCAGCATATCACCGCCCGCATCACCGCTGAGGTGAAGGGGGTCAACCGGGTGCTGTTTGACCTGACGCCCAAGCCCACGGGGACCATTGAATGGGAATAACTGGAATTTAAAAGCCCGCAGAGCCTATCATATCTGGGCTCTGCGGGCTTTTTGCGTCTCATTGGCTGTGAGATTCAGATTTGACGGATACCGTTGAACAGCAGGAAAAGGCCGCAAGCGGCCCCGGCGCTCCGTTGACCGGGGAGAGCGATAAGAAACTAAAATTAAGAAAACCCTAATAGATTTATATGATTTGTTGTGTTATACTGTACTCAAAATAAGCAGGGGGATTGTGTCACAAATTATATAAAGGAGGAATTTTTTGGATATTAAACTCACAGAAAAAGAGGCGATTGCTTTATATAGAATTATCCTGCGCTGGGACGAAACTAATTTGATTACAACACAGGATACGGAAGAACAGCAATTACTTTGGGATTTACACTGTATATTGGAGAAAGAACTGGAGCCAGTAAATGATGACATTACTTATAGGCTTGTCTAAAAGTGTTATGGAGGTAAACTTAAGTGATGTTACTGATGATATAGCGTAGTTCAGAAGTAAATTCCAGGCTATCGGGAAGATAGCAGTCCCGGTCGGGGCCGTCAATGGTCAAGATGAACGGCGCACCTTTGTGCGCTGCCATTGACTGTCCCGCCCGGCCCTGCTCCGCAGCTAAAGCAAGTGTATCCTGGCCGAAACCCTTTCTCTTTGGGAATAGTTGAAAGCTGTAACCCCGCGGAGGCCTGATTACAGGCTCTGCGGGGCTTTTTGCACGCCCCGCGGGGAGATCCGTGCCCCTCTTTTTGAAAACGCGGGCTGCTTCAGAACGGAAGAGGACACTGAATTGCCTTGCGGTGTGGGACGAAACATGATACAATCAACCAAAAAGCGACAGGATGCGTCTGAATACCCGGCCGGCGCACCGGAGGAGAATGGAGCGTGGTGGCGCGATGGAGGACCGGATGGACCCGCGGCGGCCTGAGGGTGGGACAGAGTACCCCCGTCCCAGGCGCAGGAGGGGCGGCGGAGGCTGGAAGGGGAAGCTGCCCCTGCTTCTTGCGGCGGCGGCCCTGGCGGTGGCCTGCTTCAGCTTGTACTTGACCCTTTCCAATGACCGGGAGGAGCCGGCGGAGCCGGAACCGGAGACCTTTTTGTATGGGGACCGGCGGCTGGAGGTGCTGGAAGGCGTGCCCCTGAATCAATATGACCCCGCAGCCTTCACGCTGGAGGAGTCGGGGCGGGTGAGCTATCAGGGGGATGAGGTGTCCGTGCGTTCGGGCGTCGACGTCTCGGTCCACCAGGGGGAGATCGACTGGCAGGCGGTGGCGGCGGACGGCGTGGATTTTGCCATGATCCGACTGGGCTACCGGGGCTATACCCAGGGAGGCCTGAATCTGGATAACTGTTTTCAGCAGAACATGCAGGGGGCGCTGGAGGCGGGGCTGGATGTGGGAGTTTACTTCTTTTCCCAGGCCATCTCCGAGGAGGAGGCGCGGGAGGAAGCCGATTTTGTGCTTCAGGCACTGGAGGCGTATGATCTGAGCGGCCCCGTGGCCTTTGACTGGGAGTTTATCACGCCGGGAAACGGGGCCAGGACAGATGGAATGGACGGCGAGACCCTGACCCGCTGTGCCCTGGCCTTCTGCGGCCGGGTACAGGAGGCGGGGTTTCAGCCCCTGATTTATTTCAACAAAAACCTGGGCTATTTAACCTACGATCTGTCCCAGCTGACGGAGTATCCTTTCTGGCTGGCCGAGTACGACAGTGTGCCCGAGTTTTACTACCATTTCGGCCTGTGGCAGTACAGCAACCAGGGAGCGGTGGCCGGAATCCAGGGGAACGTGGACCTGAATCTGGAGCTGCGCTGGAAGCAGAAGGAGTAGGAAAAGGCCGGTTCAGTTTAGGAAACTGGACCGGCTTTTCGTTTCAAAAGGAGCTGCGCGTCAGAGAGCCAGAATTTCGTCTCCAATGGACTGAGCCATCTGGTCGGCCAGGGAGAAGTCCACCCAGGGGTTGTAGACAGCCTCCAGGTCATCATGCATGGCCTTGGCCTGGGCCAGGGAGATTACCGCCTCCTCCTCCACGGCGGCGGCGACCTTCCGGGCAAAGCGCAGCCTGGGACGGCTGCGGCGCAGCAGCTCTCGGTCGGCGGCCGCGTCCAGCCGGATTCGTCGGTAGGGGTCGCCGGGGAAGGGAAGGGCCGGAGAGGAGGAGAGAAAGGCCAGCCCCAGCTGGGGAATGAGAAGGTGGGCGAGACGGTCGGGAGCCATGGGGTCCGGGCAGGCTACCACGTCAAAGCCGGCAGCGGCGGCGCCGGCCAGCAGGGGGGAGAGCAGCTCGTGGGCCAGACCATAGCCGTCTGACAGCTCATAGATTCGATCACATTGGGCCAGGGCCGTGCCGTACAGGCACAGCCGCCCCCTGTGGGTGACGGCGCCCAGGAAGCGCTGCTTCACCCGCCCTGGAAGCGCGGCGTCCCTTCTGCGGCCCAGCTCCCGGGCCAGGATTCCCCGGGCCCGCTTGGCCAGCTTTTCAGACAAGGAATCGGTGAGCAGGGTGGTGCGGATGTCCTCCGCAATGCTGGCCGAGGCGTCCAGACAGCGGTAGGCCCGCTGATAGCAGCCCTTGTAGCCGGACATGCAGGACATGATTTCCTCCCGCAGGGGAAACAGGGCGGCCGTGTTGTAGCAGAGTCCCATATTCACATAGCGCTCCACTGCCCCGGGATATTTGGGCTCCACCACATGGGGCGCTGTCCCGTCCACCAGGGCCACCTTCAGCTGGGGCAGCACCAGGGCGTCCAGCGAGGCCGGGTCCCCGGAGCACAGGATGTACTCGGTTTCCAGTCCCTCCAGCTCCATGCGGGCGCCGATGCGGCGCATCAGGGTGGATTTGCCGCAGCCGGGTCCCCCCTTGAGGATGTAGATGGCTCTGGCCTCCGCCGGGGGCAGCAGCTCGCTGTAGAGGGAATAGAAGCCAGAGGGGGCGTTGGCCCCGAGGAAATATTCAATATGAGGTAAAGCAGACATAGACAACCCTCCGTATCAACTGGTCTGTACCCCAGACTATGCCGGCGTTTCTCCCTTGGTGCGGGGGGAGAAAAGGAGAGATTTACAAGCGGAGGAAAATGCGGTATACTGGCTTAGAACCGTCTCCGCAGGCGGGCGGTGCACCCTGAGAACCCGAGGTATGATATGAGAAAGACCATTTGCTTTGTGCTGGCGGCGCTGCTTCTGCTGCCTGGCCTGTCCGGCTGCGGGACGGGAAAGGAGAGCGCGCCCCGGCTGACCGTTGTGGCCGCAACTTACCCCATATATCTTTTTGCATGTGCGGTAACCGGCGGAGTGGAGGGTGTGGAGGTGGAGCGGCTGAATACCGGCTCGGTCAGCTGCCTTCATGATTACACCTTGTCGGTGGACGACATGAAGAAACTGGAGAGAGCCGACGTGATCGCCCTGAATGGAGCGGGGCTGGAGGATTTTATGGAGGATGCCCTGGCCTCCTCCCGGGCTGCGGTGGTGGACTGCTCCGCCGGGGTTGAGCTGCTGGAGAACCTGTCCCACTCCCATGAGGAGGGGGACGAGGGCGGCCACGACCATGGACACTGGGACCCGCATTACTGGATGGCTCCGGACAACGCTGCCATCATGGTGGAGAACCTCCAGGCGGGCATGTCGCAGGCCGACCCGGACCATCAGGAGCAGTATCAGAACAACGCGCTGGACGCTGCGGACCGGCTGCAGGACTTCAGCGTCTTGGCCAGGGAAACGCTTGCTGCGTCGTTGAAGGAGGGCGGCGTGGAGGTAGGGGGTCTCATCACCTTCCACGACGGCTTTCAATACTTTGCCCAGGCCTTTGACCTGCCTCTGCTGGCCGCCATCGAGGAGGAGGCTGGCAGCGAGGCCAGCGCTAAAGAGATTGTTGAGATCACCGGCCTGGTGGAGGAGTATCAGCTGCCCGTTATCTTCACCGAGGTCAACGGCTCCGACGCCACCGCCCGGGCGATCTCCCGGGAGACGGGGTGCGCTGTCTCCCAACTGACCATGGTGATGGACGGTCCGGAGGATGGAGGGGTGGACGCATACTGTGACGGGATGATGTCCAACATTGCAGCCATCGTCAACGGCTTTGCGGGAGAGGAGGTGGTTGCCCCGTGAGAAAGATGAAGCATGGCATCATGTCCGGCGGCTGCGGGGACGCCTGCTGCCTGAAGCTGGAGGGAGTCTCCGTCCACATCCAGGGGGAGGAGATCCTGGAGGATGTGTCCTTCCACCTCCACTGCGGGGAGATTACCGCCCTGATCGGGCCCAACGGAGCGGGCAAGTCCACTCTGTTCCGCAGCATCCTGGGCCAGCTCCACTATGGGGGGAACATCACCTTTTCCCCGGTGGGGGGGCCGGCCATCCGGCTGGCCGACGGGACGGTCATGGGGGGGAGCCGCCCCCTCATCGGCTATGTGCCCCAGTCCCCCAGCTTCGACCGGGGGGACCCGGTGTCGGTGCTGGACTTCTTTACAGCGGCCACCGCCAAATGGCCGGTGTGCCTGCCCATCCCCCAGCGGTACCGGGAGCGGTGCCGCCGCAGCCTGGACCGGGTCCACGGGGGCGACCTGCTGGATAGGCCCATGGGGGGGCTGTCGGGCGGCCAGCTCCAGCGGGTGCTGCTGGCCCTGGCCCTGGAGCCGGTGCCCCACATCCTGATCCTGGATGAACCTCTTTCCGGAGTGGATGTGGAGGGGGAGCACCAGCTGCTGGATATGCTGGACGAGCTGCGCACCGAGTATGACCTGTCCATCCTGCTCTCCACCCACGACTTTGCCACTCTGGGGCAGTTTGCCGACAAGGTGATCCTGCTCAACAAGCGGGTGCTGAAGGCAGGGCCGCCGGAAGAGGTGCTCTCCTCCCCGGAGTTTTACCAGACCTTCCATCTGCGTATGGGGAAAGGAGGCGGGGCGTGATGGAGCTTTGGTATGCTCTGGTGGACCTGCTGCCCTTTGAGTGGGCGGAGACCGGGTCCATGTACTTTATGAAGAACGCCCTGCTGGCCGTTCTGGTTATTTCCCCACTGTTCGGAATCTTGTCCACCATGGTGGTCCACAGCCGGATGTCCTTCTTCTCCGACGCCCTGGGCCACTCCGCCTTTACCGGCATGGCCATCGGGGCCCTGTGCGGCTTTGCCGAGCCCACCTGGGCTGCGGTTGTTTTCGCGGTGATTTTCGCCCTGCTGTTCAACTGGGTGCGCCGCCGCTCCGCCCTGGCCAGCGACACGGTGATCGGGGTGTTCTCCTCCACCGCCGTGGCCCTGGGCATCCTCATTTCCACCCTGAACGGCCGCTCCTTCACCCGGTTCAACAGCCTGCTCATCGGCGACATTCTGTCGGTGGAGCCCGGCAAGATCGGCCTGCTGGCCCTGATTCTGCTGCTGATCTGCGCCCTGTGGGCCCTGTCCTTCAACCAGCTGATGCTCTCCGCCGTCCACCCCGCCCTGGCGGACAGCCGGGGAGTGCGGGTGTTCTGGCAGGAGGCGGTGTTCTCGGTGGCCATCGCCGTGGTGGTCACCCTGTCCATGACCTGGGTGGGCCTGCTGGTCATCAACTCCCTGCTGGTGCTGCCCGGGGCGGCGGCCCGGAATGTGTCACGCAACCTGTTTCAGTATCACCTGGTTTCCCTGCTGGGGGCGTTGGGGTCCGGAATTGCCGGCCTGATGACCTCCTACTACATCGGCGCCTCGGCGGGCGCCGCCATTACCCTGTATCTGGCGGCCTGGTTTCTGATCACCTTCCTGCTGCGGAAGCGGGGGTAAGGGAACCGGAGCAAACAATTCAGTGAAGGAGAGCGAGCCGTGATCACCAGCAAGGATTTTTGGAACATGCGGTCCCGGAGCTATGACCAGCAGATGGGTCCGCTGTACGCCCAGGCTTATGAAAAGACGATCCAGCACACCATTCCTTACCTCAGGGAGGGAGACCAGGTGCTGGACTTTGCCTGCGGAACTGGGATTCTCACCCTGCAGATGGCGCCCCATGTGGCACGGGTGCGGGCCATTGATATTTCGGATGAAATGGTGCGGCGGGCTGCGGCAAAGCTGGAGGCCAACGGAGTGGACAACGTGGAGCTGTCCCAGACCGAGCTTTTCGACTCCTGCCTGGAGCCGGAGAGCTATGACGTGGTCACCGCGTTCAACGTGCTGTGCTATGTGGATGACCAGAACGAGGTGCTCTCCCGCATCCGGTCCCTGCTCAAGCCGGGCGGGCTGTTTCTGTCCGCCACCGACTGTCTGGGGGAGCGGCCCACCCGGGTCGGGCTGCAGAAGCTGTGGCGCAGCCGCACCGGGGCCATGCCCTATGTGGCGTTTTACCGCATGAAGGGGCTGGAGCAGGCTATCGCCCGGGCGGGCTTTGTGGTGCTGGAGCGGGAGAACCTGTTCCGCGCGCCGCCCAACCTGTTTGTGGCGGCCCGAAAGGCGGGACGGTAAGAAAAAACGCCCGCAGCCAAAGCTGCGGGCGGCCATTAAGATAAAAAGCTGATTCAGCGGTCAATGTCCACCAGGATGTTGTCCGTGCCGTGCTCTTCAAACTCCGCGATGTAGGCGTCAATACGGCTGGTCAGCTCGGCGTAGTTGCTCTCGTCGATGGGGACGTCATCCATGTCACGGCGGGCCAGATCCTCAGCCAGAATGTCGAAAAAGACGTTGTTCTCATACTCCGCGATGGCCTCGTGGATGCCCCCCTCCACAAAGGCGCGGGAGGGCACAATCTCCCCCTGGTACAGCTCGGCCAAAGAAGGCATACCCTCCAGGGCGGCCCGGCCAAAGACCAGGCTCTCCACCTCGTCATAGTCGGCAAAGCGCTGGTCTCCGCGGGTGGAGTTCAAAATCCAATTTCCGATATACACCAAGTCCAGCAGCCGGCGGAATTGCTTTTTGCTCAGTTCCAGATTCATGAATGTGGCCTCCTCTCCCGGGCATACAGGATTTGTTCGCTACCTATTATAGCGGATGAACGGGATTTGTCAAATGGGGAAAGGCGTACTTTTCTGTGGAAAATCCACCTTGTCTTTCCATAAAGCGCGGCGTGCGGCGGTCTGTGCGGGATTTGATGGCTCCGCTCTTTACAAAAGCGGCCGGGACGTGTATAATAACCCCCGCTGTGGGCGTGGTGCGCCCGCATAGAAAGCAGAGTCATGGGAGGCAGCCAATGGAAAAGGATGTGGTTATCTCCATCAAGGGGATGCAGCAGTATGAGGACGCCGATCCGGACACCATTGAGCTGGTGACGGCAGGCCGCCTGCAGAAGGAGGGTGAGAGCTACACCCTCTCTTACCAGGAAAGTGAGGTCACCGGCCTGGAGGGAACCCTGACCACCATTCAGGTGGAAGGGGAGCAGGTCACCCTGATGCGGATGGGCGAGTTCAACGCACAGATGGTGTTTCAGGAGGGGCGGCGCCACCTCTCCATGTACAATACACCTTATGGCGCCATGGCAATCGGGGTGAATACCCGCCGTCTGCTGGCCGATTTGAACGACCAGGGCGGGGACATCGAGATCGACTATGCCATCGAGATTGACCACGCCATCGCAGGACGGAATATCTTCCAGATCAAGGTGAAGGAAGCGAATGGCATCAGCCTGAAGCAGTAGTGCGGGGCGGGGTCAATCTCGCCGCCGCAGGACGGGCTTTGCCCGGCCGAGGACCAAAGAGAGGGGGCCCCACGGCGGCTGGCCGCCGTGGGAGGATTGACCACGCCATCGCAGGACGGAATATCTTCCAGATCAAGGTGAAGGAAGCGAACGGCATCAGCCTGAAGCAGTGAGGAGTTAGGAGATAGGAATTTATGTGTCCGGCAAAGCCGGACGATTTAAAATCGTTTCGCAAAAGGCGAAACACCACAACTTCTCACTCCTACCTCAATATAACGACGTTGAAAAGGACGAGTTGTTTATGTCGAACATGATTCAATCCGCCCGGCAGCAGGTGGCCCAGCTGACCCAGGCGGCATACGAAAAGGCGGCTGGGGCGGGACTGCTCCCCGCCGGGGCGCAGGTCAGCGCCACCATCGAGATTCCAAAGGACACCGCCCACGGGGATTACGCCTCCTCCTTTGCCATGGCGGGGGCCAGGGCCCTGCACATGGCCCCCCGGCAGATCGCCCAGATCATCGCGGACAACCTGGAGCTGGAGGGCAGCTATTTCCAGAAGGTGGAGATTGCCGGACCCGGCTTTCTCAATTTCACCCTGGGCCCCAGGTGGTTCGGGGAGGTCCTGTCCGCCGTGGAGGACCAGGGACTTCGCTACGGCGCGGGCACCGAGGGGGGCGGAAAAAAGGTGATGGTGGAGTTTGTCTCCGCCAACCCCACCGGCCCCATGCACATGGGCAACGCCCGGGGAGGCGTGCTGGGGGACACCCTGGCCAACGTGCTGGAGCGGGATGGCTGGAACGCCTGGAAGGAGTTCTATGTCAACGACGCCGGCAACCAGATCCATAAATTTGCCTCCTCCATCTACGCCCGCTGCATGCAGCTGACGGTGGGGGAGGAGAACTACTCCTTCCCCGAGGAGGGGTACCACGGGGACGACATCCGGGAGCTGGCCCGGGGCTTTCTGGCCCAGGCGGGGGAGTTCCCCGGCCAGACCGCCCGGGAGGACTGGGAGCGGGCCATGGCCGAGTACGGCCTGTCGGTGAATATCCCCCGGATGAAGGAGGACCTGAGCAAGTACCGCATCGAGTATGATGAGTGGTTCCTGGAGTCCTCCCTCCACCAGTCCGGCTATGTGGCCGAGACGGTGGGGCTGCTCACCGACAAGGGCTGGACCTATGAGAAGGACGGGGCCCTGTGGCTGAACACCACTCAGCTGCTCAAGGAGAAATACATGCGGGAGGGCAAAAGTCAGGAGCAGGTGGACAAGCTGGACCTGAAGGACGACGTGCTGCGCCGGGCCAACGGCTTCTATACCTACTTCGCCGCCGACATCGCCTACCACCGGAACAAGCTGGATGTGCGGGGCTTCGACCTGGCCATCAACATCTGGGGGGCGGACCACCACGGCCATGTGGCCCGGCTCCAGGCGGCCCTGGACGGGCTGGGGCTGGACGGCTCCCACCGGCTGGTCATCGTGCTGATGCAGCTGGTCAACCTGATGCAGGACGGCAAACCGGTGCGCATGTCCAAGCGCTCGGGCAAGGCCATCGCCCTCCACGACCTGCTGGACGAGATCAGCGTGGACGCCGCCCGGTACTTCTTCAACTCCCGGGCCGCCACCACCCCCCTGGACTTCGATCTGGATCTGGCGGTGCGGGAGGACAGTGAGAACCCGGTGTACTATGTCCAGTACGCCCACGCCCGCATCTGCTCCCTGGTATCCCGGCTGGCCCAGGAGGACGGGGCGAAGGTGCCTGCCGCCGCGTCGGTGGACGCCGCCCTGTTTGCCGCGCCGGAGGAGCTGGCCCTGATCAAGTCCCTGGCCCAGTTCCCAGAGGAGATCCATCTGGCCGCCCGGGACTATGACCCCAGCCGGATCAACCGCTATCTGGTGGCCCTGGCGGGGGATTTCCACCGCTTCTACAATTCCTGCCGCATCAGGGGGGAGGAGCCCGCCCTGCTTGCCGCCCGGCTGAAGCTGGCCGACACGGTGCGCTCCGTCCTGGCCAACGGCCTGGGCCTGCTGGGAGTCTCCGCCCCGGAGAAGATGTGAGCGGGATGGACACCGAACGTCTGGCGCAGTTTTTGCAGCAGCGCACCCCCGGCCTGATGGACGCCACCGGCCGCTATGCGGTGCTGGTCCCTCTGGTCCGGGGGAGGGAGGGCCGCCTTTCCCTCCTCTACGAGGTGCGCGCCCGCAGCCTGCGCCGCCAGCCGGGGGAGGTGTGCTTCCCCGGCGGCCGGCTGGAGGGGGAGGAGACCCCTGAGGCCTGCGCCCTGCGGGAGACCTGGGAGGAGCTGGCCATCCCCTCCGACAAAATTCAGGTGCTGGGCCGGCTGGACTTCATCGCCCACCGGGCCAATTTCCTCATGTGGCCGGTGCTGGGGCTGGTGGAGGAGGAGACCCTGTCCGCCTGCATGCGGCCCAGTCCGGCGGAGGTGGAGGAGACCTTCCAGATCCCCCTGTCCCACCTGATGAACACCCAGCCCCTGGAGTACACCAGCCGGCTGGTGCCCCAGCCGGGGGAGGAGTTCCCCTATGAACTGGTGGGGGTTCCCCGGGACTACCGCTGGCTGGCGGGGAGCGAGCGGGTACCCATCTACCCCTGGGGGGAGCACGCGGTTTGGGGCCTCACCGGCCGCATCACACGGCACCTGGTGTCCCTGCTGAAGGAACTGGGGGAGGGGAGTTAGGAGTTAGGAATTAGGAGATAGGAGATAGGAGTTTTGGTGTCCGGCGGAGCCGGACCGCTTGAGATCGTTCCGCCTCCGGCGGAACACATCAATAATTCCTAACTCCTAATTTCTAATAGAAACTCCTATCTCCTATCTCATCACTCCTATCTGTCCCACGCGCCCCATCCGGCTTTGTAGGCCTCCCGCCGCGCCCGGCAGGGCGGCGGCGAAAAAAGGACTTGACAGCGGGGACCGAAGCGGCTATAATAGCCCCAACAACTCAATCAGCACCAAACCTGTGAGAAAGAGTAGTACCCGGCACAGCAAACCTTCAGAGAGCCCTGGATGGTGGGACCAGGGCGGGGCGCGGCCGAGGGAATGGACTTTCGAGGGCGGCTTGAACGGGCAACCAAGTAGATGCCGACGGGGACCCACCCGTTATCCACCGGGCACGCGTGATGGCGCGTGAAGCGAGCGGACGTCGCAGACGTCAATTTGGGTGGTATCGCAGGAGTACGGCTCTTGTCCCATGTGGGATGAGGGGCGTTTTTTTATTCTCCGGAATAAAAAATAGTCAAATACTCCCAATCAAGGCCGTTGGCAGCGGTCCCTCCATCGCCCACCCAGAGATATTTCAGCCCAACGGGCAACATAATGGAGGTTATCACAATGAAACAGAACAGCACCATGAAGAAGATCCTGGCCGCGGCCCTCTCTCTGGCCATGGCCCTGTCCCTGGCCGCCTGCTCCGGCGGCACCTCCGGCTCCGGCACCACCGGCGGCGCAAGCTCCTCCGACACCTCCGGCTCCGGTTCAGGCTCCTCCGGCGGTACCACCTACAAGGTGGCCATCGTCAAGCAGCAGGACCACGCCTCCATGGACGAGATCGCAAACGCCATCGCCGCCCGGCTGGACGAGATCGCGGCGGAGCAGGGCGTCACCATCGACTACGGCCAGATCTACAGCGGCCAGGGGGATGAGACCACCCTGAACCAGATCGGCGCCCAGGTGGTGGCCGACGGCGTGGACGTGATCATTCCCATCGCCACCACCGCCGCCCAGCTGATGACGGTGGCCGCCGAGGGCAGCGGCATCCCCGTGGTGTACGCTGCCGTCAGCGACCCGGAGCAGGCCGACCTGCTGGGACTGGAGGGGGTTACCGGCATCAGCGACGCCCTGAACACCGAGTTTATCCTGGACATGATGCTGGCCCAGAACCCGGAGATCCAGACCGTGGGCCTGCTCTACTCCATGTCCGAGCCCAACTCCACCAAGCCCATCGCCGAGGCCAAGGCCTACCTGGAGGGGAAGGGTATCGCCTATGAGGAGTTTACCGCCACCACCAACGACGAGGTCATCGCCGCCGCCGGCGCCCTCATTGCCGCCGGGGTGGACGCGGTGTTCACCCCCACCGACAACAAGATCATGGACGCGGAGCTGGCCATCGCCCCCGACCTGGCCGAGGCGGGCATCCCCCACTACACCGGGGCCGACTCCTTCGTCCGCAACGGGGCCTACGCCACCTGCGGCGTGAACTATACCCGGCTGGGGGCCGAGGCGGCCGACCTGGCCTATGAGGTCCTTGTGAACGGAATCGCGGATAAGGAGGACTACTACCTGTCCGAGGGAGGCATCATCACCGTCAACACCGAGACTGCCGCCGCCCTGGGCCTGGACTACTCCCTCTTTGCCGACATGGGCGAGCTGGTGGAGGTCACAACCACCGAGGACTGATTTCACCCAAAAACTGCCTGATTGATCTGCCAGTCCCTCCGGCGGGAGCGCCGGAGGGGCTTTGGCCCGAAAGGATGAGTCAACGATGCTCTATATCCTCCAGACCGCCCTGGAGCTGGGCTTCCTCTATGCCCCCGTGGCTCTGGCCCTGTTCCTCAGCTACCGCATCCTGGACATCGCCGACCTGACCACCGACGGGTGCTTCACCCTGGGGGCGGCGGTGTCTGT
The DNA here is from genome assembly GCA_904420465.1 of uncultured Clostridium sp. Taxonomy (GTDB): domain Bacteria; phylum Bacillota; class Clostridia; order Oscillospirales; family Oscillospiraceae; genus Lawsonibacter. The sequence goes on from CAJFVL010000013.1 coordinate 20,716, forward strand.
GGTGGTGTGCGCCGCCGGGCACCCCATCCTGGCCGTTCCGGCGGCCATGGCCACCGGGGCGGCGGCGGGCTTTGTTACCGCCCTGCTCCAGACCAAGCTGGGGGTGCCCTCCATCCTGGCGGGTATTGTCACCAACACCGGCCTGTACACCGTCAACCTGATGGTGATGGGCTGGACCTCCACCGCCAGTCTCATCCGGCAGAACACCATCTTCCGCATGTTCGAGAGCACCGGCATCGGCGGGGACTGGTGCGACATCATCCTGGGCGGCGCAGTTACGGTGGGGGCCGCCCTGCTGCTGGTGGCCTTTCTGGGCACCCGGCTGGGGCTGTCCATCCGGGCCACCGGGGACAACCGGGACATGGTCCAGGCCTCCTCCATCAATCCCACCTTCACCATCACGGTGGGCCTGTGCATCGCCAACGCCCTCACCGGCCTGTCCGGGGCCCTGGTGGGCCAGGCCCAGCGCAGCGCCAACGTGAACCTCGGCACCGGCATGGTGGTCATCGGGCTGGCCTGCCTCATCATCGGGGAGACGGTGGTGGGCCGGGGCTCCATGCTCCGGGGCGCCCTGTCCGTCTTTGTGGGCAGCATCATCTACCGCATCATCTACGCCGTGGCTCTCAGCTCCCGCATCTTCCCCATCGAGGCCATGAAGCTGGTGACCGCTGTCATCGTGGGGCTGGCCATCGCCGCCCCCGCCATCAAGCGGTGGGCGGCCCTCCAGCGGCGGAAGGCCGCGGCAGGAAAGGGGGCGCGCTGATATGCTGAAGCTGGACCACATCTCCAAGACCTTCAACCCGGGCACCGTCAATGAGAAAAAGGCGCTGGAGGGGGTGACCCTCCATCTGGTCCCCGGGGATTTTGTGACCATCGTGGGCTCCAACGGGGCGGGCAAGTCCACCCTGTTCAACGCGGTGGCGGGGGACTTCTATGTGGACGAGGGGTCTATCACCCTGGACGGAGAGGATATCACCTATCTGCCCGCCCACCGCCGCAGCCGTCAGATCGGCCGGCTGTTCCAGGATCCCCTGCGGGGGACCGCCCCCCACATGACCATCGAGGAGAATCTGGCCCTGGCCGCGGGGAGCGGGGGCTGGTTCGCCCGCATGACCCGGCAGGACAAGGCCCGCTTCCGGGACCGGCTGGCCCTGCTGGAGATGGGGCTGGAGGACCGGATGAAACAGCCGGTGGGCCTCCTCTCCGGCGGGCAGCGGCAGGCCCTCACCCTGCTCATGGCCACCATGAACCCGCCCAAGCTGCTGTTGCTGGACGAGCACACCGCCGCTTTGGACCCGGCCACGGCGGAGAAGGTGCTCTCCCTCACCCGGCAGATTGTGGAGGAGCACCACATCACGACCATGATGGTCACCCACAATATGAAAAACGCTCTGGAGCTGGGCAGCCGCACCCTGATGATGGACGGGGGGCGGATCGTCCTGGACGTTCAGGGGGAGGAGCGAAAGGGCATGACGGTGAACGACCTGCTGGTCCGGTTCCGGGCCGGGGCGGGGAAGGAACTGGACAACGACCGGATTCTGCTCTCCGATTGAATATGGGAATCTGGAAAAGCGGCCGCCGCGGAATTTCCGCGGCGGCCGCTCAGTCTGTCAAAAAAGCCCCCGGACTTTTTTGACAGACTTCACAATGCCGTTACTTTTGCACCGCAGCGCGGTGCAAAAGTCCCCGCTGCGCGGTGAGCACGCCTTGCCGAGCAAGGCTTTGCGGGGCATTCGATCCCATTCGAGGCGGGCTGCCGCCCCCTCGAGCTCCCCCGCCGCGAAAGATCTCTGTTTTTCTGCTAGCAGTTTTTTGATAGACTGAGCGGCTTTTGTCCTGGACGAAAAAATTTTTTCTTGGGGTGGGATTTTCGGACCCACTCAGGGATATTCCAAGTGAAGGGCCTTTCAAGAACGTATTTCCAAAGGAGGTGAGCCGCCGTGACACAGGAGGAATTCAGCCGGGCCGCCCGTACCTACGGCGACACCATATACCGGGTGGCACTCCACGCGCTGAAAAATCCCGCCGACGCGGAGGATGTGATGCAGACGGTGCTGCTCAAGCTTTTTGAAGAGAAAAAGTCGTTTGAGAGCGAGGAGCACCGGAAGCACTGGCTGCTGCGGGTGGCGGTGAACGAGAGCCGCAGGCTGATGCGCTCCTTCTGGCGGCGGACCACGGTCCCCCTGGAGGAGTGGCAGGACAGTCCTGCGCTGGAGGACCCGGCCAGGGCGGAAGTGCTCCGGGCGGTGATGGGGCTGGAGACGAAGTACCGGCTGACCGTCTATCTCTATTACTACGAGGGCTGCACCGTGGCCGAGGTGGCCGCCGCCCTCCGGGCCAACCCATCCACCGTGCAGACCTGGCTGCTCCGGGCCCGGGAGCGGCTGCGCCGGGAGCTGTCCGGCCAGGAAGAAAAGGAGGGACCTGGGTATGTTCGACCCCAGATTGTACCGTGAAGCGTGCGGGGAGCTGCGTGCCCCCCAGGAAAAAATTGAGGAGATCATTGCCATGACAGAGAATCACAAGAGCAGGAAGAACCGCCGCCCTGTCCGCGCTGTGCTGGCGGCCGCCGCTGCGGTGGCCGCCATGGCCATTGGAGTGAGCGCCGCCAACCCGGAGGTGCTGGAGGGCATCACCATGCAGATCACGTCCGTCCTTCAGGTGGGCCGGCTGCGCCAGGACATGACCACCGCAGAGGGGGAGACTGTCACCACGCTGGAGATGCCCGAGGCCCGTGTGGAGGACCGGGACGGCCGGGCCGTCCTGCTGGTGATGGGGGAGGAGATTGACATCACCGACGCCCTGGAGCGGGAGGGACAGTATACCTACACCTACACCGACGAGGGCACCGAGCTCACCGTTCTGGTGGAAGGCACTCTGGAAGATTGGACCATGACCACCAGCGTGGGCGTCCCCGGCGAGGAGCCGGGAGTCCGCATTATAACCACCAGGGAGGAGCAGGAGCAGAGCCCCGGCGGTTCGGCCTATGCCACATTTGGGGACCTGGGCGCCCCGGAGGGCGGCCAGGCCCTGACTGAGGAAGCGCAGGCCACCGTGATCCCCGGCCCTGGCGAAGAAGCGGAAGATTAAAAAACGCAGATGAGAATACAGCCCCCGGCGCGGCCGCGCCGGGGGCCGTTTTACAGGAATCGGTGGACAAGCCGGGCCTGTTCTGCTATGATGTTCCCAAAGAAACGGAGGCGTTCCCATGAAAACAGAGGGAAACAATACCTTTCAGGCGGTCTACCGCCTCACGGGGCAGATCCCTTACGGCCGGGTGACCACCTACGGGCAGATTGCCCGGCTGATCGGCAACCCCCGCCTGTCCCGCATCGTGGGCTGCGCCCTCAACGCCGCCCCGGAGGGCCTGCCCTGCCACCGGGTGGTCAACCGGCAGGGGGGACTGAGCGGCGCCTTTCTGCCCCTGGGCCGGGACAGCCAGCGGCTGCTGCTGGAGCTGGAGGGGGTGCCCTTCCGCCCCGACGGCACCGTGGACCTGGAAGCATGTATGTGGTACGGACCGGAGGACCGGGAATAAAACATAAGCCGCCCCCCAGCTTGTTCCAAGCCAGGGGGCGGTGTGCTTTACTGTCCGGCCAGGGCCAGCGCCCGGTCCAGAATGCGGCCGGCGGCCTCCTCCTTGGACATGAGGGGCAGCTCCTCCGTGTCCCCGGCGGTGATGAGGGTGAGCACATTGGTGTCGGTGCCGAAGCCGGCCCCCTCCACCTTCAGGTTGTTGGCGCAGATCATGTCCACGCGCTTTTTCTCCAGCTTGGCACGGCTGTTCTCTACCATGTCCCGGGTCTCCATGGAGAAGCCGCAGATGACCTGCCCCGGACGGCGGTGCTCCCCCAGGTACTTCAAGATGTCCTGGGTGCGCTTGAGGGGAATGGACAGGTCTCCGTCCTTCTTCTTCATCTTGTCGTCGGCGTACTGGGCGGGGGTGTAGTCGGCCACGGCTGCCGCCTTGAAGATGAGGTCGGCGGCTTCGCACCGGGCGGCCACCGCCTCAAACATGTCCTGGGCGGATACCACCGGCACCACCTCCACAAAGGGGGGCGGCTCCAGGGCGGTGGGGCCGGAGATCAGGGTGACCCGGGCCCCCCGCAGCATGGCCAGGCGGGCCAGGGCGTAGCCCATCTTGCCCGTGGAGTGGTTGGTGAGGAAGCGCACCGGGTCCAGAGATTCCTGGGTGGGTCCGGCGGTGACCAGAACCTGCTTCCCGGCCAGATCATGGGGCAGGGCGATGGTCCGCAGAACGTGCTGGACCAGCAGGTCAGGCTCGGGCAGCTTGCCCGGCCCCACCGCTCCGCAGGCCAGCCGGCCGGAGGCGGGGGCGATGACCTCCCAGCCGTAGCGGCTAAGTAGGTCCAGGTTGTCCCGGGTCACCGGGTTTTCGTACATGTTGGTGTTCATGGCCGGGGCGATCAGCTTGGGGCAGGTGCAGGCCAGCACCGTGGTGGTCAGCATGTCGTCGGCCAGACCGTGGGCCAGCTTGGCGCACACATTGGCGGTGGCCGGGGCGATGAGCACCAGGTCGGTGCGGTCGGCCAGGGCGATGTGCTCCACCTGGTGGCTGAAATTGCGGTCAAAGGTGTCCACCATCACCCGGCGTCCGGTGAGCTGTTCAAAGGTCAGGGGGGCGATGAACCGGGTGGCGTGGTCGGTCATCACCACCTCCACGTTGGCGTGGAGCTTGACCAGGGCGGAGGCCAGATAAGCGGCCTTGTAGGCGGCGATGCCGCCGGTGATCCCCAGCAGAATGGTTTTTCCCTTGAGCATGGAGCTTCCTCCTCTTAATATGGCGGGATGCGGTGCTGATTTTTCCATTATACCTGGTTTTGCCTGCGGTGTAAAGCGCGCGGCCGGAGGAATGGCCGAAGCCGGCCGGAGGAATGGCCGAAGCCGGCACGCCAAAAGGGAGAAAGTTTGACTTTTTCGGCGGGAATACTTGACAGGGGAAAGTGGAGCGTCTATAATAAAGAAAAAGATTCAATAATGAGAGGAGTTATTATTATGAAGTTCTATCGCTGTGACCACTGCGGCAACATTATCACATTTGTCCACTCCGCCGGCGTGCCCGTGATGTGCTGCGGCCAGAAGATGACTGAGCTGGTCCCCGGCACAGTGGACGCCGCCCAGGAGAAGCATGTCCCCGTGGTGGAGGTCAAGGGGAATGTGGTCCATGTGAAGGTGGGTGCTGTGGCCCACCCCATGCTGGAGGAGCACTCCATCCAGTGGATCGCACTGGAGACCAGCCAGGGCAGCCAGATCAAGTATCTCAAGCCCGGTGAGCAGCCCGAGGCTGTCTTTGCGCTGGCCGAGGGGGAGCAGGTGGTAGCCGCCTACGAGTACTGCAACCTCCACGGACTTTGGAAGGCCTGATGCGGATTTGACGGATTGTCCCGGCCCGGACAGGGCCGGGACAATTTTTTGTTGAAATCGCCCGGAAAAAATTTTGCCGGGGGAGAGGAAAACCGCCGCAGATTTCGTATATTTATAGTAGCTGATGAAAGAGGGGGGAAGTGCCTGTGACGCTGCGGGAAGAGACTCAGCGGAGGGAGAAGGCTTTTTTGTCGGCCTACGCCTGCCGGGCCGAGCAGTCGAGAGGAAGGGCGCGGCAGGAGGAGGAGTGCTCTGTCCGCACCTGCTTTCAGCGGGATGTGGACCGGATCGTCTACTCCAAGGCTTTCCGGCGGCTCAAGCACAAGACCCAGGTGTTTCTCCAGCCCGAGGGGGACCACTACCGCACCCGGATGACCCACACCCTGGAGGTCACCCGAATTGCCCGGACCATTTCCCGGGCCCTGTCCCTCAATGAGGACCTGACCGAGGCCGTCGCTCTGGGCCACGATTTGGGACATACTCCCTTTGGACACGCCGGGGAGCGGGCGCTGAATGAGCTGATGCCCGGCGGTTTTGCCCATTACAGGCAGTCGGTGCGGGTGGTGGACCGGCTGGAAAAAAACGGCGAGGGGCTGAACCTGACCTGGGAGGTGCGCAACGGCATCCTGTGCCACACCAGGGGGGAACCCGCCGCCACGCTGGAGGGGCAGGTGGTCCGTCTGGCCGACCACATCGCCTACATCAACCACGATATTGAGGACGCGCTGCGGGGAGGCATCATCTACCCCATGGATATCCCCTTGGCGATCTCCTCGGTGCTGGGCTTTACCCACGGCGCCCGCATTGACGCTCTGGTGCGGGACGCCATCCAGGCCAGCCAGGGACAGTCCTCCATCCGCCAGTCCCCGCCGGTGGAGGAGGCCATGCTGGCCCTGAAGGATTTTATGTTTGACAGCGTCTATACCAACCCTCTGGCCAAAGGGGAGGAGGGCAAGGCCCAGGACATGCTGAGGATGCTCTTTGCTTACTACCAGAAAAACCCGGACGAGCTGCCCGCTGACTTCCAGGCCATCCGGGCGGAGGAAGGTGTGGAGCGGGCCGTGTGCGACTATATCGCCGGCATGACCGACCCCTTCGCGGTGGAGCAGTTCCAGAGGCTGTTCATCCCCAAGGGCTGGACGGTGAAATAAGGACTCAAAAGTGCCCGGCTGGGGCAAAAGCGGATAATATAGCTGAAAAACGGCTAAAAATAGGGTGCCGCAGTGATAAAGGAGAGGAGGGAGCAGATTGCCCATTCCCCAACAATTTCTGGACGAGCTGGTGTCCCGCACCGATCTGGTGGATCTGGTGTCGGAATCGGTCCGTCTGACGAAGAAGGGGAACAGCTACTGGGGCTGCTGCCCCTTCCACAGTGAAAAAACCCCATCCTTTCATGTGGTGCCTGACCGGCAGATCTACAAGTGCTTCGGCTGCGGAAAGGGCGGGGGGGCCATCAACTTCATCATGGAGCTTGAGAACCTCTCCTTTCGGGAGGCGGTGGAGGTCCTGGCCAAGCGGGCGGGGATGGAGGTCCCGGACAGCGGCGGGCCCGATGCCGGGATGCGGGCCCGGCGGGAGAAGCTGCTGGAGCTTAACCGGCAGGCCGCACGGGCCTTTCACCAGTGGCTCTGGCAGCCGGAGGGAGCGCGGGGGCTGGACTATCTTCAGCGGCGAGGGCTTTCCAAGGGGACCCTCACCCGGTTTGGCCTCGGCTATGCTCCCGACGGATGGGACAACCTGATCCGGGCCATGGCCGGACAGGGCTATGACAAGCGGGACCTGCTGGACGCGGGTCTGGCGGTGAACAACAAGGACGGCCGCATCTATGACCGGTTCCGCAGCCGGGTGATCTTTCCCATCATTGACGTGCGGGGCAGCGTCATCGGCTTTGGCGGGAGGGTGATGGACAACTCCACCCCCAAATATCTCAATTCCCCCGACACCCCGGTCTATAACAAGAGCCGCAACCTGTTCGCTTTGAACATTGCCAAAAAATCCAAGGCGGGCCGGGTCATTCTGACGGAGGGGTATATGGACACCATCTCCCTCCACCAGGCGGGCTTTGACAGCGCGGTGGCCTCGCTGGGCACCGCCCTCACCCCGGAGCACGCCCAGCTCCTCTCCCGGTACTTTAAAGAGGCCATCATCTCCTATGACGGAGATGGGGCCGGCGTGGCTGCCGCCCAGCGGGCCATTCCCCTGCTGGAGCGGGCGGGGCTGAAGGTGCGGGTGCTTCAGGTTGCCGGAGCCAAGGACCCGGATGAGTTCATCAAGGCCTACGGCAGGGAGGCCTTTGCACGGCTGCTGGATCAGAGCGAGAATCAGGTGGACTACCGACTGGAACAGCTGCGCCGGAGGTACGATTTGGCAGATGACGGGCAGAGGATCGCCTTTCTTCAGGAGGCGGCACAGCTGGTGGCCTCCCTGTCCAGCGCGGTGGAGCGGGAGATCTACGGCGGCCACGCCGCCCAGACCGCCGGCGTCACCCCGGAGGCCATGGCCCAGGAGGTAGGGCGGGCCCTTCGAGCCCGTCTGCGAAAGGAGAAAAAGCAGCAGGAGCGCCGGGACCTGACCCCGGCCAGCCAGCTTCAGCCCCAGCAGCGGGGCCTGCGTTACGAGAACATCCGCTCGGCCCGGGCGGAGGAGGGGCTGGTCCGGCTGCTGCTGCTGGACCCGGAGCTTCTGTCCGACATGAAGGGGATCACCGGGGCGGAGTTCTCCTCTCCGGTGCTGGGAAAGGCCTTTGACCTGCTGGCGGAGCGGGCACGGGAAGGCCGTCCCGTCCACCTGGCCGCTTTGGCGGGTGATCTGACGGGGGAGGAGATGAACCATCTGGCCCAGGTGGCCGCCCGGCCCGAGTCGGTGGCGCAGGCCGGCCAGTCCATCCCTGATTACATATCCCTCATCCGCGGGGAAGCCCTGCTCCGCCGGGGCGGCGGAGAGGACGCGCAGCTGCTGGCCGTCCAGAAAAGATTACAAGAGAAGAGAGCATATTTGGAGGAAAAGCCATGAGCACGAAGAAGAAAGATGAAATGATACTGGAACCCGCCCCCGAGACCTCGGAAAAGATTGCTGCGGCGGCGCCGGAGGCTGAGACAGAGGCCGCCCGTCCTGCCCGGGAAGGGGAGAAGGGACCCGATATCCAGAGCCGCATGGAGGCCGGCAAGGCGGAAATTATCAAGATTTTGGGGAACACGCCAGGGGCAGAAAAGCTGACCGCCCTCATTGAGCGCGGCAAGAAAAAGGGGAACCTGTCGGCCAGCGAGCTGTTGGACGTGCTGGAGGATATGGACCTGGGCGCCGAGCAGATGGACAGGATCTACGACACCCTGGAGAACCTGGGGATTGACACGGTGGGAGAGGACTATATCCCTGACCTGCCTGATGACGCCGAGCCCCCCTTGGAGGCCATGGAGGAGCTGTCGGAGGAGGAGATCGTGGATCCCAACTCCATGGTGGACGCCTTCGGCACTGACGACCCGGTGCGGATGTACCTGAAGGAGATCGGCAAGGTAAACCTGCTCACCTCCGAGGAGGAGATCGAGCTGGCCCAGGACATGTCCGCCGGAGCGGCGGCCACGGAGCAGCTGGAGGAGCTGGAGAAGTCGGGGGAGGAGATCCCGGCGGAAACCCGGGCCGAGCTGAACAAGGCTATCAAGAAGGGCGAGCGGGCCAAGCAGCGGCTGGCCGAGGCCAACCTGCGCCTGGTAGTGTCCATCGCCAAACGGTATGTGGGCCGGGGCATGCAGTTCCTGGATCTGATCCAGGAGGGCAACTTAGGGCTGATCAAGGCGGTGGAGAAGTTCGACTACACCAAGGGCTACAAGTTCTCCACCTACGCTACCTGGTGGATTCGCCAGGCCATCACCCGGGCCATCGCCGATCAGGCCCGCACCATCCGTATCCCGGTCCACATGGTGGAGACCATCAACAAGGTCATCCGGGTGTCCCGCCAGCTCCTCCAGGAGCTGGGCCACGACCCCACCCCCGAGGAGATCGCCGAGGAGATGTCCATGCCGGTGGAGCGGGTGCGGGAGATTTTGAAGATCGCCCAGGAGCCCGTCTCCCTGGAGACCCCCATCGGCGAGGAGGAGGACAGCCACCTGGGGGACTTTATCCCCGATGAGGACGCCTCCGAGCCCGCCGAGGCCGCCTCCTTCACCCTGCTGAAGGAGCAGCTTATCGAGGTGCTGTCCACCCTGACCCCCCGGGAGGAGAAGGTGCTCAAGCTGCGCTTCGGCATCGAGGACGGCCGCACCCGCACCCTGGAGGAGGTGGGCAAGGAGTTTAACGTCACCCGGGAGCGCATCCGCCAGATCGAGGCCAAGGCATTGAGAAAACTGCGCCACCCCAGCCGGAGCAAGAAGCTGAAGGACTTTTTGAATTGACAGAGGAACGGATACGTTCCCTGACGCGGGGCGCAGTTTTCGGGGCCCCCGCGGGAGCCCAGCGGAGCGGGTCCCGTGGGGAGAGCCGGAGCGGCGGAAGGAGCGAGCCTTCGCCGCTGGCGGAGGCGAGGGATCTGGAGCTTGTGACGGCGACGCGCCACCCCAGCCGGAGCAAGAAGCTGAAGGACTTTTTGAACTGAGGCGGTCTGTCTTGTTTGTCGGGAGCGGACCGAAGGAAAACAGGAGTGCACGGCAGTCTGCCATGCACTCCTGTTTTGTTTATTTTTTAGGGAGAGCTTCTTCTAATTTTTTGAAAGGAACCGTATTTTATAGTAAATTTTATCTTTTTGGCACCTTGGCGATAGATCAGGCAGGTCCATTCGATTTCATGCAAGAAAAACACATTGATGAATGGAAGATCGGGAAACTCCATGTTTCTTTGCAAGTGTATCGAATACAGCATGAGAGAGGATATGATCTTCGGCTATCAGTTCTAAGATATCACCCAAATATTGAAAGCCCAAATATTTGGGCGTCAATCCATAGGACCAAAGAAGGTTTTCTGTCGATTTTTTCATACAAAGCCGCTCCCTTAATCATCTTTGACATAAGAGGGGTCCTTATGAGATTGTATCAGTATCAAGGGAGAAGCAACCTGGCCGGCCGGAGGATTCAGCAGGCCAGGGAGGAGGCGGGACTCTCCCAGGAGCAACTGGCCGCCAGGATGCAGCTGCTGGGAATCGAGCTGGGCCAGAACGCGGTCAGCCGCATCGAGCGGGGGCTGCGGGTGGTTCCCGATTTTGAACTGAAATGGTTTGCGGTCTGCTTTCGAAAGCCAGTGGAGTGGTTTCTGGCAGAGGAAGGCTGAAACAGGCCCCGCGGCGCCAAAGGCGCCGCGGGGCGTGCGCTGTCTGCGGGGAAGGGTCAGCCCCCGGTGAGAGGACAGACAGGGTGATAGGTGTGGACCTCCTCCTGCCCGGTGAGCAGCCGCAGGGCGCCCAAGGCCAGAGCCTCCATCTCGTTCTCCCCGGGGAGGACCACAACCCGGCAAAGGGTGTGGAGGTAGCCGATGACCATGTCGGTGAGCATCTTGGAGTGGGCCAGCCCGCCGGTGAGGATGACCGCGTCGATGAGCTCGGTAAAGCAGCCCAGCATGATGCCCACCCCCTTGGCAATCTGAAGGGCCTGGGCCCGGTAGACCAGGGCGGCCCGCTCGTCCCCGTTTTGAATGCGTGCCTCGATCTCCCGGCAGTCATGGGTGCCCAGCAGGGCGGACATGCCCCCCTCCCCCCGCAGCTTCTTCAGCATCTCCGCCTTGGTGTACTTTCCCGAGTAGCACATCTCCACCACATACAGCATGTTCAGGCTGCCCGAGCGGTCGGGGGAGAAGGGCCCCGCGTCGTCGGCCACCGAGTCGATGATCCGGCCGCGGCTGTGGGCCGAGATGGAGATGCCGCCCCCCAGGTGGGCCACCACCAGATTCATGTCCTCGTAGCTCCGGCCCATGGCCTGGGCGTACTTGTGGCCCATGGCGCGGGCGTTCAAGACGTGGCAGAAGCTGGTGCGGGTGACCTCCTTAAAGCCGGTGACCCTGGCCTCGGGCAGCAGTTCGTCGCTGGTCACCGCGTCATAGATGTAGGCGGGGACGCCCAGGGGGTCGGCGAAGGCCCGGGCCATCAGCCCGCCCAGGTTGGAGGCGTGGTCAAAGACGGTGTGGTGAAGCAGGCAGTCCACCAGGGCGTCATCCACCCGGTAGCCTCCTGCCACGATGTTGGGGATGATGCCTCCCCGGCCCACCACGGCGGACAGGGTGGTCAGGTCGAAGGACTCCTCCTCCAGCCACTTCCGAACCAGGGACACCCGGTAGTCCAGCTGGTCGGTGAGGGCGGGAAAGGGGGCCAGGTCCTGATTGGTGTGGAGAATGCTGGTGGAGCATACCGGCTGTTCGTCCTGGTAGACGGCGGCCTTGGTGCTGGTGGAGCCGGGGTTGAGAACCAGAATCAAATGGGACATCGTGTGTCGCCTCCTGTCAAGGGGTGGGGCCGCCCCGGGACAGGGCGGAGCAGATCAGGATGGAGAGGTACTTCTCCTCGGGGGTGGCCCCCCGGGAGTTGACGGTGATGGGGACGGAGGCCCCCAGCACCACGCCGGCCATCTTTCCTCCGGCCAGACCATAGAGGGCCTTGCCCAGGATGTTCCCGGCGGCGATGGAGGGGACCAGCAGGATGTCGGCGTCCCCCGCTGCCGGGCTGCGGTAGCCCTTGACCCGGACGGCCTGGGGATCGGTGGCCAAATCCAGAGAGATGGGTCCCTCCACAAAACAGGGACCGAAGGCACCCGCTGCCCCCAGCTTCTTTAGGGCGGCGGCGTCCTGCGTCTCGGGCATGTGGGGGCTGACCTCCTCCACCGCGCACAGCACGGCGGCCTTGGGCTGTTCGTAGCCTAAAAAGCGGCACAGGTTCGCCGCATTGTTTAAAATATGCTGCTTTTCCTCCAGGGTGGGGGCCACCACCATCCCCCCGTCGGTGATGAAGAGCAGCTTGTGGTAGCGGGGGACCTCCAGGATGGCCACATGGGACATGACCCGGCTCTCCCGGATGCCCGTTTCCTTCTGCACCACGGCGTGGAGCAGACTTCCCGTCTGGAGCAGGCCCTTGATGAGCATGTCTCCCCGTCCCTCCCGGATGAGGGCCACCGAACGGCGGGCGCAGTCCTCCTCATCATCGGCGTCCACGATTCGCCCGGGGTCCGGGTCCCGGCCCAGCTGACGGGCCAGGGACCGGATCTCCTCCCGCCGCCCCACCAGAATGGGGGAGATCAGGCCGTCCTGCTGGGCGGCGAACACCGCCTCCAGGGTGTGGAGGTCGTGGGCGGCGGCCACCACGGCTGGCCGCCGGGGAGCGTCGGGCAGCTGGGCCCGGAGAGCGGAAAAGTTAGAGATAACGATGGGAAATCACTCCTATTACAATAAATTTGGACAGGAAAGCCGGACAGCCAGTCCGGCTTTCCCTCCATCTCGTGCCTAAGCTACAATGAGAGGAGCAACTGGCT
>CAJFVL010000014.1 GCA_904420465.1 uncultured Clostridium sp.
GCGGGCTGCCGCCCCCTCGAGCTCCCCCGCCGTGAAAGGTCCCTGTTTTTCTGCTGACAGTTTTTTGACAAACTGACGGGGACGGCGCAATCTGCGCCGTCCCCGCATCATTCAGGACAAAGAACGGGTCGGGAACCGCTGATCGGCGGTTTCGGACCCGTTCTTGCGTCTTATGCCAACATCACATCTGATTGGGCATATTCCAGGCATCGTGATCGGTGTGGAGCAGCTCTTCAGAGCGCTCGCTGAGGGGTTCTCCCAAAAATTCCCGGTACAGGGCCTGCACCTGAGGATTCTCGTGGGAGAAGCGCATGGGGTTGGTTCGGTCCAGGGTATACAGCCGCTCCCCCCGGACGCCGTAGAGCTCCTCGTCCTCCGCCGAGACAGGCTGTCCGCCGCCCCCCACGCAGCCGCCGGGGCAGGTCATAACCTCCACAAAGTCGTAGCGGACTCTGCCGGCCTTCAGCCGCTGGATCAGCTGCCGGGCATTGCCCAGGCCGCTGACCACGGCGCACCGAACCGGCACTCCCGCGATCTCATACTCCGCCTCCCGCAGTCCGGGGCCGGTGCGCACGGCGGCAAAGGCGTCGGGCTCCGGGTTCTCTCCGGTGAGCAGATAGGAGGCGGTGCGCAGGGCGGCCTCCATCACGCCGCCGGTGGCCCCGAAGATGGCTCCGGCTCCGGTGTGGACCCCCAGGGGGCTGTCCAGTCCCTCCTCGGGCAGGGAGGCCGGGTCCAGCTTATCAGAGCGGATCATCCGCACCAGCTCCCGGGTGGTAAGCACCAGGTCCACGTCCGGCCCGGCCTGGGTGGCCATGGTGGGCAGCTCGCTCTCCGCCTTCTTGGCTACGCAGGGCATGATGGAAACGCAGAAGATCTTCTCCGGCTCCACCCCCAGCTTCTGGGCGAACCAGCTCTTGACCACGCTGCCGAACATCTGCTGGGGGGACTTGGCGGTGGACAACCGGCCGGTGAGCTCGGGGTACTGCCCCTTCAGGAAGCGCACCCAGCCGGGGCAGCAGCTGGTAAACATGGGGGCGTCCTTCAGATCACCCGCCTTCAGCCGGCGGAGGAACTCACTGCCCTCCTCCATGATGGTCAGGTCGGCAGTGAAGTTGGTGTCGAACACATAGCGGAAGCCCAGCCGGCGCAGGACGGCCGCCATACGCTCCATGGTGGCCTCCTCCCGTTTCAGGCCAAAGGCCTCCCCCCAGGCGGTGCGCACGGCGGGGGCCACCTGAACCACCGTGATCTTTTCCGGATCGGCCAGGGCGGCAAAGGCTTTCTGGGTATCATCCCGCTCCCGCAGGCCGCCCACGGGACAGTGGGTGATGCACTGGCCGCACAGAGAGCAGTCCGAGTCCTTGATGACCCGGTTGCCCGACACGTCGATGGTGGTCCGGCCACCGGTGCCCGACAGGTCCCAGATATTCAGCGACTGGACCTTGTCGCAGATCTGGATGCAGCGCATGCACTTGATGCACTTGTTGTAATCGTGGTACAGGGGGAAGGTGGTGGTCCAGGCCTTTCTCAGACCCTGGGGCAGCTGAGTCTGATAAGGCAGCTCCAAAATACCCAGGTCGTTGGCCACCGCCTGCAGCTGGCAGCTGCCGCTCCGCACGCAGGTGGCACACTTGCAGTCGTGCTGGGACAAAATCAGCTCCACATTGGTGCGGCGGGTGGCCCGGGCCCGGGGGGAGTTGGTGTGAACCGCCATGCCCTCCCGCACGGGGGTGTTGCAGGCGGTGACCATGGCCCGCTCTCCCTCCACCTCCACGCAGCATACCCGGCAGGCCGCAATCTCATTGATCCCCTTCAGATAGCACAGGTGGGGGATGCGGATATCCGCCAGCCTGGCCGCCTCCAGAATGGTGGCCCCCTCGGGAGCCTGGACAGCCCGCCCGTTGATGGTCAGATTTACCATTCCGTATCCCTCCCTCCCTTAAAGCTGCCAAAGCCGAAGTGGTCGCACCGCAGACAGCGGCTGGACTCCTGCCGGGCCTCCTCCAGGGTCATTCCCTCCTTCAGCAGGGTGAAGTCCCCCCGGTAGTCGGGCAGGTGGCGGTTGCGCAGGTTGACCCGGCCGCAGGGCGGCGTATTGGTCATGTGGGCGGGCGGAATCTCCACATCGGCGCGGATCTTGTGGTCGAAGCCCAGGAAGTTGTCAATGTTGGCGGCGGCCACCTTGCCCGCCGCCACCGCCCGGATCACGGTGGCCGGTCCGGAGACGGCGTCGCCTCCGGCGAACACGTTGTCCACCCCGGGCACCGAGCTGGTCAGGTCGGCCTGGATGGTTCCCCGGCGGGTGGTCACCCCCACCGACTCAAAGGGCTGGCTCTCGATGGCCTGGCCGATGGCCACAATCACATAGTCGCAGGGAATACGGAATTCCTTGGCGTCGGCGTCCGTCGGCTTGGGACGGCCGTCCCGGCCGTAAGTGCTGATGAGCTGGGGCCGGGTCCACAGGGCGGTCACCCTGCCCTCCTCGTCGGCCTCGATGCGGGCGGGGGCCTGGAGGGGCAGAATCTGGCATCCCTCGGCCGTGGCCTCTTCAATCTCCTCCGCCAGGGCGGTCATGTCCTCCACCCGGCGGCGGTACACGCAGGTGACGTGCTCCGCACCCAGCCGCAGCGCGGTACGGGTGGCGTCCATGGACACATTGCCGCCCCCCACCACACAGACCCGCTTGCCGGAGAAGTCGGGCACCCTGCCCTCTCCCACATCCCGCAGCAGCCTGACCGCGCTGATGACATTTTCGGCGTTCTCTCCCTCCAGGCCCAGCTTCTTATCGGTGTGGGCCCCAATGGCGATATAGACCGCGTCATAGCTGCTCTGGATTTCCTTCATGGGTATGTCCGTCCCAATGGACACTCCGGTGCGGACCTGGATTCCAGCGGAGACAATATGCTTAATATCCCGGTCCAGCACCTCCTGCGGAAGCCGGTAGTCCGGAATTCCATAGCGCAGCATTCCGCCCAGCTTGGGGCGCTGATCGTAGATGGTGACCCGGTGTCCCATAAGCGACAGATAGTAGGCCGCGGTCAGGCCGCCGGGGCCGCCGCCGATGACCGCCACCGTCTTTCCCGTGTCCTCCGCCCGCTCCGGCGCCGGCTGGTCGGGGGTATGGTCCACGGCAAAGCGCTTCAGCCCGCAGATATTCACCGCGTCATCCACCATCCGCCGCCGGCACTGCCCTTCACAGGGGTGCTCGCACACATAGGCACAGGCGGCGGGCAGCGGGTTGTCCTTTCGGATGAGCCGCACCGCGTCCCCGTACCGCCCCTCCCGGATCAGGGCCACATAGCCCGGCACATCCACATGGGCCGGACAGGTGGAAACGCAGGGCACCGGGCGGCTCAGCCCACAGATACAGCGGCCGTGAAGGACGTGCTCCTCATAGTCCTCCCGGAAGCCCCGCACACCCCGGAGCACCATGTGGGCCGCCTCATAGCCGATGGCGCAGTCGGCGGAATCCGCGATCACCTGGGCGGTCCGCTCAATCAGATCAATGGTCTCCAGTCCGGCCGTGCGGTCCAGCACCTGCTCAATAAGCACGGCCAGCTGGCCCAGGCCCACCCGGCAGGGCACGCACTTCCCGCAGGTCTGGGCGTGACACAGGCGCAGAAAGTTCAGCGACATGTCCACCGGGCACAGTCCCGGCTGGCTGGCGTTGATCCGCCGCCCCATGTCCCGGTACAGACCCTCCAGCACGGTTTGGGCCTGCCCCGGCGTCTCGATGGATAATCGGCTCAATGTGGGTTCCTCCTCACGTTCTGGTAATGGACCGCTCCCCTGCAGTCCCGGCGGCCCTCACGGCTGCCTCAGCCCCCATTATACCGTCCCCCCGCCGCCTCCGCAACTTTATTTTTTTACTCTTTCAACAAAAAGAGCTTGTTCTGTTTTTTCTTGATGGACAAACCCTACAACCCCCGGCCCAACCGGATAATAAAAAGGCGCCCTCCCGGGCACCTCAGCCTGTCAAAAAAGCCCTCCTGCAAGGAGTTCCGCCGTCCGCAGACGGCGGAATAAAATGAGATCCTGTCATTTCCGGCGGCATGTACGTCGGAAATGACGCCTCTCACGCAAGGCGGGACGACTTTTCCGCTCGGAATCGAGTCCCGCCTTGCGTGCTTACTTTCTCGAAAAAGCGGCTTTGCCGCTTTTTCGACAGCCACAGGCGCCCTCCCGGGCGCCTGTGTCCATGGATCAATAGTTCTCTGCCTTCAGCTGGAAATAGTCCCTGGGGTGGGCGCAGACGGGGCAGACCTCGGGGGCCTGCTTCCCCACATGGATGTGGCCGCAGTTGCTGCATTGCCAGATCATATCGCCGTCCCGGGAGAACACCAGGCCGCCCTCCACATTGGCCAGCAGCTTTAAGTAGCGCTCCTCGTGCTCCTTCTCAATTTTGGCCACCTCTTCAAAGAGGTAGGCGATATGATCGAACCCCTCCTCCTTGGCCTCCTTGGCCATGGTGGCATACATATCGGTCCACTCGTAGTTCTCGCCCTCGGCAGCCGCCTTCAGGTTCTCAGCGGTGGTGCCGATGCCGCCCAGCAGCTTAAACCAGATTTCAGCGTGCTCCTTCTCATTGGCGGCAGTCTCCTCAAAAATCTTGGCGATCTGCACATAGCCGTCCTTCTTCGCCTTGGAGGCAAAGTAGGTATACTTGTTCCGGGCCTGGGACTCTCCGGCAAACGCGGTCCACAGATTCTGTTCAGTCTTGCTTCCCTTCAGTTCAGGCATTGTATGGTCCTCCTCATTCTTTATTTAATGATAATAGTTATCATTATTTACGATCTCATCTTATCACAGCCGGGCTTTGTTGTCAATCCATTTTCCCGCTTTTCTTCTTCGCCGGAGCCTTTCCCTCAACGCCCCCCAGTCAGCCGCCCCGGCCGGCCGCAGTCCCCGCTTGGAGAGCAGCTCCTCCAGCTTTTTTGCAATTTCCTCCACCAGGGCATAGCAGGGATTTTCCACCCCGATCATCTCCAGCCGCCGCAGTTCAGCGCAATGCAGCGTCCCAAAGAATCCCGCGAAAAATTCGGTCAGCTCATACACCATTTTGCAGCCGTCCAGATTGTCACAGTCTCTCTGCCCCTTCTTTGCCGTTACCAGCCCAATGATGCCGACGGCCACTGTAAATGCGCCGCAGCACGACTGCTCTGTCTGCATTCCGATTCCCATGATGGAAAACATCTTCCGGGTCTCCTCGGTCAGGTTAAGCTGATAATATTCGTTGCATGCCTGAAACATCGCCTCGGCACAGCTCAGCTCCGTTCCGACATGATATTGATTCACCAGTTCATACAGCCTCATAACCGACTCCATCCGCCATGATTTCGAACCTGCCGTGCAGCGCCGCTCCGCCGCGCCCGCCGATGTCAGGCAGCGTCTCCGCCCCGCGTCACGGCGTCCGGCTGAGACACTGACTGACAGAAAAGCCCCCCACCCCCTGGTTTTCCAGCACCCGTTCCCGGGTGTCCAGGTCATTGAAATGCCACCACTCAGAGGCCAGCGGGGTCAGTCCCGCGCCGGTGCAATACCGCTGAAGGGCTTGAGCCGGCTCGTTCATGGTGTCGGACAGCCGGGCGCCGCGCCAGGCCGCGGGTGAATGGCTGTTGACCGGCGCGGTAAACGTAACCGCCAGCCGGCTCAACTCGTGCATTGCCGTTGGCATATCGTACAGGGAGTACTCGGACACCGCCAAATAGGGGTATGCCCCGCAGTCGCGCCGCTCCGTCTCCCACACCTTGGCCAGACTGATGTCCACCGCATAGCCCCGCTGGTGGTTGGAATAGCCGACCGCGATAAACCATCCCAGGCTCCAGGGGGAGGTGTTCAGCCCCGCCTCCACCGCCGGGTCATCCGCCGACAGGGCGGACAGTCCCCGGTACACCGCCTGCTGGGTGCTGTGGGGGCGGTAGCCCTCATAGAGCACCAGGGTGTTTCCTTCCGCCAGCGCGGCCTGCTGGGCCTGACACAGCTTCAGGGCCATGGAATACAGCACAGGCATCATAAATTCCTCCCGGCCCAGGCGGGGGTTGTCCGCCTTTCCGGGATAAAGGGACTCCCCCGTCACGCCGGGGATCTCTTTCCCGCTGCTGCGGTACAGGGAATCATAGCTGTTGGTGGCGTCATATATCATGGACGGGATGACGTCGGGCAGGTTGATCATGCAGTAGAGATGCTCCACCCAGCCCTCGCCCTCCTGACAGCTCACCCGCCACCAGCCCTCCTCCTCCTCCAGGATGGTGAAGGCTGTCCCCGGCTCCAGCACGGCCAGCGCCCCCTCGAAGGGGTCGGGCTCAGGTTCCTCTGTCCCCGGCGTTTCGCCGCCCTCGCCGGAGGGGGCGGCTGTCTCGGTTCCGCCGGCGCCGGGCTGGACGGATTCCGTCCCCTCCGGGTCGGGCTGGACGCTCTCTCCCGCGGCCCCCGCGGAGCTGCCAGGGGCGGGCTGCCCCTCCTCCGGGGCCGCTGTCCCGCCGGCGGGCGCGCCCTCCTCCGGGGCCCCGCCGGTCTCTCCGCCGCCGGAGGGATCGGGGGAGGCAGTCCCCTCCTGTCCCTGGACTCCCTCTGTCCCCTGCTGCCCCGTCTGCGTGCCGGGAGTCTCTGCGGAAGGCTCCGTCTCCGGGTCCGGCTCGGGCTCCAGAGGAGTCTCCCACAGGCCCATGGCCACGGTGGTATATCCCGTCGCGCCCTGGACAGGCAGCTCCAGCCCGTTCTGCAGCTCGGGCCGCCAATCGGTGTCCAGGGTGTGCTTCTCATCCCAGGAGCGGTCCGGCTCCAGCACAGGCCTGGTATAAACCCGCTCACCGTATTCCTTCTCCGTCCCCCTTGACACAGGGCCGGGTGCTGCACTCAACTGTACGCTACAGGAAGGCAGAGCGGCCAGCAGGCAGGCCGCCAGCAGCAGGGCAGTCAATTTACGACCTCTCATTGCGCGGTACCTCACTTGATTGGGGACATTTCTCTTCTGCCCACAGGCGGGGCGCCGCCTGAATGGGCCGCAGAGCGGCTGGTCCAGCAGAAATCATTATACCCCACTCCAAATTTTATGGCAAGTTCTTTCAAAAGTTTTTACAAGATCTTGACTTTTTTGTCGAATTTGATATTTTTTAAGTGTAAGTTTTTTCATAAGGAGATGTGTATTTATGAAGTCTCTGCCCTTCAGACGTCTCTCCTGCGCCTCCCTTGTTCTGGTCCTGCTGCTGTCTCTCCTGCCTCTCCCCGCCCGCGCCGCCCAGGCGCCTGACATCTACGCCGATAGCGCCATCGTCATCGACTATGACACGGGTGAAACCCTCTATGACAAATCCGCCGACGCCCTGATGGTCCCCGCCTCCATGACCAAGATCATGACCGCCTATATCATCTTTGAGGAGCTGGAGGCCGGACGCTTCACCCTGGACACGCTGGTTCCCATCAGCCGGGAGAACGCCCGAATTTCCCGCAACTCCTCCTATCCCATGTCGGTTCCCCTGCCCTCCGGCGGGGAGGTGAGCGTGGACACCCTGCTGCGGCTGATCCTGGTCCCCTCGGCCAGCGCCAGCTGCATCGTCATGGCTGAATACATCGAAGGCACCGAGGCCGCTTTTGTGGAGCGGATGACTTCCACCGCCCGGGAGCTGGGGATGACCGCCCAGTTTGAAAACTGCCATGGCGCCTTCCCCCACTATACCACCGCCCGCTCCATCGCCATTCTGGTTCGGGAGTTTATTCAGCGCTTCCCCCAGGTCCTGGAATATACCGCCCTGACCGAGGTGGAATTCAACGGCCGCACCTATGAGAACACCAACAAGCTTCTTACGGACTATTATTATGAAGGCTGCGACGGCTTCAAGACAGGCACCATCACCGCAGCGGGCTACTGCCTGGCAGGCACCGCCGTCCGGAATGGGCACCGGGTCATCTCTGTGGTCATGAAGTCGGACAGCGACCGCCACCGCCACACCGACTCGTCCGCCATTCTGGACTATGCCTTTGACTGGCTTGCCGACAACTCCTATTACTTCGATGACATCGCACACCACTGGGCCCGGCTGGACATCGAGGAGCTCTCCCGCATCGGAGTGGCCCTCCACACGCGGGGCGGGGACTTCCGGCCCGACGCCCCCATCACCCGGGCCGAATTCACTGCCATGCTGGTCTCTGCCCTGGGCCCCCGCGGGGCTCTGGACGGCTTTGTCCCCGGCCCCGCCCCCAGCTTCCAGGACCTGGAGGACTGCTGGGCCCGGGCCGAAATTGAGCGGGCCGCCTCTCTTGGGCTGGTAACCGGGTCCTACGGTCAGTTCCGCCCTGACGCCCCCATCAGCAGGGAGGAGGCCATGGTCATTCTGGACGCAGCCCTCTCTCTCCCTGACGGTGCGGCGGCCTCCTACCCTGACAGCGCCAGCATCTCCTCCTGGGCCGTCCAGGCCGTGGAGAACGCCACCGCCGCCGGTCTGTTCTCCGGGGACAGCAGCGGCAACCTGAACCCGGGCGGACAGTTCACCAGGGGCGAAGCCGCCGCCGTGTTCTGTGCCGTTCTGGAGCGCCTGTAAACCAGTCAAGGGGGCGCCGCATCAGATACCTCCAAATTAAAGAACCCTTTTTCTCAGGGGGGCGGGCGGAGCATTGCTCCGTCCGCCCCCCTTGCATTGGCCGATGTTTCCTGCTATAATCGACGTGAAAAACAAAAATGCGGCAGTTTCCAGGTGGGGCAACACCTGGAAACCTGCGCAGGTGCCGAAACCACCTACACAACGGCCGAAAGGCCGCACCGCATGGAATATGATACGACAGTCCGGCCTTTTTGTAAAGGGCGGGTTTGTTGGCGTGTTCCATGTTTGTGTCGCATGAAGAGGCCTTTGCTTCTCGCGCTGTGTAGGCTTTGCCCTGCACGGCGTTTTTGTTTTTCGCCCAACCCCCGGGGGCGCAAGCCCCCTGGGCGGTTGCGGTGGAGAACAACCATAGATAAGGAGCGCAAAGCATGGACACAGAGACACAGACACAAGCACAGACCCCGCGGCTGAAAACCAATCTGGACACCAGCTTCCTGAAGCTGATTGCCATCCTATGCATGGTAGCGGACCACATTGGCACCGTCTTTTTCCCCGGCTATCCGGCCTTCCGGTGGGTGGGACGGCTGGCCTTCCCCATCTTCTGCTACTGCCTGACGGTGGGGCTGATGTACACCCGCGACATCAGGAGGTACCTGGGGCGGCTGGCCGTCTTTGCCGTCCTCTCCCAGCCCTTTTACGCGCTGGCCTTCCACCCCCGCGGCTTCTGGGAGAATCTGACCAACTGGAACATCTTTGTCACCCTGTTTTTCAGCCTGCTGGCCATTTATGGGATCAAGTCCCGGAGGTGGTGGTGGTTTGTGGTCGGCGTGCTGGCCATCAACCTCCTGAACGCGGACTACGCTAACACGGGAATCATCCTGACCCTGATCTTCTACCTGTGCCGGAACAGGCCCCGGCTGGGGGCGCTGCTCTATGTGCTGTCCTACCTCTCCGCGCTTTGGGGCGGCAGCCTGGAGGACCCGCTGGCCCTGGTGGTGGGCGGACACGCCGTTGGTTTCGAAATCTTTGCCATCCTGTCTGCCCCCCTGATCTTCCTGCCCACCCATGTGGAGCCCAAAATCCCCAAATGGTTCTTTTACGCCTTCTATCCCGGGCACCTGTTTGTCATCTTCCTGGTAAGAATGGCCCTGCATATCTGAGACAGGGAGAAAAAACAGCCGCCCGGCGCCTGCCGGGCGGCTTAGCTTCTATTTTAAATTAAGCTCAAATTTTCTTCCACACCGCTCCGCCGGGCACATCGGTGATCTCAATGCCCCGCTCCTTCAGCTCATCCCGGATGCGGTCGGCCTCGGCGAAGTTCTTGGCCTTCTTGGCCTCGCCCCGGGCCTTGACCAATGCGTCGATCTCCGGGTCGCCCTCGCCGGTGACGGTGTAGCCCGCCTGGGCCTGGGCAGCCTTCACCTTGGCCTGCTCCTCCCGGACGGCCGCCGCCTTCTCCAGCAGGGACAGGGAGAGCACCTGGTCAAAGCTGTCCAGGATGGCCAGCTTGGTGGCGCCGTTGGTCTTTGCCTTGAGGGCGTCGTACAGCAGGGTGACCCCCATGGAGGTGTTCAGGTCGTTGCCCACCTGCTGGAGGAACTTTTCCTTGTACTCGCCCAGCACGGCCTCGTCCACGGCCCCGTCCCCGGGGTCCAGGGCGGCAATGCGGGCCACCAGCTTCTGGTAGGCCTGGGCGGCGTTGTCCAGGTTCTCCCAAGAGAACACCAGGCCCTTGCGGTAGTGGCTCTGCAGGCAGAAGAAGCGGTAGGCCAGGGGGTCGTAGCCCTTCTCCTCCAGGAGGGAGACGGTGAGGAATTCCCCCTTGGACTTGGACATCTTTCCGCTGGTGGTGTTCAGGTGGTGGACATGAAACCACTGCCTGCACCAGGGGTGTCCGATGAAGCTCTCACTCTGGGCAATCTCATTGGTGTGGTGGGGGAAGGCGTTGTCGATACCCCCGCAGTGCAGGTCCAGGTACTCCCCGTTATACTTCAGGGAGATGCCGGAGCACTCGATATGCCAGCCGGGGTAGCCCACTCCCCAGGGGGAGTCCCATTTCAGGGCCTGGTCCTCAAACTTGGACTTGGTGAACCAGAGGACGAAGTCATTCTTGTTGCGCTTGTTGGTGTCCTCCTCCACCCCCTCGCGCACGCCCACGGCCAGATCCTCCTCGTCGTGGTCGTTGAAGATATAGTACCGCTCCAGCTTGGAGGAGTCAAAGTACACGTTGCCCCCCGCCTGATAGGCATAGCCCTTGTCCAGCAGCCCCTCAATAATCCTGATATACTCGTCGATGCAGCCGGTGGCGGGCTGAACGGTGTCTGGCTTTCGGATGTTCAGCTTCTCACAGTCCTGGAAAAAAGCGTCGGTGTAGAACTGGGCGATCTCCATGACAGTCTTGTGCTCCCGCTTGGCGCCCTTGAGCATCTTGTCCTCGCCGGTGTCCGCGTCGCTGGCCAGATGGCCCACGTCGGTGATATTCATCACCCGGTTCACATCATAGCCGGAATAGCGCAGGAATTTTTCCAGCACATCCTCCATGATGTAGGAGCGCAGGTTGCCGATGTGGGCGAAGTGGTACACCGTGGGGCCGCAGGTGTACATCTCCACATGGCCTGGGGTGTGGGTGGTAAACTCCTCTTTTTTGTGGGTGGCGGAATTATATAACAGCATAACAGAAAACCTCCATTGTTCTTTCTTTCGTAAGGGCGGATATTATCCGCCCGCGCTGCGGTTGTCCGCAGGGGAAAATCTTACGATTTCTGCTCCGCAAACTTCTCATCCAGGAGCTTCTCCAAAAACTCCACCCGCTGGGAAAGGGCCTCCAGCCGCTCCACAGTCGGGTTTTTTACGCTGGTCTGGTCCACATCGTCCGCGTAATGGGTGGTGCGGCCGGCAATACGCACAATCTGAGCCGGGATGCCCACGGCGGTGGCATCCGGGGGCACCTCGCTGAGGACCACGGCATTGGAGGCGATGCGGGCGTTGTCCCCCACCTTGAAGGGACCCAGCACCTTGGCCCCGCAGCTGATCAGCACATTGTTGCCGATGGTGGGGTGGCGCTTCCCCTGGTCCTTTCCGGTACCGCCCAGGGTGACCCCGTGATAGATCAGGCAGTCATCCCCCACCTCGGCGGTCTCGCCGATGACGATGCCCATGCCGTGGTCAATGACCAGCCGCCGGCCGATTTTGGCTCCGGGGTGAATTTCAATTCCCGTCCAGAAGCGGCTCCACTGGGACACCACCCGGGCCAGAAATTTACAGCGATGGCAGTATAACCAGTGAGCCAGACGGTGATACAGCGTGGCATGGACCCCCTGGTAGAGCAGAAAGATCTCCAGCTTGGACCGGGCCGCCGGGTCCCGGCGCTGGTAGGCCTCCAGCGTCTCATTCAAGTGTTTGAACATGGCTCCTCCTGTTCCCTCTCCAAATCAGCGGCATGGTTTTCGGGGGGCGGAGGACAGCAAAAACGCCCCCCACGCCCACCCTGGGCATAAGAGGCGATGTGACTCGCGGTTCCACTCTCATTTCTCACTTGTCCGGCCGATATCGGGGCCGACCCGGGCGGCATTGCCCGCCGCGCTCCCGGACGCACTTCACGCCCCGCCGCCGCAGGTCCCCTTTCAGCCGGTGAAGGACCCTCTCTGTTCTTTGACGCTGGCGCTACTTTTCCGTTCCTCGCGCTTACAGGACATTATATTAGCATGCTCCGGTTTTGGTGTCAAGCGGTGGCCGGGAAAAATCGCCGGCTCCGGGAGAACCCGGAGCCGTGCCTTTTTACTCCACCGCCCCCTGGGCGGCCTGTGTATCGCTGGCCACTGCCATCAGCACGGTGTTTCCCCGCTGGTCCAGCAGAGCGCTCTCCAGCTTGGGAATTTCCTCGGGGCGGTAGTTCTCATTCTCCGTAATCTGCCCCTGGATGTAGTCCTCCAAAGCAGTCACCGCCGACGCGGCCTGTTCCTCGGTGCTGAACACAAAGACGGCCCCAATCTCGCAGGTCAGCCCCATATCGCACAGGACGGCGCAGTCAGTCATATCCTCCCGGTTCAGGCCGGCGGAGGAGAGGCCGCAGAGCTGAAAGGCCGTGTCCCCGTCCACCTCCTCCAGAGCCACCGAGAAGGCTCCGGCATCCACCATGGCCTGGACGTCAGAGGTCTCATACACATCCTGCTGCTGACTTCCACAGGCAGCCAGGGCAAACAGACACATCAGGACGGCCAGCGCAGCTGTCATTCTTTTTCCCATGACACTCATTCTCCTTTTTACTGGCCGGCCTGATCCGCTTCAGGCTGGGGCTGTTCCCGCCCCGCCTCCAGCGCGGCCGGGTCCACGGTGTGGGTCTGCAGGTAAGTCAGCCACTGCTGACAATACGCCTTGCTCAGATGCACCCCGTCATTGCTGGCGTCATAGGGCAGGGCGCCGTTCTCGTCGGCAAAGGCGGAATACAGGTCCAGAAACACCACCTGCTTCTCCTGGGCGGCCTGGCGCATCAGATCGTTGTAAACCCGCAGGTGCTCGTTGGTCAGGTAGCTCCTGCCGGTGGTCTCAGCGATGCGCTGCTCGTTCAGGGGAATCAGGCCCTGTATGTAAATGATCGCATCGGGCTGCACCGCCCGGATGGCGTCGATCGCCTCCAGATAGCTCTCGTAAAAGCCTTGGTCATTGTAGTAGCCCAGCTCATTGACGCCCAGGGAGAGGTATACCTTGCCGTACTGCTTCAGACCCAGGGCCTCCAGCAGCGTGTACTGTGTCCCGTCGATGGTCAGTGCCTTTTTCTCTGCCAGCTTGAAGATAGACAGCCCGTTGGAGGTCAAATTCTCACCGCAGCCGATGCCGCTGTAGATCAAAAAACCATCGGTGCGGGAATCGCCCACAAAGGCGGCGTCCTCAAAATAGCTGTTGTCCACCGCCTCTGTCTCCGGGGCGGGCTGGGTAAAGTCATAGACCTCCTGCACTTCAGCCCCATCACCGGATTCCACGGGCATATCAGCTCCGCCGGAGGCCTCCGCCGGGTCGGCGGGATCTGTTTCAACCGGCTTTGATTCGTGCAGCGCCACCATTGGCGCGCTCTGCACCGGGACTGGCCGCAGAATACTCCACAGCATCCATCCCCCCGCCAAAAGCACCAGGGCGGCCGGCGCCGCGATCAGCCATAGATTCCAGCGGCCGCGCCGGGCGCGGTGTCCGCGATAACTCTGTTTCAACATGGGTTCCCTCCAAAAATAATACTGTGCGGCGGAATATTATGACGTCATTGAATGTCCGCTCCGAAGAATCCGGGGCGCCGCGGCCCGCAGCAGAGAGGACATCAGCATAGCCCCCACCGCCAGGGCGGCGGCAAAGCCCAGGGTATGCAGCAGGGCAGATAAAAACAGCTGAGTCTGTCCGGCCACGCAATACTGCATGGCGTGATAAATTCCCGCCCCAGGCACCAGAGGGAGCAGGGCCACCTGCAGATAGCCGGTGACAGGGCAGCGGCGCAGCCGGGCCATCAGCTCAGAGTAAGCGGATATGACCACTGCCGCCGCAAACGCGGCAAAGATGTCGCCGGCACCCAGGTTCATGGCCAGAAGATAGACCAGCCAGCCCAGCGCGGCCCCCAGGCCGCAGATCAGGATACCTCGCCCCTGGATATTGTACACCAGGCCAAACCCCACGCAGGCCAGGAAGGCCCACAGGCAGGCCGGAACGGACGCGGACAGGGCTGTGCTCCCTTCAACCGGCGCGTCTCCTCCCAGGGCCAGCGGCAGAGCGGTTCCCAGCGCAATGGCGGAAGCCGTCAGAATGACCTCTGCTGTCCGCTCCAGCCCGGAGAGGATATCCCCGGCCATAATCTCCCGCATGGCGCTGGTCAGCGCCATGCCGGGTACCAGCACCATCAGGGTGCCAATGGTCACCGCTTCAGCGCTGGCTCCCAGACCGATTTCCGCCAGAAGCAGCGCCAGCCCCGCCGCCAGGGCGGCGGATACCGCCGTGTGAAAGAAGCTGTTCCCTCCGGTCAGGGTCTTTCCATAAATCAGACACAGCCCCACAGCCAGCCCGCACAGGGCGGCACACAGCCCATCTCCCGGTCCTCCGCCGAAAAACAGCGAAAAAAAGGCAGAGGCCGCCATATAGCCCAGCAGCAGGGCCGAGGGCGGATACCGGGGACTTTCCGGGATCAGCCGGGCGGTCAGCTCCCGCGCCTCCTCCACCGGGAGGGGCTGCCGGCACAGCCGGCGGCACAGGGCGTTGCAGCGCTCCAGCAATTCAATGTCTGTTCCGTGGGCCGGGATGCGGCACATCCGGGTCAGGGCCCGGCCTTCCGGCGTGGCAATGCTGACAATCAGGCAATTTGGAATGGCAAACACCTGGGGGTCCAGACCATAGGCAGTGAGCAGCCGGCGCACCGACTCCTCCACCCGATAGATCTCCGCGCCGCTGGACATCAACTGCCGTCCCAGCTCGGTCCCCAGGTCGAGAAGTCTGTCGTAATCCATCGAATCTGTTCCTCCTTCTCCAAAGGATATCATGTTTATATGAAATTGCAAGTGACAAAATCGTTACAATTTTCCCCGTCTGTCCCAGCGGCAAACCCGGACGCAGGAGCCGGCGGGGCGGTATTCAGAAAATGGATGACAGGCGTGATCCCCGCGGATACAAAGGCGGGGAAGCACAGGCAAAGCGGCGCCGGAACCGGCGCCGCTTCAGCTTGATTTCATCCCGATGTGCGCGCCGTCCGGCGCAGAATCCCCACCCCCAGGGGAGTGGGCCCGGTGTGCACCCCGATGGTGACACCGATCTGGTAGCGCTCTGACCGGGGAACCTGCTGTCCCCGCTGGGCCAGTCCTTCGAAAACCTCGTCCGTAAATTCCTCGTACTCCTCTTCATCCAGGCCGAATCCGGTGACCACCCGCCACTGCCGCAGATCCAGCCCAAGCCGCTCCACATAGCGGAAAAACAGCTCCCGCACCCGCTGGAGGGATCGCTTGCGCCCCTGGGCAATGCCGTCAGACACCAGCCCGCCGTCCTGATATCCAATCAGCGGCTTGACCTTCAGCAGTGTGCCGGTGGCAGCCGCCGCCCTTCCGATCCGCCCCCCGTGGCGCAGGTATTCCAAATCGTTGGTGCTGAAAAAGATCCGTCCTGTGGGGCGGACCGCCTCCAGACGGAGCACAGCCTCCTCCAGACTGAGGCCCTGATCCCGCAGATCGGCAGCCTCCTCCACCAGCTGTCCCTGGAGCACCGTGGCCAGCTGGGAGTCCATCACATAGACCCGGGCATCGGGAAATTCCTCCCGCAGCTCCTCAGCCGCGTTGCGGGCCGATTGGATGGAGCCGCTGAAGGGGGCGTTGAGGCAGATGCACAGGATTGGCATCCCCTGGGCCGCCGCCGGACGGAAGGCGTCCAGATAGTCCTGCACCGTCGGCATGGAGGTCCGGGGAAAGATCCCCGGGTTGTCCGCCATGCGCTGATAAAATTCATGGGTGGGAATGTCCTTCTCCTCCCGGTAGTAGCGGTCATCCCCCAGCGCCACATAATAGGACACCAGGTCCACATTCAGCCTCCGGGCCCGCTCTGCCCCCAGGTCACAGGAGCTGTCACTGACAATGTGAAATTTCATGTGGATACGGCTCTCCTTCTTCCGTTCTCCATGTCCAGACCCCGCCAGGCTCTGTCGGAAGTTTCGCATTGGTACAATTATATACCTGTACAGCAATAAGTCAACCAATTTTTATAAATTTTGTCTCATTTCTTCCTCTCCCCCCTATTTTCTCCGCTCGCTCCCTGTGATACAATATCGGCATCGGTTCTGACCCGCATCAGCCGAGGCCGGCAGTCTTTCAGATGGATTCAAGCTTCATGAAGTATAATAAAATTGATCTTTTATTTTATCTTGCCGCTGGGAGGCGATGCTATGCGAATTTTGATCGTGGAGGACGAAAAGCGGCTGGCGGAAACCCTGTGCCAGCTGATGGAGGAGCAGCGCTATCAGGTGGACGTGGTGTATGACGGGGCGGACGGGCTGGACTATGGACTGTCCAATGCCTATGATCTGATCCTGCTGGATATTATGCTGCCCAAGCTGGACGGCTTTCAGGTGGCCCGACAGCTGCGGTCATCCCGCATTTCCACCCCTATTTTGATGCTGACCGCACGGGATGACATATCCGACAAAATCAGCGGTCTGGACTGCGGCGCGGATGACTACATGACCAAGCCCTTTGACTCCGGGGAGCTGCTGGCCCGGGTCCGGGCGCTGACCCGCCGCCAGGGCGAGGTGCTGGGCGATGTGCTCACCCTGGGCGATCTCTCCCTGGACTGCGGTTCCCGCTCGCTCAACGCCCAGGGGCGTTCCGTCCGGCTGGGCTTCAAGGAGTTCGAGGTAATACGTCTGCTTCTGATCCACCAGGCCGGGGTGGTGGCCAAAGAGACCTTGATCGCCAAGGTGTGGGGCATTGACTCGGACGCCGAGGACAATAATGTGGAGGTTTATATCTCCTTTCTGCGCAAAAAGCTGGCCTACCTGGGCAGCCGGGTGGTTATCAGCACCATCCGCAAGGTGGGCTACCACCTGGAGGACCTGGGAGACAAGGCGGCCGAGCCGTGCTGAAGCAGCTTCGTTTCCAGTTTATCCTGACCAACATGCTGCTGGTCTTTCTGGCTCTGCTGGCGGTGTTCAGCGTGCTGATGCTGTCCACCGCCCGGCAGCTGGAGCAGGAGAGCTACACCGCCCTGGAGCTGGCTCTGCGCTGGGAGGACCGGGACGGTCCCCCCTCCTTTCTTTTTGATCTGCCTGAGAACAATCTGGAGAACGAGCAGAACAACAGCCGCTTCATTCCCGCCTTTTGTGTCACGGTAAACGGAGATGGGGAGGTAAAGCGGCTGACCAGCGGCCGGGACACCCAGGTATCCGACGAGGTGCTGGAGCAGGCGGTGGAGCTGGCACTGGACAGCGGACAGTGCCAGGGTCTGCTGGGCAGCCTGGATCTCCGCTTCAAAACGTGGAAGGTCTCGGAGGAGGAAACCCGCATTGCCTTTTCGGATTTGGGGTGGGAGCAGGCGTCACTGACCCGGCTGCTTCTCAATTTGCTGCTGGTAGGAGTTGCCGCCTTGGCCGGCTTCTTCTTCATCAGCCTTTTCCTCTCCCGTCAGGCCCTGCGTCCGGCGGCCCGGGCCTGGGAGCAGCAGAACCAGTTTGTGGCCGACGCCTCCCACGAGCTCAAGACCCCCCTCACCGTCATCCTGGCCAACACCTCCATCGTCCTCTCCCACCCGGACAAGACCGTCGCGGAAAACCGGAAGTGGCTGGATTACATCCAGGAGGAGGCCCTGCGGATGAAAATTCTGGTGGAGGACCTGCTGTTTCTGGCCAAAAATGAGGGCAGCCGCCTCCCCTCCCCCCAGCCGGTTCCCTTCAGCGACCTGGTGGAGGGCTGTCTGCTGCGCTTTGAGCCGGTGGCATTTGAGCATGGGGTGGAGCTGACCTCCCAGGTTGATTCCGGCGCCGTTCTGTCGGGCGACCAGGACAGCCTGAAACGTCTGGTGATGATTTTGCTGGACAACGCCGTCAAATACGCCGGAGAAGGGGGACATGTCTCCCTCACTCTGGCCGTCCGCAGCGACCGGGTCCATCTGGAGGTACAGAACACCGGGGCCCCCATTCCCCCCGAGCACCTGTCTCACCTGTTTGAACGTTTCTACCGGGCGGACAGCTCCCGCAGCCGGGATCAGGGGGGCTACGGCCTTGGCCTTGCCATTGCCCAGGCTGTGGCAAGGGCGCACCGGGGGGAGATCTCGGTGTCCAGCGACAGCGTCAGGGGAACCGTCTTTCTTGTCTCTCTTCCTCTGTCCTGACAATCCGCCGGCCAGCTCTGTTTTCCCAGCTCCGGAGCCGAAATTTTATCCAGCCGCTCCTTGACTTTTTCCTCTCTTCTGCTATACTAAATGTGTAATGTAATAGATAAACGTTTGGGTACCTACCGTATACAAGGCTGTCCTTGTATACGGTTTTTTTATCAGAAAGGAGATTGCCATGGAGATCAAATGCTATGAGAGCCTGCCCCAGGCGGGAGCGGACATCCGCAGGGCTGTCTTTATGGAGGAGCAGGGCTTTCAGCACGAGTTTGATGACGCGGACGCCCTGGCCCGGCATCTGGTCCTCTACCAGGGCGGCAGGCCTGCCGGCACCTGCCGCCTGCTTCCTCTGGACGGGACCCGAACCTATCTTGTGGGCCGTATTGCGGTGCTGCCTCCGTTCCGCGGCCAGGGGCTGGGCGCCGCTCTGCTCCGCGCCGCGGAGCAGGACGGGGCGGCGCATGGCGGAACGGCCATTGTCCTTCATGCGCAGGTTCAGGCCCAGCCCTTCTATGAAAAGCAGGGCTACCGCCCCCGGGGAGAGGTGGAGCTGGTGGAAAGCTGTCCCCATATCTGGATGGAAAAGCAGCTGGGAGGTGCACTCCTGTGAACGGACTCTCTTACATCGCCCCCCTGTTCCTGGTCATCCTGTCCAACACCGCCTATCACCTGCTCAGCAAGACCACCTCCGCCCAGCTCAACCCCTTTGCAGCCCTCACCGCCACCTACGGCATGTCCTTTCTGGGCTGCATTGCGCTGTTCCTCCTCACCCACAAGGGCCCCTATCTGGCCGAGCTGTCCCAGCTGAGGCCGGCCAACTTCATCATGGGGCTGGTCATCATCGGCATCGAGGGGGGATACCTGATGATGTACCAGAAGGGCTGGGAGATCAGCCGGGCCTCTGTGATGACCAACATCTGCGTGGCCATCCTGCTGTTCCTTTTGGGTGTCCTCCTGTTTCACGAGGGGGTCTCCCCCAAAAAGGTGGCGGGTATCATCCTGTGCGCCGCCGGGATCGCCCTGGTCAACCTGGGCTGAACGGCGGCCCCCTCGAATGGGCCGAATGCCCCGCAAAGCATTGCGGCCCGCGCAGCGGGGGCGTTTGTACCACGCAGTGGTACAAACGCAGCGGCATTGCAAAGCCTGTCAAAAAAGTCCGGGGACTTTTTTGACAGGCTGGGCTTGTTCTTCTGTTTTTGCCCCGGCTCACAGCCGGACGGGAAGGGGGCCGCTGATCTCCAGCCCCCGGGGCCAGACCCGGCACTCCAGGGCCATCACCTCCACCCCGGCGGCAGCGGCCCGCCGCAGCGCCGCTCCAAACTCCGGATGGGTGGCATCATTGGGCTCCATCCACTTCATCCCGGCCATCTGGACAATAAAACACACCGCCGCCCGGTAGCCGGCGGCCCTGGCGGACATCAGCTCCTCCAGATGCTTCACCCCCCGCAGGGTAGGGGCGTCGGGAAAGCGGGCCACTCCATTTTCCTCCAGGGTGACCCCTTTTACCTCTACAAAGCCCTCTTCCGGGCATTCGCCTGATGACTTCCAGTAGAAATCAAACCTGGAATTGCTGTATGTTGTCTCCGGCCGCAGGAGAAAGAGGCCCGGCACAAAATGTCCTCCCTTTGCCCACTCTCCAAAAACCCGGTTAGGTGCCTGGGAGTCCATGTTGATAAGCAGGGAGCCGGAGGGGGCGGCCTTCTCCACCGCCACCAGGTCAAACCGGGTTTTCCGGGCGGGGTTGGCGCTCTCCTCCAGCCAAACTCTGGCTCCCGGCACCAGCAGCTCCCGGCAGCGGCCGGTGTTTTTCACATGGCACACCTCCAGGGTGCCCTCCAGCTCCACATGGGCAATGAAGCGGTTGGGCCGCTCCCGAAAGGTCCCGGCCCGAATACGCTGATACTCCATGGCTCAGCCCAGGTCCTGGGCCTGCATCCGGCGCAGCCCGTCCCGCTCCCAGCGGCTCCTCCATAGGCGCGCCCCGGCCCACAGAATCAGCAGGACGGCGGCTGGGGCGCTGCCCTGAAGGAACACTTCCAGCGGCTGGGCCTGCCAGGTCCCATAAGATTCGCGGTAGCCCAGCATGGTCAGCAGGATCAGCCCCTCGTGGAGGGCGGGCAGCACCAGTCCCGGCCAGAAGGGCCGCAGTCCGGACAACCAGGCCTGAAGGGCCATAGCCAGCAGAAATACAACAATGGCAG
This sequence comes from uncultured Clostridium sp., assembly GCA_904420465.1. GTDB lineage: Bacteria > Bacillota > Clostridia > Oscillospirales > Oscillospiraceae > Lawsonibacter. The sequence continues at coordinate 20,579 of CAJFVL010000014.1, forward strand.
TGATGGTGGGCATTTCTTATTCTCCTCTCCTACCCCAAATCCTCAATTTTCATTTTCTTCAGATCCTCCTGAAAGTCCCGGCGGTTCTTGTAGTGGAGCCAGATTCCGCCGAACACCACAGTGGGAATGTTGGACACCAGGAACAGCACCACGACGGTCCCCACGGCGGCGGGGGTGATGGGCTCGGGGGGCTGATAGTTGGGGTCCTCATACTGGTCGATGATGTTGCCATCCCCATCGTAGACGGTGACCATGCCGTCCTCATAGACTGTCTCCTGGATCACCTGGCCGCTCTGCTCCAGGGTCATGGAACCTCCGAAGGTCTGTCCGTTCAGCGCGGAAAAGGCCGCCACGCCGAACACCAGCAGCAGGGACAGAGCCAGGGACAAGGCGGGCAGGATCAGCCCCAGCTTCAGACTTCTCTTGCACAGCCACATCTGAAGCACAATCAGCAGGGCGATGGGGACCAGCAGAAAGAACAGCCAGAGCAGCAGGCCGAACACGCCGACAACAGATGCAAATACCATACACGTTTCTCCTCTCCGCCCGGGTTACAGAGGCTGACCCCGGGTCTTTTTATATTCGGCAATCAACAGCTTGGCGGTGTCAAAGTCCAGCTTGTCGCCCACCACCAGCCGCTTGATGGTGGCGATGTAGGGGTCAGAGGCCGTATCCTCCCCGATTTGTATTTTTTGAATCAGCCGGTCCAGCCGCAGGCGCACTGTGGGGTAAGTGACCCCGTACTGGTTTGCCATCTCTTTCAGGGAGCCGGAGGCCAGAATGAACTTTTTGATAAACACCACGTCCTCCTCCTCCAGCCCCGCCATCCACGCTGGCACCACATCCACCGACACCGCAATCCCTCCTCTCCTCTGGATAAGCTGATTATATACTTTAATTTTATTAAAGTCAATATTTAATTTTATTTTTTATTTTTCTTTTATAAAACGAAAGCGCCCCGGCGAAAGCCGGGGCGCTCAGCTTGTCGAAAAAGCCCTCCTGCAAGGAGTTCCGCCGTCCGCAGACGGCGGAATAAAATGAAATCCTGTCATTTCCGGCGGCGTGTACGTCGGAAATGACTCATCTCACGCAATTTGATTCGACAATTTCTCAAGAAATCGAGAAACAAATTGCGTGCAGCCTTTCTCGAAAAAGTGGCTTGCCACTTTTTCGACAGTCCCAGCGCCCCGGCGAAAGCCGGGGCGCTGGCTCTATTGACGGAATCAATTTTCTGTGGAACCGGGCGGCTGTCTCAGCCCACAGGGCGAATATCCTGGGAGGGCGGGTTGGACTCGTCCCCGCCGGTCTCACCGCTGCCGCTTTCCCCGCCGGTTTCTCCGGGGTCTGTGGGCTGTTCGGGATCTGTCGGCTGATCGGGGTCAACGGGTGTATCCGGATCGGTCGGATCAGGCTCCACCACAGTGGGTTCCGTGTGGACAGTGCAGAGGCCATAGCCCTCCACCACACTCTTGCGGTAAATATTATCCTGGGCTGTGGCGTCGCCCACCGCCTCCCGCTCGTAGTCTGGCAGGCACACCTGCTGCAGGCTGGCCTCCGGGCAGTAAGGCCCGGCAATGTGGTACAGACCGGTGGCGTTTCCGTCCGCGTCCAGAATGGGACAGTCCACGCACACCGTAACCACGCTTTCCGCTGTGTGGATGGTGCATTGGCCGCTGGGCACATCGTCAGCGAATACCCGGTCACTGCTTACCCGGCTGCCCCGGGGGTCCATGGCGCAGTATTCATTGGCCGCCAGTCCGCTGTCCAGACAGTACTGCACGCTGGTCAGTCCGCTGGGCGCGGAGAAGGACTGGTCCTCCAGCCCCTCGTGGACCTGGCTCATCACCTGCTGCCACAGCACCACCGCGGGATTGGTGCTACCGCTGATGGTGGCGTTATAGGGATAGCCGGTCCAGACGGCCGCGGTGTAGTACGGGGTGTAGCCCACAAACCAGCGGTCGTAGTTGTCACTGGTGGTGCCCGTCTTGCCTGCCTCGTGCATACCGGACAGGTTGGCCCGGCCGCCGGTGCCGCTGGAAACCACATTCTCCAGCATGGAGGTGATATAGTAGGCGGTCTCGCCGGACAGCACGGCCTCCTGGCTGGATTCATTTTCCAATATGACAACCTCTTCCCCGTCCACCAGCTGGGTCACCCGGGTGTAGGTGCGGGAGGGGGTGTAGACGCCGCCGTTGGGGAATACGGAGTAGGCCTGAGCCATCTGCCGGGTGGTAACGCCGTTGGTCAGGCCGCCCAGCGCCAGGGGAGAGATATCCATGTCGCTTCTGATCTGACCGTTGACCTCCACTCCGTCCTCCAGGTCGATCTTAAAGCGCTCCTCCACAAACTGGAAGCTGGCTGCCGGCGTCACCAGATCGGCCAGCACCCGCACCGCCACAGTGTTCACCGAGTGGGTCACCGCCGACCGGATGGTGGTACGGCCCTGATACCGGGCCGCCCCCGAGTTCACAGGCCAGGGGCTTCCTCCCAGAAGCTGGTAGGGATAGTCATCCGTTACAGTAATGGGAGAGACATTGGACAGCTCCAGGGCGGGAGCATACACCGCCAAGGGCTTGAAGGAAGAGCCGGGCTGTCGGGCATACCGGGTGTCATTGGCATAATTGCTCAGCAGATTGCCCTCTTTCTCTCCAAACTGGCCCACAATGGCCACCACATCGCCTGTGCTGTTGTCAATGATGGTAATGGAGGACTGCATCTGCTGTCCATCCCGGGAGGTATAGTCCAGATTGGCGCGGTCGGAATAGATCTCCTCGGCAATGGCCTGGAGCTCCGGGTCCACACAGGTATAAATCCGCAGTCCGCCCCGGGAGAGCATCTGGTCGATGCGGCTTTCCGACCACCCCAGCTGCTCCTCCAGATCCCGGCTCACATCGGCGATGACCGTCTCCTCGTACCAGGAGTAGATCTCCTGGGGGGCATCCTCTCCCTCGGCCCGCTGGAACACCAGCTCCTGGGCCACGGCCTCGTCATGCTCCTCTTGGGAGATCATCCCCTGCTCCAGCATGTTGGACAGCACCAGCTCCTGGCGCCACTTGTTCCACTGCCGGGCGGTCCACATCTCCCCGGTGCTGGTGGCCACCCGGGCGTCGGAATAGGGTCCGTACCGGGAGGGGTTGTTAGTGATGGCAATGAGACTGGCACACTCGGCCAGGGTCAGCTCGGACACCGGCTTGCCGAAGTAGGCCAGTGAAGCCGAGCCCACTCCATCGCAGCCGGCTCCCAGGGGGATGATGTTGAGATAGTAGGTAATGGTATCCTCCTTGGAGTAGTTCTGGGTGAAGCGCAGGGCCCGGACGATCTCGGTAATCTTGCGCTTGACGGTGGTCTCGTTATAGCCGGTGATGTTCTTGATGAGCTGCTGGGTGATGGTGGAGCCGCCCTGGATATCTCCGCCGGTGAACATGGACAGCACCGCCCGCCCGGTGCGCAGCCAGTCCACACCGGAGTGGGTCCAGAAGCGCTGGTCCTCGATGGCCACAGCGGCGTTGATCAGATCCTCCGGGATTTCTTCAAAGTCCACCCAGATGGAGCTGGTGGTGTTCAGCAGAGTGGTCAGCTCCTGATACTGGCCGTCTGCATCCTGGTAATACATGATGCTGTTCTCACCGATCGGATAATCATCCAAGCTCATATCGGCAATGGGGATAATGACGGTCTGGATGTAGACGGCCGCGAAGCAGCACAAAATGGCCCCCGTACACAGCCCCACCAAAAAGAGGGTGCCCAGCACCTTGAGCACCTTACGGCCGGTCCCGCCCCGGCCGTGGCCGCGCCGTGGACGCCGCTGGCGCTGGGATTGGGACTGGCGGGTGGGCCTCCGCCTGGAAGGATATTCACTGTTTTCGTACAGGGAGCTTTGGTTCTGATTCTGATCGGACACTGTTGATACCTCCGGTCTGGGACGGACCGTGCTCCGCCCCGGGACGGTCGCTGGTTTTTGGAACAGCCCGGCGCTCCGGGCCCCTGTTTTCCCCCGTTCAGCCCTTCAGGGCTGCAGAAATACGCATATCATTATACCATATTTTCACGGTTTGTCCACCCAAAAAGCCCGGGCGCTTCAGCGGCCGGGGAAAATTTACAAGCCGCGCCCCTTGCTTTTTTCTCCATGTCGGGGTACAATAGGGCTTGCAGAGGGCGGCACGCTTCCCCCGCCGCCCCATACCTGAGCAGGAGGTGCACTCCCATGAGCGAGGACTTCGGCCCTGACTTCATCTCCGTCACCGACGAGGAGGGCAACGAATTCGAGCTGGAGCTGGTGGACTCCCTGGAGCACCAGGGCGTGACCTATTACGCCATGTTCCCCGCCGTGGCGGAGGACGAGGAAACCGGAGAGCCGGCCGATGTGGACGCCGATGACGAGGAGTACGGCCTGGTCATCATGAAGGTCATCCAGGAAAACGGCGAGGAAATGCTCTCCACCCCCGATTCCGACGAGGAGCTGGAGGAGGTATACCAGCTGTTCATGGAGCGCTTCTTCGCGGAGGATGACGGGGACGAAACTGATTGAGCAACTTGGCGTTGTTTCCTGCTCGGTGCGTGATGGGCTCTTTTAAACCCACATCTTTTAAACGGGACGCCCCCTCACGGCGCGGCTTGCAGGCCTCCCGGCCCCCTTTGAGGTCAGCTGGAAGTTGGAAGCAGTAAAACGTCGTGGAGGCGACCCACCTGCCACTTCGTGCAGGTTTTAAACGGGTCCACACGGCCAGAGCGGGGTTAGAAACGACGCTGGAACTGGACCGCGGCAGCTTGCCGCGGCCTTTTTTATGTGCTGGCTCCTAAATTTTTTCCAAAACACCCGTGAACAAACTGTAAAACCAACCCTTTTCTGTCTCATCGCCCCTTGCAACGGGGGAAAGTTTTTAGTATAATGTTTTGACGCGGCCTGTCCGGCCTCCGCCAGCGGCCGCGGACAGCTTCATCACGACGAGAGGAATGAACAAACTGTGAGTGCATCCAAAGAAAAAAAGACCCGCCAGGACGCCGACGAACCCGTCCTGTCCCAGCGGGCGCAGAAGAAGCTCCAGGAGGAACGCCAGGCCCGGCGCAGCACAATCCTGTATGCGGTTGTGGGCGTCATCTGCGTCGTATTCGCCGCTTTTCTGCTGATTTGGAACAGCGGAATCCTCCAGCGCACCCTGACTGCCGTCACCGTCAACGGCGTGAACTATACCACCGCCGACGTGCAGTATTATTTCAATACCAACCGCAACTCCATTGCAAACCTCTATTACAGCTACACCTACTCCTATCCCTTTGACACGTCCTCCTCCCTGAAGGACCAGGTTTATGACGAGGCCACCGGCCAGACCTGGTACGACTACCTGATGGAACAGACCATGAACTCTATCCGGACCAGCACCGCCCTGGCCGCCCAGGCCGAGGCGGAGGGGTACACCATGTCGGAGGAGACGCAGGCCGCCCTGGACGAGGAGCTGGCCGCTCTGGAGACTGACTGGATCGGCGCCGGCTTCTCCAGCCGGGACGCCTACCTGCGGGCCAATTACGGCGCCTTCCTCTCCTATAGCCGCTACAAGGAGCTGCTGACTCAGGACTACCTGGCCTCTGACTACGCCGTCTCGGTCCAGGACAGCTTCACCTACACCGACGAGGACTACCAGGCCTACTATGAGGAGCATGCCGACGAGCTGGACACCCTGGTCCTCACCACCTTCACCTTCCGTGCCCAGGCCCAGACCACCGACGAGGAGGGCAACGACCTGGAGCTGACGGAGGAAGAGACCGCCGCCGCCCTGGAGAAGGCTAAGACCCAGGTTCAGGCCCAGGCCCAGGAGCTGATGGACCGTCTGGAGGCCGGAGAGGACCCGGAGGCTCTGGCCGAAGAGTACGCCGATGCGCTGTCCAGCCACTCCGTCAGCAGCGAGACCCTGGGCTCCAGCGTAAACAGTGCCTATTCTGAGTGGGCCCTGGATGCCGGCCGTCAGGACGGAGATGTCACCCTGGCTGAGTATGAATCGGGCACCACCTCCTATTATTACTATGTGGTCCGCTTTGAGAACCGCTATCTGGACGAGACGCCCACCGCCAACGTGCGGCACATCCTGGTGGCCGCCGAACAGGACGAGGGCGCTGACGAGCCCACCCAGGAGCAGTACGACGCGGCCTACGCCGAGGCCGAGGAGCTGCTGGCCCAGTGGCAGGCGGGCGAAGCCACCGAGGATTCCTTTGCCGCACTGGCCACCGAGCACAGCGCGGATACCGGCTCCGCTGCCAACGGCGGACTGATCACCAATATCAGCTCCCGCTCCGGCTATGTGGACACTTTCACTGACTGGGCCCTGGACCCTGACCGTCAGCCCGGAGACACCGGCATCGTTCAGAACACTGGCAGCTCTGTCAAGGGCTGGCACATTATGTACTATGTGTCTGACAGCGACCCCTACTGGATCGTAAACACCACGAACGGCGCGGATAGCTCTCTGCGCAGCGAGGACTACACCGCCTGGGAGGAGGAAGCCACCCAGGATTACGAGCCGGTCACCGGCATCGGCATGAACCTGCTGGAGGCCTGATCCCCAACAGAAACAACCGCGCCCCCTGTCCATCAGACAGGGGGCGCGGTTTTGTGCATCCAGCGGTGCTGATTCAGTTCTGCCGCTCCCGGCGGGCCAGAGCCACCAGGGCGCTGGCCCCGATGCGGTCGGCCCCGGCCTCCAGCATGGCCTGGGCCTGCTCAAAGGTACGGATGCCGCCGGCCGCCTTGATCCGCAGGTCGGGGCTGATGTGCTCCTTGAACAGCTTGACGTCCTCCACCGTGGCTCCCCCGGTGGAAAAGCCGGTGGACGTCTTGATAAAGTCCGCCCCGGACATGGAGACCACCCGGCAGACCGCCACCTTCTCCTCCCGGGTCAGCAGGCAGGCCTCCACAATGACTTTCAGGATGCGGCCCTTGCAGGAGGCCTTGACCGCCTTGATTTCCTCCAGCACGCCCTCCCAATCGCCGGCCTTGGCCAGCCCCAGGCTCATGACCATGTCGATCTCGTCGGCGCCGTTTCGCACGGCGTCCTCCGTCTCGAACACCTTCACCTCCGGGGTGGAGTAGCCGTTGGGAAAGCCGATGACCGTACAGATTTTCAGCTGGTTCCCCACATAGTCCGCGGCCCGCTTTACATACCGGGGCGGAATACATACCGAGGCGGTGGAAAAGGCCAGCCCCTCGTCGCAGACCGCCTTCACCTGCTCCCAGGCGGCGGTGGGGGTCAAAATGGTGTGGTCCACCCTGCTTAAAATTTCCTGATGATCCATGTGATTCTTCCTCTCAGCGCCGGGTCCGGCCCGGCTTTTGGCGTTTGAACGGTTTATTTTACCTCAGCCGCTGGCCTTTGTCCAGTCAAAACTTGGCGCACCGGGCCGCTCCCTCCGTCCGGGACCCAGAATCCTTACAGCGCCGCCCGCAGGGCCTCCGTCCGGTCCGTCTGTTCCCAGGGCAGGTTCAGGTCGTCCCGGCCGAAGTGACCGTAGGCGGCCAGCTGGCGGTAGATGGGGCGGCGCAGGTCCAGGTCCCGGATGATGGCCCCGGGGCGCAGGTCAAAGACCCGCTCCACCGCCTGCTCCAGCCTGCTGTCCTCCACCGTCCCGGTGCCGAAGGTGTCCACCCGCACCGACACCGGCCGGGCCACCCCGATGGCATAGGCCAGCTGCACCTGGCAGCGGGCGGCCAGCCCGGCAGCCACCACGTTTTTGGCCACCCAGCGGGCGGCATAGGCCGCCGAGCGGTCCACCTTGGTGGGGTCCTTGCCGGAGAAGGCCCCGCCCCCGTGGGGGGCGCTGCCGCCGTAGGTGTCCACAATAATTTTCCGCCCGGTGAGACCCGAGTCTCCCTGGGGCCCGCCCACCACAAAGCGGCCGGTGGGGTTGACATAGATTTTCGTCTGGCCATCCATCAGCCCGGCCGGGATGACGGGCTGAATGACCAGCCGGATCATATCCTCACGGATCTGCTCCAGGCTGGCCTCCGGGCCGTGCTGGGTGGAGACCACCACTGTGTCCACCCGCAGCGGGTTGTCCTGCTCGTCGTACTCCACGGTGACCTGAGTTTTTCCATCAGGCCGCAGGTAGTCCGCCAGCCCCTCCTTGCGCACCTGGGAGAGCCTCCGGGCCAGCCTGTGGGCCAGGGAGATGGGCAGGGGCATCAGCTCCTCTGTCTCCCGGCAGGCGTAGCCGAACATCATGCCCTGGTCTCCCGCTCCGTTATCCAGTCCGTCGTCCTGCTCCCCCTCCTTGGCCTCCAGGCACTTGTCCACACCCAGGGCGATGTCGGGGGACTGCTCGTCGATGGAGGTGATGACGGCGCAGGTATCGCAGTCAAAGCCAAACTTGGCCCGGTCATAGCCGATCTCCCGCACCACCTGTCGGGCAATTTTGGGGATATCCACATAGCAGGAGGTGGTGATCTCCCCCATCACATGGACCAGTCCGGTGGTCACCGTGGTCTCACAGGCCACCCGCGCCTGGGGGTCCTTGGCCAGAATGGCGTCCAGCACCGCGTCAGAGATCTGGTCGCAGATCTTGTCCGGGTGCCCCTCCGTCACCGATTCCGAGGTAAACAGTTTTTTTGCCATATATATGCTCCTTTCTCTGTCAGGGAGGATGAAAAAAGCGTTCCGCCGGCCTGGCGGAGCGCTGCGCTGTTTGACACCCTCATCTTGCGATACACCACCGCCGGATTTGGCACCTTGCCTTCCCGCCGCCCAAAGCAGGCGGCGACCAGGCAGGTTGCCGTGGCGTCACAGGGCCGGTCCCTCAGCCACTCTTGATAAGGTTATTTACTTGTACGATCAGGTATAATAGGATTATAGCAGGAATTCTTCCCTTGTCAACTGTTTTGCCCTTTTCAAGGCCAGCAGGGATGAAACCGTCCCCGCCAGCCTCCCCAAACATCGGGCATCCTGCCCCCGTTTTGACGAGAGAGACTTCTTATCCATATCCGCTTATCCATATCCGCACCCACAGCACCGCCTTGAAAGCGCCGAAAGGATGTGGATTTGTTCACAGCCCTGTGATATCATCTTTTTTGGAAACAAAAACCGGGAGGCGATATGTGTGATCCATCTCTACTGCGGCGACGGAAAGGGCAAGACCACCGCCGCCATGGGGCTGGCCCTGCGGATGGCGGGTCGGGGCCGCGGCGTGGTGATCGCCCAGTTTTTAAAGGGGGCGGACAGCGGTGAGCGGCGGGCCCTGGCCCTTCTCCCTCAAGTCACCCTGCTGGAGGTGCCCCAGCAGATCAAGTTCACCTTTCAGATGTCCCCGGAGGAGCGGGAAGCGGAGTGCCGCCGCGCACTGGCTCTGCTGGGGCAGGCCGAGGCCCTGGCCTTTGAAAGCGGCTGCGGCCTGCTTGTTCTGGATGAGGCCTGCGGAGCAGTGGAGACCGGCCTGCTTCCCCTGTCCGCCCTGCTGGCGGCGCTGGACCGGCTTCCTAAGAAGCTGGAGGTGGCGCTTACCGGCCAAAATCCGGCCCCTGAGCTGCTGGAGCGGGCGCACTACGTCACTGAGATGAAAAAAATAAAGCACCCCTATGACGCAGGCCGGGCGGCCCGGGCCGGAGTGGAATACTGATTTGCGTCTCCCTTAACCGCATTTCCATTTTATTTTACTTGAATTTCACCGGCATTTTTTTCAGGCTTGACAGTTAAGGCGCGCCCTGCTTGCTCTCCCCAGCCGCAAAAGCCCATTGCGCCGCTGTTTGCCTGATTTCGCAGGATTCTTAACAAAAAGCTAGATTTTTTTCATTTTACTTCTTTTTTCTTTGGATTTTTGTCAGAAAACGCGAAAAAAATCTTGCAATATCTCCTGCAAATGGTATAATAAAGCGCGCGGCCCTCCTGCCTGCTTTCAGGGGGGTCCTGCACATGTGATTTGCGAAGCGGTTTTGTGCGGGCCGTGCCGGTCCGCCGCCGTGAAAGAAGAAAGGATGGACGTAATGGCAAAAAAATATGTGTATCTCTTTTCCGAGGGCAGTGCTGATATGCGGGAGCTGCTGGGCGGAAAGGGGGCCAATCTGGCCGAGATGACCAACATCGGCCTGCCGGTCCCCCAGGGCTTCACCATCACCACCGAGGCCTGCACCCAGTACTATGAGGACGGAGAAAAGATCAACGACGAGATTCAGGCCCAGATCATGGAGTATGTGGGCAAGCTGGAGGAGATCACCGGCAAGAAGTTCGGCGACAAGGACAATCCCCTGCTGGTCTCCGTCCGCTCGGGCGCCCGGGCCTCCATGCCCGGCATGATGGACACCATTCTGAACCTGGGCCTGAACGAGGACGTGGTCCAGGTTCTGGCCAAAAAGTCGGGCAACCCCCGCTGGGCCTATGACTGCTACCGCCGCTTCATCCAGATGTACTCCGATGTGGTCATGGAGGTGGGCAAGAAGTACTTTGAGGAGCTCATTGACAAGATGAAGGCCGACCGGGGCGTCACCCAGGATGTGGAGCTCACCGCCGATGACCTGAAGGAACTGGCCGAGCAGTTCAAGGCGGAGTATAAGGAAAAGGTGGGCGCCGGCTTCCCCACCGACCCCGTGGATCAGATGATGGGCGCCGTGAAGGCGGTGTTCCGCTCCTGGAACAACCCCCGGGCCATTGTCTACCGCCGTATGAACGACATCCCCGGCTCCTGGGGCACCGCTGTCAACGTGCAGTCCATGGCCTTCGGCAACATGGGCGATGACTGCGGCACCGGCGTGGCCTTCACCCGCAACCCCGCCACCGGTGAAAAGAAGCTGATGGGCGAGTTTTTGACCAATGCCCAGGGCGAGGACGTGGTGGCCGGCATCCGGACTCCCATGCCCATCCAGGAGATGGCTGAGAAGTTCCCCGAGGCCTTCCAGCAGTTCAAGCAGGTGTGCCAGACTCTGGAGGATCACTACCGCGACATGCAGGACATGGAGTTCACCGTGGAAAACGGCAAGCTCTATATGCTCCAGACCCGCAGCGGCAAGCGCACCGCCGCCGCCGCTCTGAAGATTGCCTGTGATCTGGTGGACGAGGGCATGATTGATGAGAAAAAGGCCGTCTCCATGATCGACCCCCGCAACCTGGACACCCTGCTCCACCCCCAGTTTGACCCCGAGGCCCTGAAAAAGGCCGCTCCTGTGGGTGTCGCTCTGCCCGCCTCCCCCGGCGCCGCCTGCGGCAGGATTGTCTTTACCGCCGAGGAGGCCAAGGAGTGGGCTCAGCGGGGCGAAAAGGTGGTCCTGGTCCGCTTGGAGACCTCCCCCGAGGACATCGAGGGCATGGTGGCCTCCCAGGGCATCCTCACCGTCCGGGGCGGCATGACCTCCCACGCCGCCGTGGTGGCCCGGGGCATGGGCACCTGCTGCGTGTCCGGCTGCGGCGCCATCAAAATGGACGAGGCCAACAAGCAGTTCGAGCTGGCCGGCCGGGTCTACCACGAGGGCGACTGGCTGAGCCTGGACGGCTCCACCGGCAACATCTACGGCGAGGCCATCCCCACCATCGAGGCCTCCATCTCCGGCGAGTTCGGCCGCATCATGGCCTGGGCCGACAAGTACCGCAGCCTGAAGGTGCGCACCAATGCAGACAACCCCCGCGACACCAAGCAGGCCGTGAAATTCGGCGCCGAGGGCATCGGCCTGTGCCGCACCGAGCACATGTTCTTCGAGGCCGACCGTATCCCCGCCATCCGCCAGATGATCTGCTCCGACACCGCCGAGCAGCGGGAGGCCGCCCTGGCTAAGCTGGAGCCCATGCAGCAGGGCGACTTCGAGGCCATGTACGAGGCCCTGGAGGGCCGTCCCATGACCATCCGCTTCCTGGATCCCCCCCTGCACGAGTTTGTCCCCACCGAGGAGGCCGACATCATTCAGCTGGCCCAGGACATGGGCAAGAGCGTGGAGGACATCAAGGCCATCATCGCCGGCCTGCATGAGTTCAACCCCATGATGGGCCACCGCGGCTGCCGTCTGGCTGTCACCTACCCTGAAATCGCCGCCATGCAGACCCGGGCCGTCATCAAGGCCGCCCTCAACGTCCAGGCCCGCCACCCCGATTGGAACATGGTCCCCGAGATCATGATCCCCCTGGTGGGCGAGGTGAAGGAGCTGGCTTTTGTCAAAAAGACTGTGGTGGAGACCGCCGACGCCCTTATCAAGGCGGCCGGTTCCAGCATGAAGTATCTGGTTGGCACCATGATCGAGATTCCCCGTGCCGCCCTCACCGCCGATGAGATTGCCAAGGAGGCCGACTTCTTCTCCTTCGGCACCAACGACCTGACTCAGATGACCTTCGGCTTCTCCCGGGATGACGCCGGCAAGTTCCTGGACTCCTACTACTCCAACAAGATCTACGAGTCCGACCCCTTCGCCCGTCTGGACCAGATCGGCGTGGGCCGTCTGGTGGCCATGGCCTGCAAGCTGGGCCGCTCCGCCAACCCCGATCTGCACCTGGGGGTGTGCGGCGAGCACGGCGGCGACCCCTCCTCCGTGGAGTTCTTCCACAACACCGGGCTGGACTATGTGTCCTGCTCTCCCTTCCGGGTACCCATCGCCCGCCTGGCCGCCGCTCAGGCCGCGA
>CAJFVL010000015.1 GCA_904420465.1 uncultured Clostridium sp.
CGAGCCGGTGCTGGTGGAGGGCCGGGCCATCAAGCTCCACCCCCTGGTGTGTACCGCCTTCAACGCCGACTTCGACGGCGACCAGATGGCCGTCCATGTCCCCCTGTCCGCCGAGGCCCAGACCGAGGCCCGCATCCTGATGCTCTCGGCCAACAACCTGCTGCGGCCCCAGGACGGCGGCCCCGTCACCATCCCCACCCAGGACATGGTGCTGGGCGCCTACTACCTGACCTATACCCGGAACGAGGAGGGCGCCGGCCACTGCTTCGCCGACAAGGACGAGGCCATGCTGGCCTATGACTCCGGTGTGGTCACCCTCCACTCTCCCATCAAGGTGCGCATGTACCGGGAGGTGGACGGCGTCATGAAGCACAAGCTGGTGGAGACCACCGTGGGCCGTCTGATCTACAACGAGGCGGTGCCCCAGGACCTGGGCTTTGTGGACCGCACCGATCCGGAGACCATGTTTGATCCCGAGATCAACTTCACCGTGGGCAAGAAGCAGCTGGGCAAGATCATCGACAAGTGCATCACCAAGCACGGCTTCACCGTGTCCGCCGGGGTGCTGGACGCCATCAAGGACCTGGGCTACCACTATTCCACCATCGGATCTCTGACGGTTGCCATCGCCGACATGACGGTGCCCGAGAAGAAGTATGAGCTCATCGGCGAGACGGAGCAGGAGATTGTCAAGATCGACAAGCAGTACCGCCGCGGCCTGATCACCAACGACGAGCGCTACCGCCTCACCGTGGCCGCCTGGGAAAAGACCACCAAGGACGTCACCGACGCCCTGCAGGCCTCCATGGACCAGTACAACCCCATCTTTATGATGGCCGACTCGGGCGCCCGCGGCTCCATGGCCCAGATCCGCCAGCTGGCCGGCATGCGCGGCCTGATGGCCGACACCGCCGGCCGCACCATCGAAATCCCCATCAAGGCCAACTTCCGCGAGGGCCTGTCTGTGCTGGAGTACTTCATCTCCTCCAGAGGCGCCCGGAAGGGAATGGCCGACACCGCCCTGCGTACCGCCGACTCGGGCTACCTGACCCGCCGTCTGGTGGACGTGTCCCAGGAGGTCATTATCCGGGAGGATGACTGCGGCACCGATGACGGCATTGAGGTCAGCGAGATCGAGGAGTACGGACAGGTCATCGAGACCTTTGCCGAGCGTGTCCACGGCCGCTATCCCACTGCCGACATTGTGGACCCACAGACCGGCGAGGTGCTGTTCACCAAGGACACGATGCTTCGCAAGGATGACGCCGCCACTTTGGAGGCCCACGGCATCCATGCGGTAAAGATCCGCTCGGTGCTCACCTGCCGGGCCCGCAGCGGCGTGTGCGCCAAGTGCTACGGCATCAACCTGGCCATCGGCGAGCCTGTGGGCGCCGGCGAGGCGGTGGGCATCATCGCAGCCCAGTCCATCGGCGAGCCGGGCACCCAGCTGACCATGCGTACCTTCCACACCGGCGGCGTGGCCGGCGGCGACATCACCCAGGGTCTGCCCCGTGTTGAGGAGCTGTTTGAGGCCCGCAAGCCCAAGAAGATGGCCCAGCTGGCCGAGATCGGCGGCCGGGTCACCGTGGAGGAGACCAAGCGCAACATTATGTGCAACGTGACCATCACCGCCGACGACGGCGAGGTGGTGACCTACGCGCTGCCCTATGCCTCCGGCATCCGGGTCAAGGACGGGGATACGGTGTCCAAGGGCGACCAGCTCACCGAGGGCGCCCTGTCCCCCCATGAGGTGCTGCGCATCCGCGGACTGTCCGAGTGTCACAACTATCTGATCCGGGAGGTGCAGAAGGTGTACCGCCAGCAGGGCGTGGACACCAACGATAAGCACATTGAGGTCATCATCCGCCAGATGATGCGGAAGGTCCGGGTGGAGGAGGCGGGCGACTCCGACCTGCTGTCCGGCTCCACCGTGGACATTGTGGAGTTCCGGGACGCCGAGGAGGCCGTCCGGGCCCGGATCGAGGCCGGGGAGAAGAACGAGCTGGGCGAGGAGCTGCGCCTGCCCACCTGCACCCGTATCCTCATGGGCATCACCAAGGCCTCCCTGGCCACCGAGTCCTTCCTGTCCGCCGCCTCCTTCCAGGAGACCACCAAGGTGCTCACCGAGGCCGCCATCAAGGGCAAGGTGGACCACCTCCAGGGCCTGAAGGAGAATGTCATCATCGGCAAGCTGATCCCCGCCGGCTCCGGTCTGGCCCAGTACCGCCAGGAGGATATCATCGACGACGAGGGCAATCTGGTGGAGGACGGGGCCCAGAGCGGTTCCATTGTGGCCGACGCCTTGGCTGAACCTGACGAGAGGGAAGATGCAGAGGGAGAGGACGATTTGTTCTTGGAGACCGGCTCCATGGAGCTGGAGTCCGCCTCTCACAGCGAGCAGCAGGACACCCTGGTATAAAATGTAAAATCGACAGATTAAAGTGTGCCCCCGGCCTGATGGCCGGGGGCACACTTTGATTTATTTGTCCACTTCAATGGCGCTGACGGGACAGCTCTCGGCGGCCTCCTGCACCTGGGGCTCCTGCTCGGGAAAGATCTCGTCCCGGGCGGCGGCGGTCCCTTCGTCGGTCATAGTGAACACCTCGGGGCACATGCTGGCGCACAGTCCGCAGCCGACGCAGGCTCCGTTTACATGGGCGGTCATGGCAGATCCTCCTTGCCTTTCGGTTTGGAAAGTAGCTTTCCCACACCGTCAGCCAGATATGCGCCGAAAGGTTATTTCTCATCCTCCAGCAGCTGGACCCGGACCACCTGGGTCAGCTGGGCCGGATAGCTCTCCAGCACCGCGCCGGTGTAGGTAACGGAGATGGTGTCCCCCGGTTCCAGCTCCGCCAGGGTGAGCGGGGCGTGCCGCCACTCCAAAACGGTGTCCTCCTCCACTGAGAAGGTGAACTCCCCCCGGTGGTTGATGTCGTTGACCTCCAGGCCGGTGACGGCCAGGGAGCTGCCGCTTATTTGATCCACCGATGCGTAAAAGGTCTGGCCAAGGGGCTGACTGGGGGCGGAGACCCGTCCAGCCAGGAAAGCCAGCAGGGCGGCGGCCAGAAGGGTGAGCAGCCAGGCCGCGGGGAGAAGAGCTTTTTTCATGGCGGTCCTCCTCACTCAAAGGTCCCCAGGAACAGGGGCACGCCGGTCTGCCGGTCTGCGATGCCGTAGAGGAAGGGCCGGTTAAAGTCCAGCTCAATCCCCTGAGGCTCCTCCTCAGGGGCGGCGGAGCCGCCGACAGCGTCCACCACCGTGGCGGCGGCCGCCTCGGTGCCCATTTCGTTCACTTCGATTTTGGCGGCGTGGATGACCTGGCTGAGGAAATAGCCGTCGGGGTTGTCCCCCATCCGGGAGAAGTCTGCCGCGCCGAGAGTAAAGGCCAGGTCCAGCCCCAGGGAGGAGAGCATGTCCTGAAGCTCCCCGCGCCACTCCGCCTCGAATTTGGGCAGGGTCAGCCGCAGGAAGAGGGACTCCTCCTGTTCCCCGGCGGACCGGATCAGCCGGGACAGCTCCTCCCCGGACAGGCCCTCCAGCCACCCGCCGAAGTCGGCTCCGCTGTCCTCCGGCATCAGGGCGAAAAAGACCAGCCGCCCGTCGTCATAGGGGAGGAGGGCCCCCACGCTGTCCTCCGTCTCCAGATAAGGGAAGGACTGATCGAAGTGGCGCAGGAAGTCCATCCACTCTGCCTCCCCGTCCCCGTGGGTGAACTCCAATTCCCAGGTTTCGTCCGGGTCGAACTCGGTCTCCCAGGTGTTTTTCAGGTACAGGGCGTTGACCAGCAGGGCGGCGGACTCCTCCGGGAAGGGCTGGTCGATGATGCCGGGGATCATCCCCTCGGTGCGGTCGGACACCCAGCCGTTCAAGGCATCCACAATGCCTGGGTCAGACAGCTGGGCGGAGAGCACCTGGGCGCCGAAGATGCCCATGCACCGGCCGATGAAGTCCTCCCGGATCTGGCCCTCCGGGTCCACCCACAGGCTGTTGGCGATGGAGCACTGGGTGGAGCCCCCCAGCTCCTCATAGGTTTGGGTCAGATCCTGGCAGACGGCATTGAGCACGTCCAGCCCGGCCCCGCCGGACAGCACGGCCTCGAATTGGGCCAGGGTGTCCCCCTCCGCTCCATTGGCTGCCATGGACAGGGCCAGCAGGATGGAGAGAGGGGAGAGGAGGGGGGAGGGCTCCCCCTCCGCCCGGACCGCCCGAACCAGGTCCAGACCCAGGGAGGCGGCCGCTTGGTCCACGGACTGGGCCAGCTCCGGCGGGCCGTCGTAGTCGACCGCGTACACGGCGTCGGCGGTGAGCTCCTCGTACCCGGCGGCCGCCGGTCCGCAGCCGGGGAGGAGGGACAGAACCAGGGCACACAGCAGGGCGAGAGACAGGGTGCGCTTCATTGCAATTCCTCCTTTGTTGATCGGGTGAGTGATCCTGCCGTTTCATTATGATAGACGAAAAGGGCGGCGGCAGGTTGCGCCTCAGAGCAAAAAAATTTGGAGGGATGGGACAAAGGTTTGTCCTTGACAGGGGAGAGGCTGTCTTTTAAGATACAGGGGAGGAGAAATCTGGAAGAACAGAGGAGGAAGCACACTATGTCAGCGATTACATTGGGAAAGACTGGTCTGGTCATCGAGAAGAACGGCTTTGGGTGCCTGCCCATCCAGCGCATCACCAAGGAGGAGGCCGTCCGCCTGCTGCGCATGGCATACGACGGCGGGATGAATTATTTTGACACCGCCCGGGCCTACACCGACAGCGAGGAAAAGGTGGGGGAGGCCTTTGCCGGCATGCGGGACAAGGTAGTCCTGGCCACCAAGACCCAGGCCAAGACGGGGGAGCAGCTGAAGCGGGACCTGGAGACCAGCCTGCGCATGCTGCGCACGGATTACATCGACGTCTACCAGTTCCACAATCCCGCCTTCTGCCCCAGGCCAGGCGGGGAGGACGGCCTGTATGACACCGCCCTGGAGGCCCAAGCCCAGGGGAAGATCCGCTTCATCTCCATCACCAACCACCGGCTGGCGGTGGCCCAGGAGGCCATTGACTCCGGTCTGTACGCCACTCTTCAGTTCCCCTACAGCTACCTCTCCGGCGTCCAGGAGGAGATGCTGCTGGACGGCTGCGTCCAGGCGGGGATGGGCTTTATTGCCATGAAGGCCCTGGCCGGCGGCCTGATCCGGAACGGATTGGCGGCGGCGGCCTTTATGGCCCAGCAGCCCGGCGTGGTGCCCATCTGGGGCGTGCAGCACCAGTGGGAGCTGGAGCAGTTCCTGACCTGCGTCAGGCGGGACCCGGAGATGACCGGGGAGTACAGGGCGGTGATTGAGAAGGACCGGAAGGAGCTCTCAGGAGACTTCTGCCGGGGCTGCGGCTACTGCATGCCCTGTCCGGCGGGCATCGAGATCAACACCTGCGCCCGCATGTCCCTGCTGCTGCGCCGCTCCCCCGCCCAGGGATGGCTCACCCCGGAGAGTCAGGCCATGATGGCCAAAATCGAGGACTGCCTCCACTGCGGCCAGTGTAAGTCCAAGTGCCCCTACGGCCTGGACACCCCCCGGCTGCTGGAGGAGAACTACCGGGACTACAAGACCTTTCTGGCCCGCTGAGGGACGGAAAGGGGCCGGGAGCGATTGACAGCGGCGGAAGATTCCGGTATGATGGGGAGCGTACAACCACATACCCTCCCAAGTGCCTCTTCCGGCGTCCGGCCGGCGGGGGAGAATAGGAAACCGGGTGCAAGGCCCGGACGGGACCGCCGCTGTAAACGCGTCATGCCCCTCCCGTCGGCGAAAGCCGGTCATTGGGGAGACCTGAGAAGGCAGAGAGGGGCCGGGGCCGCTTTTGCGGCCCCAGCGCGGCAAGTCAGAAGACCTGCTTGGGAAGGATGTACCCGAGCCCCCGGGACAGGGGCGGCATGGTACAGCCAAAGGAACCGCGGAAAAAGGCCGCGGCAGTCGTCATGGACTGCCGCGGTTTTTGTTTGGGTTCCGGCGGTTGGCCGATGGATTTGGCGGCATACCGCCGGAAAGGAAGCTGTGTTTTATGAGGAGAGGGAGAAGCCGTTGGGCCGGCCTGCTGCTGGCCCTGGCGCTGCTGCTGGGCCTGCTGCCCGGGACGGCCTGGGCGGCGGGGACGGTCGGGCACGTCACATTCTCCATTGAGACAAAGACCATCAATGGGGAATATCTTGTAGAGCCGATGGAGGAGGAACTGTATCCGGGGGATACCGTCTATACCATCCTGTCACGGGTTGCCGGAGAGAAAGGAATTTCCGTAACAGGTGCGGATACCGGGTATATAAGTGAAATTGGAGGTTTTTCGGCCTTTCAATACGGCAATGACAGCGGCTGGCTGATTCTGCTGAATGGGGATTACGAGACGTGGCCGCTGCCAGATTTAAAAGATGGAGATACAGTTCGTTTTTGCTACACGTATAAAACCTATGGGTATGATATTGTTCTGATTGATTTAGTGGAAGAACTGTATGAAAAAGCAGCGGAAGCAGATTCATATAGCGGAGATAATTCAGAGGAAGTAACCGCTGCCGCAGAGGCGGCTTCCTCGATGCGGAAGAAAATATCCCAATTCGATACCTATAAAGATTACATTGATGAACTTGATACAATGGTATATGGGCCGGGTTCCGATGCCGCCAAAATCCAGCAGTTGATCACTCGCCTGGATATTGTACTGGATGGAGACAAATATATATCAGTAGATAATGTCACTATCAAGGTACTGGATGAAAGCGGAAGCGAAGCAACAGAATATGTGGCCGGCCGAAGCTACCAGCTCCAGGCGGTATATGACCCTGTTGATGCCTCGTGGCAGAACGGCTACTGGGAGTTAGGATATGGAACTGGGGTCACAGCGACAATTACGGAAGATGGATGGCTATCGATTACCGGCGTGGACAACACATCTTCTTTAAAGATGCTTGTAATCCAATACTTCCATCCAGAACTACAAAATGGATGTGTTAGCAAAAGCATTATAAATCAATTTAAATTGCCTCAAACCCCGGCCGATCATGTGAACGTCGCGGCAAACCAACTTACCTGGGACACCATCCGGGGGGAGAATACCTCCAGCTACGCCGTGACCTCGAACCTGACCCTCCCGACCCAACTGACCGTGGAGGAAGAATTGGTGGCCGTTACCTGGTCCTGCGACGACAACACGGGCGCGCTAGGCAGTGGAGGCTATGTGGTCCGCCCGGCGGCCCAGGACGTGTCCTGCACCCTGACGGCCGAGTTGTCCTACGAAGATGCGACTGCAACAAAGAAGTTCCCCATCACGGTGAAGGCGGAGGGGGTCAGCGAGGACAAGGTGCCGGTGAACAGCTACAGCAGCATGCTCACCAACATCGCGTCACGCTACGCCGACTCCACCGACCCCTGGGTGGTGCTGGAGATGGCCGCCTATGACGGGACAAAGCTGACGGGATTCAACAGCACGAGTATTGCTGGGGTACTTGCTGCTGTGGCGACGCAGAACGAGGTTGACCTTAGTACTTTGTCAAACCATGACTACACCAGTGAGCCCTGGAATATCCCCTATGTCCTGCTGGCCTATGACGCCGCCGGCGCGGACACTGCCGGCTTTACCAACACACGAGAGGAGTTAAAGGAGTCGCTGGTCAGCCGGTTGAATCATGTCGGAGACAGCACGGATGTGGAGGATGTCACCCCCGCCCTGGTCGCTCTGGCCCCCTATTATGGCACGGATGACGGCGTAAAAAGCGCAGTGGACAAGGGAGCCATCTGGCTGTCCCAGCACCAGAACCGAGACGGTACCTTCTCCAGCTACGGAACCAGCAACGCCAATACCTCTGCCCTGGCCGTGGTGGCCCTGTCCGCCCTGGGCATTGACGCCCATGCGGACAGCCGCTTTGTCAAGGACAAGAGCGCCCTGGAGGGGCTGTTCTCCTTCGCCCTGGCGGACCACTCCGGTTTCGGCTACAAGGGGAATGTGACTTATAACGAGCTGGCCACCGAGCAGGGCTTCCGGGCCCTGGTGGCCTACGCCCGGATGAAGGAAAACGGGATGGCCTACAACATCTACCTGGAGGCAAAGGACAGCAGCGGCGTTGTAAAGGCCCCGGAGGTCAGCGTAGCCCCCTCCGATCCCGGCGGCGGGGGCACTGCACGGCCTGAGACGCCGGAGGAGGCGGAGGTGTCCGTCTCGGTGTCGGTGATGGTGCCCCCCGAGGGGGGCGCGGAGGGCCAGTATACCTACCGCCACAATAGAAGCGAATACACCAACCTGCTGGGGAGGGCGGCCACAATCGCCGTCCCGGAGGGGACCACCGCCCTGTCCGTCCTGGAGGAGGCGCTGGACGGCGCGGGGATCACTTACTCGGCTGGCGGCGGATACGTCACCCAAATCGGCGGTCTGGCGGAATTTGACCACGGCCCCCGCTCCGGCTGGCAGTATCTGGTGGACGGGAGCGCCCCCGTGGAGTCGGCCACCACCTATACCTTCACGGAGGACGCCGGCATGGTGTGGTACTACACCGACGACTATGCCCGGGAGGAGAGCGGTGAGCAGTGGGCCGAGCCGGAGCCAGAGGCGCCTGCGGCGGAGGCGCAGGAGGACGGCACCTATCAGGTGACCATTCCCAGGGACCACAGCGGCCCCTCTGTGGTGGAGATCCCCGGGGCCCGGGAGGGCCAGCTGGTGGTGGTCATCCGGGCGGACGGCACGGAGGCGGTGCTGAAAAAGGCCCTGGTGGAGGAGGGCTCCGCCTATCTGCTGCTGGAGGAGGATGCCCAGATCCGGATCGTGGACTATGAAAACCCCTTTGAAGATGTGTCCTCCGGCGCGTGGTACGCCTCCGCCGTGGACTTTGTCTCCGGCCGGGGGCTGCTCTCCGGGGTGTCGGGGTATTCCTTTGCCCCGGACGAGGGGCTGAGCCGGGGGATGCTGGTCACCGCCCTCTATGCTCTGGAGGAGCCGGGGGAACAGAGCTGGGCCTCCCTGTTTGACGATGTGGCCGGTGGGGACTGGTACGCCCAGGGGACGGCCTGGGCGGCACAGGCCGGGATCGTCTCCGGCTATGGGGACGGCACCTTCGGGCCGGAGGACCCCATCACCCGGGAGGAGCTGGCGGTGATGCTGTATGGCTACGCCGGTTACCTGGGGCTGGAGACGGCGGGGCAGGCGGAGTTGTCCACCTTTGCCGACAGCGGGGAGGTGTCCCCCTGGGCGGCGGAGGCTGTGGCCTGGGCGGTGGACGCGGGCATCCTCGGCGGAAAGGACGGGGGCCTGCTGGACCCCGCTGGCGGGGCCACCCGGGCCGAGGCGGCCGCCATGCTGCAGGCGCTGGTGTCCTGGATGCTGAAATAAAGCGGCGGTTTTTCCAAAAGCAGTTTAAAATTTTGAAAATTGGGAACCTTTTGGTCAGAGATGCGTCTAACCCGCTGTACCCGCAAGTGCGGGCCGCATCACAACGACGAAAAGGAGAACCAACGGATGAAACGAATTTTGACTGCCGCCCTGGCGCTGGCCCTGGTGGTGCTGGCCGGCTGCTCCAGCCAGCAGACTGCCGGCACCGAGCGCACCCCCGAGGAGCTGACCCAGCTCTATGCCGACGCCATCGCCGAAAACGGCGGAGAGATGGTGGAGTACAACCCGGTGATCTCTCAGGTGAGCGAGGATGACATGTCCGCCATGCTCCTGGAGACGCTGGGACTGAACCAGGATGACATGACCGCCTTCGGCGTCAGCGCATCCCTGATGAATGTCCAGGCCTATGGAATTGCCGCCGTCATGCCCGCCGAAGGGAAGGAAGAGGCGGTCACCCAGAGCCTCCAGGGCTATATTGACCAGCAGAAGTCCAGCTTTGAAAACTATCTGGCCGACCAGTACGAGGTGGCCGGCAATGCCAGGCTGGAGACTCTGTCCGACGGCACGGTCCTGATGGTCATGTGTTCCGACCAGGACACGGTGTTTGACGCCATCAAGACCGCCATCGAGGGCGGAGAGGCGTAAGCGATCGGCGTACAAAATGATGCGTTGAGATGACAGCCCCCGGGCCGCAGAGCGGCCCGGGGGCTTAATTTGTCCTGTGAGGGGCTTTAATTCAGGGATTTTGGACCGAAGCCGTGGGGGAGCAGCTGATCCAGGGGGACAGTCTGGAAGGCGCCGTCCCCCCGGGCGGCGATCACCCGCAGCCCGGGGGCAAACTCGTAGAGCATCTGCCGGCAGGCGCCGCAGGGCCAGCAGTAGTCCGCTCCCCGTCCGGCGATGGCGATGGCCTCCCAGTCCTCCCGGTGTCCCTCGCTGACGGCCTTCAAAAGGGCGGTGCGCTCGGCGCATAGGGTGGAGCCGAAGGCGGCGTTTTCCACGTTGCAGCCGGTGAACACCGTCCCGTCCCGGCACAGCAGGGCGGCCCCCACGGGGAATTTGGAGTAGGGCACATAGGAGTATTGGTGCATGGAAAAGGCAATCTGGACCAGTTCCTGGTCTGTCATGAAAAAAACCTCCTTAAGCCTTGCTTGAAAAATGTCAATACGCCCAAATGGCGGGTCTTTTTCCGCCATACTGCGTTGATTTTCCTTGCAATACACAAAGTATTGCCGCGTCAAATCGCCTTGTCTGACGAAAAAATCCCTCGCCATTGGGCACATCTCCAACTTTCAAACAAGGCCTAGGCCGCCCGGCGGGGCGGTGTGCTGAAACTTTATACCACGTCGATGCCCAGAATCCGGGCCACCACGGCGGCCTGGTGGCTGCCGATGCGGGCCCCCTTCAGCTCGGAGCAGTGCTCTGACAGGCGGATGCCGTCCAGCGTACAGCCGGACAGGTCCACCCCCGCCAGCTGGGCGCGGAACAGCTCCGCCCCGGTCAGGTCACATTCCTCCAGAATAACACCCTTGGTGCGCAGGCCGGACAGGGCGGCCTCCTGAAACCCGCAGCGGACCAGGGCGGTCCCATCCCACCGGCTCTCCTTCCAGTTGGTCCAGCGCAGCAGGCAGTCCTCCCACCGCCCGCCCCGCAGGCGGCTGTGGCGGAAGTCGCACCCCTCCCCCTTGCAGCCCAGTACCTGGACCTCCTGCCAGTCGCCGTCAGAGAGGCGGCAGCGGGAAAAGAGACACCGCTCCAGACGGCAGCTTTGGAGGGTGAGGCCGGACAGGTCGCAGTCCATAAAGCGGCAGGCGGTGAACGTGACCCCCCGCAGCTCCAGCCGGGACAGGTCGGCCTCCGCCAGCGCCTCGCCGGAGAAGGAGGCCGCCGTGATGTGGTCGCCGTCATCCTCCCGGGCCCGGCGCAGGGCGGTCGGGAGAGCGTATTCCTCCGCCACGGAATCACCCCTTTCCCTCCAAGCATACTCCAACAGAAAAAAACTTGCAATCTTCTTTTTTTCGGATTATAATAGGGAACGTGCTCCGGGCCGAGGGCCTGGGGACCAAACAAGGGAGCTCGCAAACGGGCTGAGAGGAAGCTGTGCGCTTCGACCTGTGACCTGATTTGGGTAATGCCAACGTAGGGAGATAACGGTTCGGCTGTTCTGCCGCGGGGTGTCTTTCCGTTGACACGCCCGCGGCAGTTTCATTTTGCAAAGGAGGACACGCTATGCTGGGCCCCTGCTGGGACCGGGTGCGGGCCGCGGCCCCCCTGATCCACTGCATCACCAACTATGTTACCGTCAACGACGTGGCCAATGTCCTGCTGGCCTGCGGAGCCAGCCCGGTGATGGCCGACGACCCGGAGGAGGCGGAGGAGGTCACCGCGCTGGCCGCCGGGCTGTGCATCAACATCGGGACGCTGCACCGGCACACCATCCCCGCCATGTTCGCCGCTGGGGAGCGGGCCAATGCGCTGGGACATCCCGTTGTCCTGGACCCGGTGGGGGCGGGGAGCAGCGCCCTGCGCACCCACACCGCCCTGGAGCTGATCCGGACCCTTCGGCCCGCCGTCATCCGGTGCAATATGTCGGAGATGAAGGCCCTCACCGGCCGCCTGGGGGAGGCGCGGGGGGTGGACGCCGCCCCCGCCGACGGAGTGACCGAGGAGAGTCTGGAGGGGGCTGTCTCCTTTGTGAAGGGAGCGGCCCGCCGCCTGGGGACCGTCGCTGCCGTCACCGGGGCCATCGACCTGGTGTCCAACGGGGAAACTTGCTTTGTCATCCGAAACGGCCGGCCCGAGATGGGCCGCATCACCGGCACCGGCTGCCAGCTGTCCGCCCTGACCACCGCCTGTGCGGCGGCAAACCTGGAACAGCCGCTGGAGGCGGCCGCCGCCGCGGTGGCCGCCATGGGGGTGGCGGGGGAGCTGGGCTGGGCCAACATGGCCCCCGCCGACGGCAACGCCGCCTATCGAACCCGCGTCATCGACGCCGTTTACCACCTGGATGGGGAAGCCCTGGAGAGAGGAGCGCACTATGAACTTCGATAGACACAGCTTGCTGCTGTACGCCGTCACCGACCGCAGCCGGCTGGGGGAGCACACCCTGGCCTGGGCGGTGGAGGAGGCCCTGAGGGGGGGCGTCACCCTGGTCCAGCTGCGGGAGAAGCATCTGGACAAGGACGATTTCCGAACCGAGGCGCTGGAGATCCAGGCCCTGTGCCGCCGGTACGGCGTCCCCCTCCTGATCAACGACGACGTGGAGCTGGCCCTGGAGATCGGGGCGGACGGGGTCCATGTGGGCCAGGACGACCTGGAGGCCGGACAGGCCCGGGCCAAGCTTGGCCCGGACAGGATCATCGGGGTGTCCGCCCACAGTGTGGAGGAGGCCCTGCGGGCCCAGGCGGCGGGAGCCGACTACCTGGGGGCGGGGGCGGTATTCCCCACCGGGACCAAGGGGGACGCCTCCTGCCTGCCTCTGGCCGTCCTGCGGGACATCTGCGCCGCCGTGGACATCCCGGTGGCGGCCATCGGCGGCATTGGGCCGGACAATATCGGGAGACTGCGGGGCAGCGGCGCGGCCGGGGTGGCGGTGGTATCTGCCCTCTTTGCCCAGCCCGACCCCTGCCGGGCCGCCCGCACACTGCGGGAGTTGGCGGCTGAGGCCGTGGGGGCGTAAGCCGCTCGGCTCGATCAGATCGACTCTGACCAGATCGGAGCCGGCGAAGCGGGTCTGATCTGGAGAGGAGGGGCAGGGGAGCGCAGCCCGGGATGGCCGGCAGGCCGTCCCGAGGAGAGCGGACTTTGCCCCGGCAACGCGGCAGCTTGGGGGCACCACCTGCTGTCGCGTAATAAAACTTCAATGCGTTGGAACAAAAGAAAGGAGAACAACCCATGAAAACAGCATTGACGATCGCTGGGACCGATCCCAGCGGAGGCGCCGGAATCCAGGCCGACATCAAGACCATGACCGCCAACGGCGTATATGCCATGAGCGCGGTCACGGCCCTGGTGGCCCAGAACACAACCGGCGTCAAAAGCATTATGGAGGCGGCCCCTGAATTTCTGGCGGAGCAGCTGGACTGCGTCTTTACTGACATCTTCCCTGACGCGGTCAAGACCGGCATGGTCTCCAGCGTGCCGCTGATCCAGGTGATCGCCCAAAAGCTCAGGGAGTACCGGGTGGACAAGCTGGTGGTGGACCCGGTGATGGTGGCCACCTCCGGCGACCGCCTGATCTCAGAGGACGCGGTGGCCGCCCTGAAGGAGCTGCTCCTCCCCCTGGCTACCGTCCTCACCCCCAACATCCCGGAGGCGGAGGTCCTCTCCGGCATGACCATCCACGGCCCCGAGGACATGGAGAAAGCCGCCCGGACCATCAGCGAGACCTACGGCTGCGCCGTGCTGTGCAAGGGGGGGCACGACCTGAACGACGCCAACGACCTGCTGTGGAGAGAGGGCGAACCCAAGTGGTTCTACGGCCGCCGCATCGACAACCCCAACACCCACGGCACCGGCTGCACCCTGTCCTCCGCCATCGCCTCCAATCTGGCCAAGGGCTATGACCTGGACGCCTCGGTGGAGCGGGCCAAGGCCTACCTGTCCGGGGCGCTGGCCTCCATGCTGGACCTGGGGAAGGGAAAGGGCCCCCTGGACCACCTCTTCGACCTGAAGGGGGACTTTGTGAAATGACCCTCTCCGCCGTCATCACCGCCGTCTTTACGGTGGGCTATCTGGCCGTCACCGCCTGGCTGTGCCGGGGACTGCGGCTGAACACCCGGGCCTTGTGCTACGGCGGCCTGATATGCGCCGCCACATTGGTGCTGGGCTCCTTCCTCTTCTATCTGCCCACCGGGTCGGCTATCAGCCCGGGCTCCTGGATCCCCCTGATGCTGCTGGCCCTCACCTATGACTGGCGCCTGGCCTGCGTCACCGGGTGGGTCACCGGAATCCTGGCCATCTTCCTCATTCCCGCCTGGGCCCCCGTCCACTGGGCCCAGATCCCGGTGGAGCACCTGGTGGCCTTCTCCGCTTTGGGCTACGCCGGGGTGTTCGGCAGCGACAAGAAGTGGAAGGTGCTGTGCGGGGTGCTGCTGGCCATCTTCCTGCGCTTCATGGGCCAGATGCTGTCCGGGGTGGTGTTTTTCTCCCAGAACGCCTGGGACGGCTGGGGAGCCTGGGGGTACAGCATCACCTACCACCTGTCCTGCAAGATCCCGGAGGGCGCCGCCACCACCTTAATTATGCTGGCACTGCCCCTGAACACCATCAAAAAAGCAATAGGAGGAAACCGGACATGACCTTTCTGGAGGAATGCATCCAGGACAGCCTGCCTATCTGGGAGTCCTGCCTGGAGACGGAATTTTTAAAGGGGGTGGCCGACGGCTCCCTGCCCGAGGACTGCTTCAAGGGATACATCGTGGACGACAGCCTGTATCTGCGGGAGTACTCCAAGGTGTTTGCCTGGGGGATCATCCACTCCCGGGACATGGCGGAGATCCGCAACTACTACTCCCTGCTCTCCTTCGTCAACGAGAGCGAGGACGCCACCCGGCGGTACTACTTGAAGCGCTACGGCATCACCGACGAGGAGATCCAGCCCCTTCCCCTGCGGCCGGAAAACCGGGCCTATGTGGACTGCATGCTGTCCGCCGCCCGGGAGGGCAAAGGGGCGGCTGAGTGCATGATGGCCTGTCTGCCCTGCATGCTCAGCTACGGCTGGATCTTCGGGGAGGTCATCCGCCGCTCCCCCGGGGTGAAGGACACCCCCTACTGGCCCTTTGTGGCCGACTACGCCGGCAACCGCTATGACGCCATCTGCAAATCCTGGTCCGACTTCACCAATACGGTGTGCCGGGACCTGGACCCGGAGCGGGCCCAAAAATGCAAAGAGATCTTCCGGACCTGCTCTCTCCATGAGCTGCATTTCTGGGAGATGAGCGCCCGCCCCAGAACCGACCTGCCCGCCGCCGGTCGGAATATCGGCCTGTAAGGAGGAAGAAGATGGAACGAAAGTACGCCACTCAAATGGAGGCCGCCCGTCAGGGAATTGTAACTCTGGAGCTGGAGACCGTGGCCAAAAAGGAGCAGATGCGGATGGAGGAGCTGCTGCCTCTGGTGGCCCAGGGGAAAGTGGTCATTCCTGCCAACCGGCTGCATACCTGTCTGGACCCGGAGGGAGTGGGCTCCATGCTCCGAACTAAGATCAACGTGAACCTGGGGGTTTCCCGGGACTGTAAGGACTACGATGTGGAGATGGAAAAGGTGCGCTCCGCCATCCACATGGGGGCGGAGGCCATCATGGACCTGTCCAGCCATGGCAATACCCAGCCCTTCCGCCGCAGGCTGACCGCAGAGTGTCCGGCCATGATCGGCACCGTTCCGGTATACGACAGCGTCATCCACTATCAGCGGGACCTGAACACCCTGACCGCCCGGGATTTTCTGGATGTGATCCGCCTCCACGCTCAGGACGGGGTGGACTTTGTCACCCTCCACTGCGGCATCACCCGAAAGACCATTGATCAGATCCGCAGGCACAAGCGGAAGATGAACATTGTTTCCCGGGGCGGCTCTCTGGTCTTTGCCTGGATGTGCATGACAGGGGAGGAGAACCCCTTTTATGAGTTCTACGACGAAATTTTGGATATCTGTCGGGAATACGACGTGACCATCTCCCTGGGCGATGCCTGCCGCCCCGGCTGTCTGGCCGACGCCACCGATGTGTGCCAGATCGAAGAGCTGGTCCGTCTGGGCGAGCTGACCCGTCGGGCCTGGGAGAAGGACGTGCAGGTGATGGTGGAGGGGCCAGGTCATGTGCCCATGGACCAGATTGCCGCCAATATGAAGGTACAGCAGACCATCTGTATGGGGGCGCCTTTCTATGTGCTGGGTCCCCTGGTCACCGACATTGCGCCCGGCTACGATCACATCACCGCTGCCATCGGCGGAGCCATGGCCGCGATGAACGGAGCTGCATTCCTGTGCTATGTCACCCCGGCGGAGCATCTGGCCCTGCCCAACGTGGACGATGTGAAGCAGGGCATCATCGCCAGCAAGATCGCCGCCCACGCCGCCGACATTGCCAAGGGGGTCCGGGGCGCCCGGGACATCGATGACAAAATGGGAGATGCCCGCCGCCGCCTGGACTGGGAGGGACAGTGGGCCTGCGCCCTGGACCCGGAGACTGCCCGTGCCATCCGGGATGACCGAGCCCCCGAGCACGATGACACCTGCTCCATGTGCGGCAAATTCTGCGCTGTGCGCAGCATGAACAAAGCGCTCAGCGGCGAGTTTATCGACATCCTGTGAGGGAGTGCCGTCTGAAACGCAGATAGGGAAAAACCGGACGGCAGTGAATGAACTGCCGTCCGGTTTTCCCTTACAGGTCCATGGCCTCGGCCAGGTGGTCCACCGCCTCGTTGACCTTCTGGGCCGCCTTGTGGGCGGCCCGCTTGATCTGACGCTGGGAGGGGGCCATGGTCATCCCCAGGGCCGCGCCGGCCACCATGCCGGCCGCCATGCCCATGATAAATTTTCCGCCGCCGGAACCGCTGCAATTTGACATACCGCATCGCTCCTTCCACGCGTCCGGGCACTGTATGTGCCGGGGCGCGTGCTATTATTCTTCCCGGAAATCCGGAAAAATCCGTTGCTAAATCCTGTGGATTCCGCTATAATTTATGTTTAGGCAGAAATAGAATACAGGGGCATGTCCCCTTTGATATGATTCGGAGGAATCAAAGCGGCTATGAGACTTTTAATACGAAACGGACGGGTGGTCCACCCGGTGACCGGAGCGGTACTGCTCCAGGATCTTCTGGCGGAGGATGGAAAAATTGCCCTGATGGAGCGGGGCATCGACCTGGAGGCGGATGAAACGATCGAGGCCTCCGGCCTGGTGGTTTCCCCGGGCCTTGTGGATATGCACGTCCACCTGCGGGACCCGGGCCTGACCTATAAGGAGGACATCCTCACCGGCTGCGCCGCCGCGGCCCGGGGGGGCGTCACCTCCATGGCCTGTATGGCCAACACCAGTCCCACGGTGGATAGTCCGGAGCAGGTGGCCTATGTGCTGGACCGGGCCAGACAGGCCAACGGGGTCCAGGTGTTTCCCATCGCCGCTTTGTCCCGCGGCCTGCGGGGGGAGGAGCCCACTGACGCCGAGGCGCTGAAAAAGGCGGGGGCGGTGGCTATCTCCGATGACGGCAGCAACGTGGACAACGCCAACCTGATGCGGGATGTGCTGATCCGCACCCGCCGGCTGGGGCTGCCCGTGCTGTGCCACTGCGAGGACACCACCATGGTGGAGGGCCGGGCGGTGAACGAGGGCAGCGTCTCCCGCCAGCTGTGGCTGGAGGGCCGGCCTGCCATTGCCGAGGAGATTATGGTCATGCGGGACGCCATGCTGGCCGAGGAGACGGGGGCCCGCGTCCATGTCTGCCATGTGTCCACCGCCAAGAGCGTGGACATCATCCGCAGGATGAAAAAGCGGGGGGCCCCCATTACCTGTGAGACCTGTCCCCAGTATTTCACCCTCACCGAGGAGGAGGTGCTGACTCAGGGGGCCATGGCCCGGGTTAACCCGCCCCTGCGCACTGCCAAGGACGTGAAGGGCATCATCGCCGGACTGAAGGACGGAACCATTGATGTCATCGCCACCGACCACGCCCCCCACTCCGCCGAGGAAAAGGCACGGCCCCTCACCCGGGCCCCCAGCGGCATGATCGGGCTGGAGACCTCTCTGGCCGTCACCCTGACCCAGCTGTACCACACCCAGAAGCTGGATCTGCCCTCCCTCATCCGCCGCATGTCCACCAATCCCGCCGATATCCTGGGCCTGACCAAGGGGCGCATGTCTTTGGGGGTGGACGCCGACCTGACCATCTTTGACCCCGACGAGGAATGGACGGTGGACCCGGAGCAGTTTGCCTCCAAGGCCCGCAACACCCCCTTTGCCGGACGGAAACTGAAGGGCCGGGTGAAATATACCATCGTCAAGGGGAGGATCATTTACCGCGACATGTGAGTAAAATGAGGAATTAGGAGTTAGAAATTAGAAGTTATGGCGTCCGGCTTCGCCGGATATTTGGAACCGTGCGCCGCAGGCGCACACAAAAATTCCTCATTCCTAACTTCTAATTTACAAGGGAGGAAGTTATCATGTCATTCGACGTTCTGCAGGACAAGATCCGCGCCATGAAGAATCCCACGGTGGCCGGGCTGGACGCCCGCATCGAGTATGTGCCCGAGCACATCCGCCGCGCTGCCTTTGAGGAGCACGGCGTGGGCCTGAAGGGGGCCTGTGAGGCTATTTACCAGTTCAATGTGGGCCTCATCGACGCCCTGTGCGACATTGTGCCCGCCGTCAAGCCCCAGAGCGCCTACTACGAGAATCTGGGCTGGCGGGGGATGGAGATGCTGGAGCGCACCATTTCCTACGCCAAAAGCCGAGGCCTGTTCGTCATCGCGGATATCAAGCGGGGGGACATCGGCTCCACCGCCTCCGCTTACGCGGAGGGCTGGCTGTCCGGCGCCAAGATTGAGGGACAGGTGTTCAAGTCCTTCGACGCCGACTGCGTCACCCTCAACGGCTATATGGGCTCCGACTCCATCAAGCCCTTCCTGGAGGCGGCGAAGGCGGAGGACAAGTGCGTCTTTGTGCTGGTCAAGACCTCCAACCCCGGCTCCGGCGAGCTGCAGGACCTGGTGGCCGGGGACCGGCTGGTGTACCAGGCCATGGGCGACCTGAACGAGCGGATCGCCAAGGGTACCGAGGGCAAGTACGGCTACACCATGGCCGGGGCGGTTACCGGGGCCACCTACCCCTCCGACATCCGGGCTTTGCGCAGGCGGCTGGAGCACACCTTCTTTCTGGTGCCCGGCTATGGAGCCCAGGGGGGGACCGCCGACGACGTGCGGTATGCCTTTGACAAGTACGGCCACGGGGCCATCGTCAACTCCTCCCGGGGCATCATGTGCGCCTGGCAGAAAACGGGGGGCGACGGACACGACTTCCAGGAGGCGGCAAGAAACGCCGCCCTCGCCATGCGGGACGACATCCGGCAGTTTGTGACCATCGTGTAACAGCATTTTCTGCACAAAAGAGGGAGGGTGCGGATGCCATGGCAAAGCCCAAATGTGTGTTCTGCGGTCGGGAGGTCGGCCTGTTAAGCCGCTGTTCCCTCTCCTTCTGCGGTACCAGCCAGGTGGTTTGTTCCAGCTGCAAGCAGCGCTACGATACTGCCTCTCCCCTCGACCGGGTCGAGCTGGAACAGCAGATGCTGCGCTCCCCTGACCTGGAGAACCGGGAGGCGGTAGAGGCGAATCTGCCCCGGCAGGAGCGGGAGTGGGACCTGGTGCACAGGCAGAGCGAGCAGGAACAGGCCGCCCGCAAGTGCCCGGTCTGCGGCAGCAGCCTGGTGTGCAGGCTGAAGGATTTTTCCATCGGGGCAGACGGCGGGGGCGGTCTGCTCACTCTGCTGGCCGACACATATGTGGTGGACCTGTACGCCTGCCCAGTCTGCGGCAAGGTGGAGCTGTACACCGCCGCCAGCGTTCTGACCCAGGCGAAGGACGAGGCGGAGCAGGTCACCTGCCCCGTCTGCGGCACCCGGCACAGCCCCCTGATCGGCTGTCCCCGATGTGCCCTGAACCATGCAGAGAAGAGAGGTTCCGCCCAGGAGCAGAGCGGCGAGACAAGTAGCAAGCCGCCCTGGGAGCGGTAAAGAACAGTGGGAGGGCTATAATATGGCGGACCATTGTCTGTTGTGCGGAAAGGAACTTGGGCGGTGGGACAGTGGCTCGGCGGAGATCTGCGGGATCGCGCAGCCCCTGTGCCGGGACTGCGAAAAGAGATATAAGCGGGCAGAGGGGGAGGAAAAAGAGGCGCTGCTCCAGCGCTTGATGTCCTCGCCCGGCCTGGTGGACCGGGATTACATCCGGCAGGTCCTGGATCGGGAGGCGGAACAGCGCCGCCTGCGGGAGGAGAAAGAACAGCGGGACGCCCGGATCAGGGAGGTCCGGGCCCGGCGGCAGTCCGAGCAGTTGAACTGCTGCGGTTTTGAGATGGACGCGCTGGGCGTTGTGACCTTCCAGCTGGGGGAGTACTCCCCTCTGCTGGGCGACCTGAGCCATCTGGTTGCGGGCAGCCTGGAGCTGGCCATGTTCCGCTGCCCCTGCTGCGGACAGGTAAAGTTTTTTGACCCCGGCATAACCCAGCGGTAAATGGCACGAGGGTGTGATGATAATGAAAGTAGAACGCAGATGCAAAATCGTCTCCAAGGAGTGGCTCAACCGCGACGTCGTTTATCTGGTGCTGGAGGCAGGAGACATGGTCCGCACCTCGTGGAACGGACCGGGGCAGTTCGTCCATATCAAGTGCGGGGACTCCCTGCTTCTCCGCCGGCCTATCTCGGTGTGTTCCTGTCAGGAGGACGACCCAGATGACTTGGTGTCCATCGTCTTTGAGGTCCGGGGCGAGGGCACCGACTGGCTCTCCCGCCGGGAGGCGGGCGACACGCTGAACGTGCTTGGGCTGGCCGGAAACGGCTTTGCCATGCGGCCGGAGGGGCGCTACCTGCTGGTGGGGGGCGGCATCGGCATCCCTCCCATGCGGGGCTGCGCCCAGTACACCCATGGCCGCTCCACCGCCATTCTGGGCGGCCGGTCGGCGGACAAGATCATCCTGCAAAACTGTTTCGCGGACGAGTGCGCCAAGGTGCTCATTGCCACCGACGACGGCTCCCTGGGTTACCACGGCTTTGTGGACGCTCTGGTCCGCCAGGAGCTGGAGCAGGACAAAAACTATGACGCCGTCCTGGCCTGCGGCCCCAGGCCCATGCTGCGGAACGTGGCCGAAGTGGCCCGGGAGTTCGGCCTGCCCTGCCAGGTGTCCATGGAGGAGCGGATGGGCTGCGGCGTGGGGGCCTGCCTGGTGTGCGCCTGCGACATGGCTGACGGCAGCCGGAAGCATGTCTGCAAGGACGGCCCGGTATTCAATGCCGAGGAGGTGGACTGGGATGCCTGACAAGCGGTTTCCATATCTCCCGGAGGCGGAAAACTTTTCCGGGGACGTCATCGGAGGCTCGGAGGACCGGTTCGGCCCTGCCCGGCCTGAACCGGCGGACCGCTCGGTCCGCCCCGCCGCCCCGGAGGAGCAGCTGCCCCCGGTGGACATGTCTGTGGACCTGGCCGGGGTCACCCTGAAAAATCCCGTGGTGGTGGCCTCGGGCACCTTCGGCTTCGGCCGGGAATACAACCAGTTTTACGACCTGGGTGAACTGGGGGGCATCTGCGCCAAGGGCCTGACCCTCCACCGCCGGGAGGGCAACCCCGCCCCCCGCATCGCCGAGACACCCATGGGTATTTTAAACTCCGTGGGCCTGCAAAATCCCGGCGTGGATGCCTTCATCGCAGAGGAGCTGCCCTTCCTGCGGCAGTTCGACACCAAGGTCATCGCCAATATCTCCGGCAGCACCCCGGAGGAGTACGGCATCATGTGCGAGAAGCTGTCGGCGGCGGGGGTGGACCTGATCGAGGTCAACATCTCCTGCCCCAACGTGAAGGCGGGGGGACTGGCCTACGGCACCCGGCCCGAGCTGGCCGCCGAGGTGACCCAGGTGGCCAAGGCCCACGCGGGAAAAATTCCCGTGATGGTCAAGCTGTCCCCCAACGTCACCGACATCACCGAGATCGCCAAGGCGGCGGCCGATGCCGGGGCGGACGCATTGTCCCTCATCAACACCATCCGGGGGATGCGCATTGACGTGAACACACGCTGCCCCATTTTGAAGATGAACACCGGCGGCCTGTCCGGCCCCGCCGTCCTGCCCGTGGCGGTGCGGATGGTGTGGGAGGTCCACTGCGCGGTGCCCCGCCTGCCCATTCTGGGCATGGGCGGGGTGTCCAAGGGGGCGGACGCCGCCCAGCTGATGCTGGCCGGGGCCCGCGCCGTGGCGGTGGGCACCGCACTATTTGCCGATCCTTACGCCCCGCTGAAGGTGCGGGACGGTCTGGAGCAGATCGCCGCCCGGCAGGGGCTGTCCGCCGTGAGGGAGCTGACCGGAGGGGTCAGGCCCTGGTGAGCTGCCCCAGGGCCTCTATCCCCGGTTTAAGCTGCGGTTGAACGGGCGGAGAACGGCACACACTAACCCATCCGCATCGGATGGGAGGTGTCTGCCGTGCTTCATGCCGTCATTCAGCGCATCCTGCCCCCGATCATCTCTTTGTGTGAGCTGATGGGCATTTTTGTGGTGCTGGTCTCCGCAGGGCAGGCGTTTTTTCTCTACTGCCGGGGGCTTGTCACCCGCATCCCCCGGAATGTGAAGTCCCAGCTGGCCAACGGCCTGGCCACCAGCCTGGAGTTTAAAATGGCCGCCGAGATTCTTAAGACCGTCCTGGTGCAGGAGCTGAGCGAGCTGCTGACCCTGGGGGCTGTCATCCTGCTGCGCGGCCTGCTGTCCCTGCTGATCCATGTGGAGATGCGGGAGGACGGCTGACCGGGGCGGGTATCCTGTTTTGTAAAGGAAGCATATCACCCATGACTACCATCTATCTGATTCGTCACGCCGAGGCCGAGGGCAACCTGTACCGCCGCATTCACGGCTGGTACGACGCGCTGATTACCGAAAACGGCTTCCGCCAGATTGAGGCCCTTCAGCGCCGCTTTCAGGACGTCCGGGTGGACGCGGTGTGGTCCAGCGACCTCCACCGCACCATGACCACCGCCCGGGCCGTCTATGTGCCCAAGGGGCTGGAGCTGCACACCGACCCCCAGCTGCGGGAGCTCAATTTCGGGGACTGGGAGGACCAGCCCTGGGGCCAGGTGTACCGCGACGAGCCGGAGCGCATCGGCCAGTTCAACCGCACCGACCCCGCCTGGCGGGCGCCGGGGGGAGAGAGCCTGGCGGAGGCGGGCCGGAGGGCCGGCGGGGCGCTGGAGCGGATCGCACGGGAGCATCCGGATCAAACTGTGGCTGTTTTTTCCCACGGCACCGCCATGCGGCAGCTGCTGGCCAATATCAAGGGCCTGTCCCCCCAGGAGTGGCACACCATGGGCCACAGCGAGAACACCGCTGTCACCCGGCTGGAGTGGGATGGGGAGCGCTTCCATATTGCGTTTGAGAGCGATGCCTCCCACCTGGACCCGTCCATCGCCACCCTGGGCCGGCAGGCCTGGTGGCGGAAGGACGGGGTGCGCCGGGAGGATGTGAATCTGTGGTACCGGCCCATCCGCTGGCCGGAGGAGCGGGAGCTGTACCTGGAGGCCCGGCGGGAGGCCTGGCGCTCCACCCACGGGGAGAGTGTTCCCTTTGACGGGGAGGGCTTTTTGCGGGATGCCCAGCTTCACCTGTCCCGCACTCCCTGGGCGGTGACGGCTGCCATGGCGGGTGAGAAGGTGGCCGGCCTGCTTCAGCTGGACCCGGAGCGGTACAGCGGGGAACATGCGGGGTACATCCCGTTCTGCTACATCTGCCCGGACCGCCGGGGAATGGGCCTGGGGGTCCAGCTCATCGGACAGGCGGTGTCCTTCTACCGCCCGCTGGGACGGGACAGCCTGCGGCTGCGCTGCGCCCCTTATAACAGCCGGGCCCAGCATTTTTATGCCAAGCACGGCTTCCGGAAGATCGGGGAGGAGCAGGGGAGCCGGGTTCCTCTGGACATCCTGGAAAAGTACATCGGGTATGGAGAGCACTGACCCGGCCGGCGGCGAACGCCGGCGCGTACGGAAGGAGCGGACGAATGAAATTCATATCCTGGAATGTCAACGGCCTGCGGGCCTGTATGAAGAAGGGCTTTCTGGACGTTTACCAGGAGCAGCGGCCCGACTTTCTCTGCCTGCAGGAGACCAAGATGGAGCGGGGACAGGCTGATATTCCCCTGGGGGATGGGGTGCTGGAATACTGGAACTCCGCTGAAAAAAAGGGCTATTCCGGCACCGCTGTTTTTACCCCGCATGCCCCTGCGGCTGTGGCTTATGGAATGGACCGGGATCGGCACGACCACGAGGGGCGGCTCATTACCCTGGAGTACGAGCCCTTCTACCTGGTGTGCTGCTACACCCCCAACGCACAGAACGGGCTGAAGCGGCTGGATTACCGCATGGAATGGGAGGATGACCTGAGGGAGTACCTCATGTCCCTGGACAAAACCAAGCCGGTGGTCTACTGCGGCGACCTGAACGTGGCCCACCAGGAGATTGACCTGAAAAACCCAAAGACCAACCGGATGAACGCCGGCTTCACCGACCAGGAACGGGAAAAGATGACCCGGCTGCTTGCCTCCGGCTTTACCGACAGCTTCCGATACCTCTACCCGGAGGCGACCGGGGCGTATTCCTGGTGGTCCTACCGCTTCCACGCCCGGGAGAACAACGCGGGGTGGCGGATCGACTACTTTATCGTCTCCAACCGCCTGCGGGACAAGATCCGCCGGGCGGAGATCCTAAGTGATGTGACCGGGAGCGACCATTGCCCAGTATTGCTGGAGCTGGACATTTAACTGGCGGCAGGCGAACATAAGAAAAGAGGTCCTGAATTTCATGCGTTTTCAATACTGTCCCCACTGCGGGACCAAGGCTGTTTTGAAAGAAATCGGAGACGAGGGGCTGGTTCCCTGGTGCCCGGAATGCCGCCTTCCCCTGTTTCCCATGTTTTCGGTATGTATCATAGCCCTGGCGGTGGATGAGAGGGGCGAGGTGGCCCTGCTGCGGCAGGGCTATATCTCCGCCCAGTATCATGTGCTGGTGTCCGGGTACATGAAGCCCGGCGAATCGGCGGAGGAGTGTGCCGCCAGGGAGATTCAGGAGGAGCTGGGGCTGGAGGTCACCGGACTGTCTGCCGCGGGCACCTACTGGTATGGGAAGAAGGATATGCTGATGATCGGCTTTATTGCCAAGGTACATAAAGGGGCGTTTCAGCTCTCCCAGGAGGTGGATCAGGCGGTCTGGGTCCGGCCGGAGCAGGCCAGGACCATGCTCCATCCCGACAGTACAGCCATTTCCCGGCTGGTGCTGGAGGAATATCTGCGGCGCGGGGAAAGTGCCCCTCAGGGGGAAAATATGTTGTCAGAAGGGAGCGGTGCGCGATGAAGCTGTGTGAGCTTTTCGGCCGGGGGAGGACGGTATTTTCCTGTGAGGTGTTTCCGCCGAAAAGGACCAGCCCGGTGGACAGCATCTACCAGACGCTGGACGGATTAAAGGATATCAAGCCGGATTTTATCAGCGTCACCTTTGGGGCCGGGGGGTCCCAGGTGAACCAGACCACCCGGGAGATCGCCGGCATTATCCAGAATCAGTACCACATTCCCGCCATGGCCCACCTGACCTGCGTGGGGGCCGGAAGGGCCGAGGTGGATGAGATGCTCTCCCAGTTGAAGGAGGACGGGGTGGAGAATATTCTGGCCTTGCGGGGAGACGTCAACCCCGATGTTCCGCCCAAAACTGATTTTGCCCATGCCAGTGACCTGGTGGCCTATATCCGCGGGAGGGGGGACTTCGGCGTCTCCGCCGCCTGCTATCCGGAGGGGCATCTGGAGAGCCCTGATCTGGTCAGCGATATCCGCCATCTGAAGGAAAAGGTGGACGCCGGGGCCCAGCATTTGGTCAGCCAGCTGTTTTTTGACAATGAGGACTTTTTCCGCTTTCTGGAGCGGGCCCGCATTGCCGGAATCAATGTCCCCATCGAGGCGGGCATCATGCCCGTGCTGTCCAAAAGCTCCATTCAGCGGATGGTATCCATGTGCGGGGCCAGCATGCCCCGAAAGCTGACCCGTATCCTGGCCCGGTACGGCGATCATCCAGAGGCGCTGCGGGAGGCGGGAATCGCCTATGCCATTGACCAGATTGCGGATCTGATTGCCGGAGGGGTGGATGGCATCCACCTGTACACTATGAACACCCCGGAGGTGGCCCGACAGATTGCCGGCAGCCTGTCCTCCATCCGGCGGGTGTGAGAGCACAGGGAGTCTTTTGCTGAAATTTATGGAATTTTAAGAAAATCTTCCTTTTTTGCCGTCCTCTCCTGTGATATGCTGTTGATGCCACAGAAGAGGAGGGAAGCGAATGAAACAACACGCGCGCGTTGCGCTGGTGGCCGCTGTGCTGCTGCTGTGCGGGACAGGAGGCTGGTTTTTATACCGCAGCGGCTTTTTTGCTCTCACCTCCGCTGAGGAATTGCAGAACTATATCAGCCGCTTTGCCCCATACTCCCATCTATTCTTTTTCCTGGTTCAGTTTTTGTCGGTGGTGCTGGCCCCCATTCCCAGCAACCTGAGCGCGGCCGCGGGGGGAATGCTCTTCGGGACTTGGCCGGCATTCTTCCTCACCTTTGGAGCGGTGGCGGCAGGCTCCCTGCTGGTCTTTTGGCTGGCCCGGGTCCTGGGAAGGGACTTTGCCGACCGGCTGGTCAGCCGTCGCCTGTCAAAGAAATATCTGGATGTAATCCGGTCGAAAACCACGGTTTTTCTAATCCTGGCTTTTCTGTTCCCTTTTTTTCCCGACGATGTGCTGTGCATCCTGGCAGGACTGACAGAGCTGCCTTTCCGGCGCTTTGTCCTGATCGTCCTGCTGACCCGCCCCTGGGGACTGCTCTTTGCCAGTGCTCTGGGAGGCGCGGCGCTGTCTGTGCCGCTATGGACCATGGTGCCCATTGGGTTGGGCGGACTGGCTCTGTTCCTGCTGGGACTGCGCTATGCCGACCGGCTGGAGCAGGCGGTGCTGAAGCGGCTGCGGGGGCGCAGCGATGTTGAGACCTGAATTTTCGGGCCGAACTGCGGCCCGAAAATTTTTTTCATTTGCCTCTTTACAAACCGGACGTCCTGTGCTATATTATTATCATAAATGATAACTAATACTATTAATGAGGCGGTAATCATGGAGAGAACAACGCGATACAGCAAAAAGCGTGAGGCCATCTTAACCGCCATCCGCAGCACCAGCTGCCACCCTTCCGCAGAGTGGGTTTATCAGACCCTGAAGCCGGAACACCCTGATCTGAGTCTGGGCACCGTCTACCGCAATTTGATTTTTTTCCAGCAGCGGGGCGACATCCAGAGCGTTGGCGTGGTCAGGGGACAGGAACGGTTTGATGCTGTCACGTCGCCTCACAGTCACTTTGTTTGCAACAGCTGCGGTGTGGTTTCCGATCTGCATAATATTCAACTGGACGCGGATCTGAACCGTTCTGTCAGCCGGCAATATGGGCTTGCGGTGGAACGCCACGAGCTCACCTTTTACGGACTTTGTCCGGCCTGTATGCAGAAGAATCAAAATAATGAGGAGGAAGCATTATCATGAAAAAGTTTGTCTGTTCCGTCTGCGGCTATGTGTACGAGGGGGCGGCTGCCCCTGAGAAGTGCCCCCAGTGCGGCGCGCCTGCGTCCAAGTTTGTGGAGCAGGCCGGCGAGAAGACCTGGGCCGCCGAGCATGTGGTGGGCGTGGCCAAGGGCGCCCCTGAGGAGATTCTCCAGGGCCTGCGGGAGAACTTCCAGGGCGAGTGCTCCGAGGTGGGTATGTACCTGGCCATGGCCCGTGTGGCCCATCGTGAGGGCTATCCCGAGATCGGCCTGTACTGGGAGAAGGCCGCCTATGAGGAGGCCGAGCACGCCGCCAAGTTTGCCGAGCTGCTGGGCGAGCTGGTGACCGACTCCACCAAGAAGAATCTGGAGATGCGTGTGGATGCCGAAAACGGCGCCACCATGGGCAAGTTCGAGCTGGCCAAGAAGGCCAAGGAGCTCAACCTGGACGCCATTCACGACACCGTGCACGAGATGGCCCGCGACGAGGCGAGACATGGCAAGGCTTTCGAGGGCCTGCTGAAGCGCTACTTCGGCTAAGAAAAAGTCCATATTCTGAACTTTTTGAGAGGGAACCGGGTGACCGGTTCCCTCTCTTTTTGCGCTTGCGCTACTACGACATGCAACTTTTTTTGCAGATTTTCTTCACTTAACGCTATTGTATTCCAAAGTATAGTATGATATACTTTTTTAAAAACCCATTATATTTTTATATTTAAGGTGCTTTAAAGCAGGAGGCTGTTGTATTTATGGGGGAAACATCTTTAAACTATCAACAGTATAAAGAATATTTCAAACGTGTTAAAGATTTGGAAATTGCGTGCTATCAGCTAACAGAGATGAGCAAAAATCTTCAACAGATGAAGTACAGAACAGAACGAAAAAAGTGGACTTTACCTGAATGTCCAGCACGCAGGGCGACTTTTGTAGATTATATTTGTGAATTCCTCTTTACACTTCTTAAAGTAGCGGTACTTTCTTTCGTGTGTGGATTTGGAGGTGTCATTGTCTGGTTATTCCACAGCGGTAATGGCTTTTGGGACAACTTCATAGGCGGTGGTGGCGATGCCCCTACTGAACCTTATGTTATTCCAGGTATGATAATTGGGTGTGCAATAGGGTTATTTTCCGGAATACATAAAATGGTCACAGCCAACAAAGAGTGTGAGAAAAAATATAAAGAGTATCAAAATCAAGTGCATATGATTGAGGCTGCCCACTCAATGAATAATGCATCATTAAAGAATATTGATGCGGCGTTAATTCAGTGTAACAATGAATTAACACAAACAAGAAATATACTTGATCAATATTATGACTTGGGTTATATCCATAAGTCATATAGAGGATTGGTTCCTGTTTGCACGATTTATCAATATTTGGATTCTGGCCGTTGTTTTACCTTAGAAGGTCATGAAGGAGCCTATAATTTATACGAGAGTGAATTGCGCATGAATATCATCATTGGCAAATTGGATGACGTCATCTCTCGATTGGATGATATTAGTTCAAGTCAGCAACTTTTGGTGGATGAAATAAGAAAAAGCAATGATAAGATCGACAGGCTGTGTAATCAAGCAGAAGAAATTCAAAACAGTGCAGCAGTTACACAGTATTATAGCCAAATAACTGCAATGAATACTACCTATTTAACTTGGGTAAATTTTTTAAAAAGTAAAAAATAAATATTTACTTTACAATGAGAACATAACGGTAAGCCCAATTCCCATTTTTCAATTTGTAGACACCTGCATCATTCTGTTTTGCCACAAAAAATCCCCCTTGTGGATTTTTTGCGGCAAGAATCTGAATTCCAGCGTGTGAAAAATGTCCACTTGTGGATAAAGAAATTTTCTATATTTTCTCTTTTTTGCCTGTTTCCCGGTGTCAAACGGTGAAGCCATTTGGCAACTTCACCGGCGAGTTCACCGCGAAATCAGCATGTACCTGGCCATGGCCCCGTGTGGCCCATCGTGAGGGCTACCCCGAGATCGGTCTGTACTGGGAGAAGGCTGCCTATGAGGAGGCCGAGCACGCCGCCAAGTTCGCCGAACTGCTGGGCGAGGTGGTGACCGACTCCACCAAGAAGAACCTGGAGATGCGTGTCGATGCCGAGAACGGCGCCACCGCCGGCAAGTTCGAGCTGGCCAAGAAGGCCAAGGAGCTCAACCTGGACGCCATCCATGACACCGTGCACGAGATGGCCCGC
This sequence comes from uncultured Clostridium sp., assembly GCA_904420465.1. Classification (GTDB taxonomy): domain Bacteria; phylum Bacillota; class Clostridia; order Oscillospirales; family Oscillospiraceae; genus Lawsonibacter. The sequence continues at coordinate 29,852 of CAJFVL010000015.1, forward strand.
GACGAGGCCCGCCACGGTAAGGCCTTCGAGGGCCTGCTGAAGCGCTACTTCGGCTAATCCAAACTGGATAAATAAGCACTTTTTGAGAGGGAACCGGGAAACTGGTTCCCTCTCTTTTTGCTCTTTGGGGCTGTGAGGAGTCAGCGAGAGGGATGGTCCAGTGTGAGCCAGCAGATTTCCTCCGGAGGGGGCCCCAGACCGCAGACTGCCCCCCGCCAGCCGGGACCGGTGTAGCAGCGGAACCAGAGACCGTCCACCTTGTAAAGTCCATGCTCTGCAGTAGGGAGGGGAACGGAAATCTGCGCAATAGGTCCCCGCAGTCCCAGCCCTGACTGCTTGACCCGACATTCTTTCAGTGCCCACAGCTGGGTAAAGCGGCTCCAGAAATCCACAGGGGATTTCTCCAGCCAGTCTAATTCGATCTGGGAACATACCCGGCGTGGCAGAGAGGGACGCCATTGTTTCACCACCTGAACATCCACTCCAACCGGAGCGCTGTCCAGCGCGCACAGCGCCAGCGGCCCGCTGTGGCTGAGGTTGAAGGCCCGGTTTTCCTGGCCGGGGAAAAAGGGCTTGCCGCCCGCCTCACGCTCAATTCCCGGCAGCGGAGAGATCCCCCACGCTTCCTCCGCCGCCTTTGCCAGCAGCTGATAGGCCTGCCGCTTTTGAACCAGCCCCCGGGTCCCGTATACCGTCATAGTTCCGCCTCCTTGCCTGTGTTACAGTATAGCAGGGGAAGGAGCGGATGGGGGAGAGTTAAGTCTGCAAATTTTCAGCAGGGAATCTGATACCAGGTTTGAAGGGCCGAGAGGTCGGAGAACAATATGTGCTGGGGAGGCCAGAGAGTGAACAGACCGAACAGGATGCCCAAAACCGCCGCTGCCGCTCCCGGGAGCAGCCACAATGGCGCGGGGAAGGGGCCGGAAAACCGGGTGGGAAGCCAGAATCCCAGCGCCATCAAGGCACCGTAGAGAAGCAGATCCACCCACAGAATGTTTACCTGGAGCAAAATATGAAAGAGAGCGCCCAGGGCAAGCATGGCGGCAATCATTCCCAGAAGAACCAGCATCCAGGGCCTGATTCCGCTGGGACGTCCCCGGTTGAGCCAAAGGGCAGCCAGCAGATAGGGCCAGAAGATCAGCTTGCCGTGCTCCCACAGGCTCTCACAGATGGGGGAGAACAGGGCGGTGAAAGCGTTGGGAATCCATGCGTAGAGAAAGTGGAGGACGCAGCCGGCCAGAATGGCGCACACTGCTGCGGCGGCCAGCTTGCGGGGCGGATAGTACATGGCAATCACCTCTTTCAAAGCCCAGGTTATGCAGAGCGGAAATGAAGCATGCCCCGACAGCATAAAATTTTTGGACCGGCGCATCCTAAGTATAAAATTGATGCGTGCCGAACTGGCTGGAAAGGAGGAAAGCACATGACCAATCAGGAGTATGGAAAATTGGTGAACGGCCATTCCGCCCCGTCTCCCATGGGCAAAAACCTGGCGTGGGCTTTTTTTGTCGGAGGGCTGATCTGTACTGCGGGACAAGGGCTGATGAACCTGTATCAGAGCTGGGGAATGAGCCGGGACGATGCCGGCACCGGGGTGTCTGTGACTCTGATTCTTGTCTCGGCGCTGCTTACCGGGCTGGGCTGCTTTGACCAGCTGGCCAAGCACGCCGGAGCCGGAACTCTGGTGCCGATCACCGGATTTGCCAACGCCATGGTCTCCCCGGCGCTGGAGTTCAAAAGTGAAGGATTGGTTACCGGGACGGCGGCGAAGCTCTTTGTGGTGGCCGGACCGGTGCTGGTGTTCGGCATCAGTGCCAGCGTAATTTATGGACTGATTCTATGCCTGCTGAATACAGCCGCGGGCTGAGACAGGTGAAAAGGCGGCCTTGCCGCGTTCACGTTTTTGAAGAGAGCAATACACAGGCCAGGACCCAATTTATGTGAGAAGCGGCATTTCCCGGCGAATATGCCGCCGGAGGCGGCGGGGTTTAGCTCCTGCGCGGCGGACAAAGAAACTCCTTGCGTGAGACCTGTTCTGACAAACTGAGTCCCCCACCGATGAAAACCGGCGGGGGACTCAGCAATCTGGGGCCGGGAGAACGAGGCAAAATGTGCGTTCTTCCTTCACAGCTGACGCGGAGACAGGATGCGGGCGCTTAGAAATCAGACTCCTGTGCAAATTCCGCATAATCGTCCAAAACGCTGTCGCTCAGATGAGGCAGATTTTTTTCGCCGCTGAGCTCCCGAATTGCGTCGTAGGACAGGTAGGAGCATGATTCCGACATTGGGCCGCTCTCCATCAGGGCAAAGACCGGACGGGATATTTCCTGAAGGACCTTTCCGCGGCGGGCAGATGGGGCAACGATGTGGGCCTTGATTTTTAGATTTGGCTGCAGACTCATCAAATCCGCCATTCTCAGGAGGCCGGAGTAAATTGAGGTGGAGTGCTCCACCTCAAATGCCCGAACGACCGCATTCCGCCGAATCCAGAGGATATCAATGTTCTCTATGATCCGGAGGGTTACATTGTCATAATTCAGAGGCAGGTGTGTCAGAAGGACATGATCGGCAACGGGGCGCCATAGTTCCAGAACCCGCTGGCGGTCTCCGCTGGGAATCCAAAGCCGAAACCCCATTGATTCGCCGATTTTTGCAAGCGCGGCCTGAATTTGGATGTGTTCGGTCTCTGTCCCCCGCCGGCCGAAGGTCCTTGTGTCCTCATCCGGAATGGAGACTGTAATCTGCCCGGCCCCAGAATTCACTACGGAGGGGAGCAGCTTTTTCCGGTCGGCGGCAGTCAGCGGATAACGCTTCGGCGATTTTGCCTGGGCTGTTAAGAGCGCCTCTAAATATTGCAGTGCGTTGGAGTTGTACCAGGTGATGTCGCTGCGGCACTTCTCCGCCGACCAGCCGTCCCCCCACACTACGTTCAGGGGCGTGCCTACCACGTGCCAAGTG
>CAJFVL010000016.1 GCA_904420465.1 uncultured Clostridium sp.
TTGACCCTTGATTACTTCCTCGTTCAGCTGTACAATCTTTTCGGACATGGTTTGCTGTCTCCCTTCAGAATGGTGTGTCGCGACTTCATTCTACCAGAGACCTGCAAACCATGTCTCTTTTTATCTGCTTTTCAATTTGCGAAACTTATTGTACCTTATCCAGTCCGTTGGCAGAAAACTTACCACCTTGCGAGAGCAAGTGGTTTCCTTGTCCAATAAAAAATTAGGACCTGCGGTGCTCCACAAGTCCTAATTTCTCCCACACCTATGGGACTTAACCAGCCTGGAAGGAACATTTCATAGAGGTGACATCACGACGGTCTCATATGGCAGTATATATGGGATTGATTTTATATGCTTGAAGCAAAATCCGAGCCCATCTGAAACAGATAGGCTTGGATTTCTTCGAAATTAGATAATTTCAATTACTCCTGTAGGCAATACATCCGTGAGAGTCATGCCGCCCTCTTTCAGCAACTCATAATAAGTCCGGTAGCTTTCCAAAATAATTGCGTAGGCCTCTTCAACTGTGGAAACATTTTTGTGTTCAACATAATATACAACTTCGCTCATTAATTGAGCCAAATATGTATATAGATGCTCAATATATATAACAAGCGATTTTTGTTCCCGGAAGGCCGAATGAGTTATTTCGTTACGAATACGATATAATCTTTGGATATGCCATCTGATTTTTTGAACGTAGTGGTCAAATTTTTGAAGAATTGCAGCCTGATCATTTAATAATTCATATATCTCATTGCAACGATACTCTAATAGTGAGTTCACTCCACACCGTGCGAGTAATACTGGATAATCTTGTGAACTGCGGAAAATAGAAATTAATTTTTTAACAAGTTCTTTTTTGTTGGTTGATTGCATATCAAGATTGAGAGTGGTATCCATTTTAAAACCACATCTAATACAATCTTCAGAGAAGTTCCGAACAATCCTATAGAAATATCTAATGCACAGTATTTCTGGCAACACAAGTTTGACATGAGAAATTATATCTGAATATTGGCCTGTTCTCATGACTGATTCTAAAGCAATCCACAACGAGATATACTTTGTCTCTTGGAAGAGTGACGATCTGCTTAGATTAGTATATGCAAAAGCTGCACTAAGCTTTGTGGTAATGTGTTCTTTTGAGGTGTCAGTAAAAATGCGATTAGTATCCTCAAACACTCCATTATTGCTATCAATATAGTCATAGGTTCTGAATATATCAGTTAGGCGCAGCGCTGTAGCCATATGTGTTGTATCATTATATACGACAATTTGAGGAGTATTGGCAATCCACGGACTGATAGTATTATAAAAAGTTGCAATGCTAAGTTTGCTGTTCAATGTATTGATTACAGCCAGTACCCCTGAATACAAGTCAGGTGCAGATATTTCCGAAATAATGTATGTTGTTTCTGCATTAAGTTTCGAATATAAATCTGTTTTGTTTTCATCTGCATCAGCGATTATCTCTCGTCCTGTGTTAATGTTAAAACCTACAGCACGGATAACATCACGCACATTGTCTGCTCCCATACCAGATCTTGTTTCAAGTTTAATGCTGTAGTAAACTTGAAACTCTGTATTCCCTCCAGTGGTAATTTGGTTCTCAAAAGATCTCCATTGTTCAGGTGCGCTTTTTTCTGATTCGAAAAGTTCGGATAACAAAAATAATCCTTTTGCAGACCACCCCATAAAGATGCATTGGCTTATTAAAGCCTTCATACACATTTCTGTCCAAGGTTTGTTCTGTGCATCAAGGCTATCTTTCAATTCTCTTAAAATATATTCAAGGTAGTGTTCTTTTAATTGGCAAATTGGAGACTTTAGTTGAAATTTTAATCTATTTAATGAAATGTACTGTGCCCCATTTTTGTCATCAAGTATATCTCCACGAGACTTGCCTTCAATTTTTCCGCCCAAAATGCGAAGAAGTAGATTCTTTAAAGGGCGATTGTGCTTCTCCAGAATTTGATCGCATCTTACAATTGTTAGCGCTTCTTCTTTACAATCATCAACATTAATCCTTGAGGTTAGCAGCCCAGACATGGTTTTTTCGATAACATCATTCAACTCGATACATGCAACGCAAGAATTCAAAATATTATACTGATACATATCTAATGTCCTACTCTCAAGGAGCTCCTGCCATCTCTGATAGAAAAAAATGTATTTTTCATCTACATGGCGTTGTTGTAACCTGTGGTCGTTACTATTGCTTAACATAAACTACATTTTCCCTTCGTAAAATTCGGTTGACAGTTATTTAAAAATAGCATATAATAAAAGTGTGGAGTTAATCCACATTAAATTGCTATAAAGAGGTAGATTCTTTAGTGTTGAGGCTTTGCCCGCACGAAAAGAACTAACCTCTTTTTTATTATATGCTTTTTTCTACATTATACAACCAAATTTTACATTACATTGGTATACATTTGGAGATAGGATATGTTACTGGTTTTACTTATCTCATAGATTTCTCTGCAGCATCGCTCGGAGTTGCCAAGAACCTTTCATCTCAACACTGAGCCTGAGGGAAATTTCTTCACTCGTGATACAGTGAACAGACGATCCGCACTGCTTCCGATACATTCGGATGAAGTTCAGTGGTATCGGTATTGTAATCTTTCCAATAACCAAATGGTGGCGTAATTACAATACTTTCCTACTGTTTCTGGAATACACGGACCAGTTTGTTTACCAACATCCCTGGCGTAATAGTCTATCATCAGACCACAGAGGCTGATAATCAAATTGTCCATATCCCCCGTTGATAATTAATGAACAGTGTAGTCTGGGCAATATGCCAACCAAGTTGCAGCAGATTTTTCATGAACAAAGAAGATGTATATGAAACAACCGCAAGCCATCAGAAAAGATGACTTGCGGTTGTTTCATTTGTTCCGTACCGGTAGTGCCCCTGGGGGTTCAGTTTGTTTCCCTATGAGATGGAGCACTTGTGCCGCGGGGCTTTTTGCTGGCTGGGGGGTGCCGCTCCGCTGCGGCAGATGGAATGATGCTGCCTGTCAATACAAAAACAATCCGAGTCAGCGGTTTCGAGGCTGGCTCGGATTGCTTTCGTTCAGTGAATGCTTGTTTGCTGTTCCTGTGCTCCTGCGGCCCATGGGCCGCAGGAGCTTTCGTAACGCTCTGTCAGTTCGAAGCGGCAGGGAAAAGTGTTACTGGAAATAAGCCGCTCCAGACTCAAAGAGGGGCTGGTGCTTCTCCCCGGGGATATTCACGCCCACAAAGGGACCCCGGCGCTCCAGATGGCCCATCTTGCCAAATACACGGCCGTCGGGGGAGAAGATGCCCTCGATGGCCTCCATGGAGCCGTTGGGATTTGCGTCAATGTCCATGGAGGGCTGGCCGTTCCGGTCCACATACTGAGTGGCCACCTGGCCCTGGGCAATGAGCTGGTCCAGGACCGCCTGGGGTCCTACGAACCGGCCCTCGCCGTGGGAGATGGGGATGGTATGCAGGTCGCCCACCTGACTCTTGAGCATCCAGGGGGACTGGACGCTGGCCACCCGGGTGGTGACATAGCTGGACTGGTGGCGGCCGATCAGGTTATAGGTGAGGGTGGGGCACTGGCCGTCCATGTCCCGGATCTCCCCGTAGGGGACCAGCCCCAGCTTTACCAGGGCCTGGAAGCCGTTGCAGATGCCCAGCATCAGGCCGTCCCGGTGCTTCAGCAGGTCCATCACCGCGTCGGACAGGGCGGGGGAGCGCAGGAAGGAGGCGATGAACTTGCCCGAGCCGTCGGGTTCGTCGCCGCCGGAGAAGCCGCCGGGGATCACCACCATCTGGGCCGAGCGGATGGCCGCCTCCAGGGCCTGGGCCGACTGGGCCAGCAGGCCGGTGGACAGGTTGCGCACCACAACGATCTCCGGGTCAATGCCCGCCCGCAGGCAGGCCTGGGCGGTGTCGTACTCGCAGTTGGTGCCGGGGAATACGGGGATCACCGCCTTGGGGCGGGCGACTTTATGCTTACACACGGCGATGGAGCGCTTGTCCCAGGAGATGGGGGCCACCGCCTCGGCGGTGCCGGCCCGGGTGGGATACACCTGCTCCAGCACGCCCTCGTTGAGCGCCAGCAGCTCCTGGATGGAGGCGCTTTCCGTGCCGATGGTGATGGTGGGCTCCGCCGTGGTAATGCCGATGCGGGTGGCCTGGGGAAGGTCCACCTCCTCAGTGAGCTCGGCCACGATAGCCCCGGGACGGGGATTCCACCAGGGGGCGCCCGACTGGAGGTCGCCCACAAAGCCGATGGAGTTGCCGAAGGACATCTTCATGACGGCCTCCGCCGCGCCGTTTTCCACCGCCCAGGCGGCCTTCACCTTGCCCTGCCGGTGCAGGTCATAGAAGGCGTCCCAGCCCTTCTTCCCGCCGAACAGGTACACCGGGTGGCCCGCCTCCTTGAACTCGGGGGAGAGAACCTCGCCAGCCTTGATGGGGGCGATGGCGAAGGAGATGAGGGTGGGGGGCACGTCCTTGTCCAGGAAGGAGCCGGACATGGAGTCCTTGCCGCCGATGGCCGCCCGGCCGAAGAGGATCTGGGCCAAGAAGGCGCCCAGCAGGGCGGCGAAGGGCTTGCCCCAGCGCTCCGGCTCGTCCCGCAGCTTCTCAAAGAACTCCTGGAAGGTGAGGTAGGCCTTTTGATAATCCGCGCCGGCGGCCACCACCTTGGCCAGGGACACCTCCACAGAGTGGAAGGCGCCCGCAAAGGGGTCCTCCATCATCTGGTCGGGGTCAAAGCCCCAGGCCATGACGCTGGCCTGGTCTGTCTCCTGCCCCGGCAGGACGGGGAGCAGGGCGGCCATGGCCTGGGCGGGGGTGCGTTGGGTTTTCCCGCCGAAGGGCATCAGAACGGAGCCCGCGCCGATGGAGCCGTCAAAGCGCTCGGTCAGCCCGCGGCGGGAGGCGGATTTCAGGCTGGCGGCCATCTCCCGCAGGGAACCGCAGCATTGATCGAACCGAAAGCCCTTCACGGTTTCCGTTTTCCCTGTGGGAGTGGTGATGGTCATATCCACGCCGCTCCGGTCGGGGACGGACACGCTGGCGTGCTTCACCGCGCCGTTGGTGTTCAAAAATTCCCGGGACAAATTGGCGATGGTTTGGCCCTTCCAGGTCATCACCATGCGGGGGCTCTCGGTGACCACAGCCACCTGGTAGGCCTCCAGGTTCTCCTGCTGGGCGGCGGCGATGAACTTGTCCGCGTCCTCGGGGGCGACGACGACGGCCATGCGCTCCTGGCTCTCGGAGATGGCCAGCTCGGTGCCGTCCAGGCCCTCGTACTTCTTGCGCACCGCGTCCAGGTTGATCTCCAGGCCGTCGGCCAGCTCGCCGATGGCCACGGACACGCCGCCGGCGCCGAAGTCGTTGCACCGCTTGATGAGGCGGGTGACCTCGCCGTCGCGGAACAGCCGCTGGATCTTCCGCTCCTCGGGGGCGTTGCCCTTCTGCACCTCGGAGGCCATGGTGGTCAGGGACTTCTGGTTGTGGCTCTTGGAGGAGCCGGTGGCCCCGCCGATGCCGTCCCGGCCGGTCCTCCCGCCCAGCAGGATGACCACGTCGCCGGGGGCGGGGCGCTCCCGGCGCACGTTCTCCGCCGGGGCGGCCCCCACCACGGCGCCGCACTCCAGCCGCTTGGCGATGTAGCCCTCGTGGTACACCTCGGCCACATGGCCGGTGGCCAGGCCGATCTGGTTGCCGTAGGAGGAGTAGCCCGCCGCGGCGGTCACCGCCAGCTTCCGCTGGGGCAGCTTGCCGGGGGTGGTCTGGTCCAGGGGCACCCGGGGGTCGCCGCCGCCGGTCACCCGCATGGCCTGGTGGACGAACACCCGGCCGGACAGGGGGTCGCGGATGCAGCCGCCGATGCAGGTGGCCGCGCCGCCGAAGGGCTCGATCTCGGTGGGGTGGTTGTGGGTCTCGTTCTTGAACATGAGCAGCCAGTCCTGCTCCTGGCCGTCCACCTGGGCGGGGACGTGGATGGAGCAGGCGTTGATCTCCTCGCTCTCGTCCAGCTCGGGGAGCCTGCCCTGCTTTTTCAGATACTTGGCCCCGATGGTGGCGATGTCCATGAGGGTCTGGGGCCGCTTGGCCGCCTTCTCCGCCCCGTAGACCTCCCTTCGGGCGGCCAGATAGTCCTGGTAGGCGGACCGGACGTTGGGATCGTCGATCTGGATGTCATCCAGATGGGTGGAGAAGGTGGTGTGGCGGCAGTGGTCGGACCAGTAGGTGTCCACCACCCGCACCTCGGTGATGGTGGGATCCCGCTTCTCCTCGTCCCGGAAGTAGGACTGGAGGAATTTCAGGTCGTCCAGGTCCATGGCCAGCCCCAGGGAGTCCAGCAGGGCCTTCAGCCCGGCCTCGTCCAGGGCGGTAAAGCCCTCTACCGTGTCCACATGGTCAGGGGCCTCGTGCGCCTGCTCCAGGGTGGCGGGCTTGTCCATGGAGGCCTCCCGGCTCTCCACCGGGTTGATGAGGTAGCGGCGGATCTTGCCCAGGTCGCCCTCCGTCAGCGTCCCCAGCAGCAGGTACACCTTGGCGGCGGCGATGAGGGGGCGGTCCACCCCGGACTGAAGCTGGATGCACTGGGCGCAGGAGTCGGCCCGCTGGTCGAACTGGCCGGGCAGGGCCTCCACCGCCAGCACGCTGTGGGGCCCCTGGGGGGCGGGAAAGGCCTCGTCGTATACGTCGTCCACCTGGGGCTCGGAGAACACCACCCGCTTGGCGGACTGGTATACCTCCGGGGAGATGCGGTCGGCGTCGTAGCGGTTCAGGATGCGAACCCCCTCCAGGGCAGAAATGCCCAGCTGCTCCCGCAGCTGCCGGCACAGGCCCCGGGCCTCCACGTCGAAGCCCTGCTTTTTTTCAGAGTAACAGCGGTAAACACTCATTTCGGTCCCTCCCTGCCGCCCCGGCGGGCGGAGCGGCAAATTTCTCTTTATTGAATGGTCCAGTTTTCCAGACCGTAGAACACGTTTTCCCGTATCGGGGACAGGCCGGACAGCCGCCCCCACTGGGTGAGGACGGAGCCGTTTTTAAAGCAGACAGGGGCGATGGGGGACTCCTGGGCCAGATGGGCGCACAGGGCGGAAGCCGCCGCCTGGCGGGCCTCCTCTCCCTGGGCGGCGGCCAGGGCGGCGATCAGGGCGTCCGTCTGGCCGTCCTGCCAGCCGCCGTAATTCAGTGCGCCGGAGGAGGAGAGAAGAGCGGACAGGTCAAAGTCAGCGGTGAGGACCACCTCCCCCAGGTAGAGGTCAAAATCTCCCCGGGCCAGGGCAGCGGTGAAATCCTCAAAGGCCAGCCGCTCCACCTCCACCGCCAGACCGGCGGCCTGGAGCTGACCGGCAATCCGCTGGGCGGCGCTGACCTTGGCGGTGTTCTCGCTGTTGACCAGCAGCACCAGCTCTTCCCCCTCCAGACCGGCCTGGAGCAGGGGTTCCAGGTCGTAACTCAGGGACTGGGCCGTGGACTGGTCATACAGGATGCTGGCCGGGTGGACGGGAAGAGCGGCGGCCTGGGCATGGAGGGCATAGTCCACCTGGACGATGGATTCCCGGTCCACCGCCCGGCTCAGGGCCACCCGGACCTGAGCGGTGCGGCAGGGGCCTGAGCGGGTGTTGAACCCCAGGTAGAGAAAGTCGGTGGTGGGGTAGTCCCAGGTCTCGCTGCTGCCGGAGTAGCCCAGGGCATTGGTGCCCATCAGGTCCACATCCACCAGACCGATGGAGCCCGAATCAAAGGCCGCGATCAGGTCGTCACTGCGGGAGACAGCGGTGAGGGGGATGGACTGAGCGGGGAGTGCCCTGTCCTGCCACCAGCCCGACCGGGCCTGGAGAGAGAGGGAATCCCCCTTCTCTTCCAGCACATAGGGGCCGGTGCCCACCGGGGGGTTTGAGGAATCCAGGGCGATGGGGATGTCCAGCAGCAGGGGAAGGCTGCCGTTGGGCCTGGTCAGGGTGACCACCAGGCGGCCCTCCCCGTCGGCCTCCGCCGCGGTCACATTGGCCAGACGTGAGGCGTACCGGGAGCCTGTCCCCCGGGCGGTGTTCAGCGCGTCGGCGGCCGCCTGGGCGGTGAGGGGGGTGCCGTCGGAAAAGGTGACCCCGCTTCGCAGGGAAAAGGTCCACACAAGGCCGTCCTCACTGACGGTATAGCTCTGGCACAGCACGGGGACGGCAGTGAAGGTGCGGTCCACCCAGAACAGAGGCTCATAGAGAAGGGGGGCCAGAGTCAGGTTGGCCCGGTTGACCGCCAGGGCGGGGTGGAGACTGTAATCCGGGTAAATGGCCAGAGAGAAGGGGACGGTCTGAGGCTGCTGCTCCAGCTGGGAGGAAGCGGGCTGGGAGCCGCTGCCCGAGGCGGAGGAGCCTGTCCCCTGCAGCTGGCAGGAGGCCAGTCCCAAAACCAGCCCCGCAGCGGCCAGAAGGGAGAAGAGACGCCTCATGCCGGACCTCCAGTCAGCTGGATGACGGCGGCCATGCTGCCCCGCCGCTCTCCCAGCCGGCGGTGGGACCAGAACAGGCGGGGCTGGCAGGCGGTGCAGGCGGAGCAGACCGCGATGTGGGCGGGGGCCAGTCCGGCACGCTCCAGCCAGCGGACATTGGCCCCCTTCAGATCCACCTGGAACTTCTCCCCGCCGGGGAGGGGATGGATAAAGGCCTCCGCCTCGGTCCCCAGTCCGGCCCGCAGTCCGTCGGGGACATCCCGGTGAGTCTCAAAACAGCAGCGGGAGATCCCCGGCCCGATGGCGGCCAGGATGTCCGCCGGACGGCAGCCATAGTTCCGGATCATGGACTCGGCCGCCCGGGCGGCGATTCCCAGAGCGGTGCCCCGCCAGCCGGCGTGAACGGCGGCAATCACCCGCCGCTTCGGGTCGTGGAGCAGCACCGGGATACAGTCGGCGGAAAAGACAGCCAGACACACCCCGGGCCGGTCGGTGATCAGCCCGTCCGCCTCCCGAACGCCGGGAGCGGCCGGGCCGGACAGAATGTCCGCCGGACCCGCAGCACGCACCAGGTCTCCATGGACCTGGCGGTTTTTCACCAGAGCGGCGGAGTCCGTCCCCACAGCGGCGCAGAAACGCCGGAAGTTTTCCGCCACATTGTCCTCCGCGTCCCCGCGGGAGGAGCCCAGGTTCAGGCTGTCCCACGGAGCGGGGGAGACGCCGCCCAGACGGGTGGAAAAGCCGTGGGCCGCGCTGCGCCAGACCGGGTCCGTGCAGGCGTAAAAAGGGATGCCCCGGCGCTCCGACAGTGTGATCTCCATGGCAGTCCCTCCAAATCTGATGCGATGTAATCGGTCAAATCCTATTTTATCCCAAAATGACCGCCCTGACAACCCGTTACAAGGGAGAAAAGAATCGGGGTTCTCCGGCGGGAGCGGGACGTTGTGCCGAAGAAGGGGACCCGCCCGCCGCCGGTCCGGCCGCGCTACAGCTGCTGCAGCTCCCGCAGGGTATCCTGAATGACCTTCTGAGGGAGATAGACCGCCGCCATCTCGGCCAGCTGCTTCAGAGTCAGGCTGTGGGCTGCCCCCACCATGGGGTGGTTCATCCATTTGCCGAAGCGGCGCTGAAAAACCGCGCGGGCTTTGGGGTCCTCCAGCAGCTCGCCCACTGTAATGGTCTGGTTGCGAAGATCCAAAATCATTCACCTCCTGCTCCAGTGTATGCCGCAGGCGGGAGAACTTGACTAAAGCGGAAAGATTGACTTTTCGGCGAATATTGCGTATACTGGCCTCAATATAGGGCCAAACTCAGGAGGATCGGACAATGGGCAAAAAACATAAATTGGGATATAGCTTTGCCGCCGCGCACCAAACGCTGCGCCGCAAGCGAGTGGTGGCAGCAGTCTATATTTTGCTGCGCTTTCTGGTGATCCTGGTTATGGTGGCCCAGTTTTTCAACCGGAATTATGAGAGCGTTTTCCTGTGTCTGCTCACCCTGGTGCTCTTTCTTCTCCCCACGATCATCGAGCGGGTTTTGATGATTGACCTGCCCAACACGCTGGAGATCATCATTCTCCTGTTTATTTTTGCCGCTGAGATTTTGGGGGAGATCAGCGCCTTTTATACAACGTTCCAGGGCTGGGACACCATGCTTCACACGCTGAACGGTTTCCTGTGCGCCGCCATCGGGTTTTCGCTGGTGGACCTGTTCAACCGGGACGAGCACTTTTCCCTGTCCCTGTCTCCGGTGTATATGGCCATCGCCGCCTTCTGCTTCTCCATGACCATCGGGGTGCTGTGGGAGTTCTTTGAGTGCCTGATGGACCAGATGTTTCTGCTGGACATGCAGAAGGACGCCGTGATCCAGAGCATCTCCTCCGTGATGCTGGACCCCACCGGGGGAAATCATCCCGTAGCCATCCGGGGGATTACCGATGTCATTGTCGTGACCGAGGCCGGGGAGGAGATTGCTCTGGGACTGGGCGGCTATCTGGATGTGGGCATTTTGGACACCATGAAGGACCTGGCTGTCAACTTTGTGGGGGCTGTGGTGTTCTCCTTTATCGGCTATTTTTATGTCAGGAGCCGGGGCAAAGGGAGGTTTGCACGCCGGTTTATTCCCCAGGTGGTGGAGGTCCTGCCAGAGGATCTGGAACTGCAGGAGGGCAAGGACACGCTGGAAAAAAATTCTGCTCCGGAGGAGGAATAAGGGTGCGCAGGCTGGTCCATACTAGCACCATCCATAGTGAGGAGGTTTTTTGTATGGATCAGAAGAAAGCTTGCAACACCAGTATCAAGTGCTCCGTCTCCAGCTGTGCTTACCACAATGGGGCCAGCAGCTGCTGCACCCTGGACTCTATTAAAGTTGGCTGCAGCGACAGCAATCCCACCAAGTGCGAAGGAACCGAGTGCGTGTCCTTTAAGCTGAACGGGATGCAGTAACAGGATCTTCTTGAAAACAGCAAGCAGAGGGCGCTGCCGCAGGCGGCGCCCTCTGTGGTTCTTTCATTGATTCTCTCGTTTGCCGGAGCGGCCGTGCGCCGGAAACTCAGAAGCGGCTGCGCAGAGCCAGGGACAGGATGATGGCCTCCTCCACCGTGGTGAGATCCTGAGGGGCCAGCCTGCCGTCATCCTTGCCGGCTAAAATGCCGTTGTTGGTCAGCAGGGCAACCGACTCGGCCGCCCAGGGCTCTACCTGCTCCCCATCAGTATAGCTGAGGGCCAGCTGAGTGTCAGTCTCCTCCAGGGTGGTCGTCCCCTGAACCAGATCCACATATTCAATGACCCGGTTCAGCATGACGCAGATCTCCTGGCGGGTGATGGGATCGTCGGGGGCAAAGACGCCCTCCTCCTTGCCCGAGGTGATGCCGGCGGCAACCGCTTTCAGCACCGCCTCGTCATCGGTATCCTGGAAGGAGGACTCGGCGGGCTCGATGGGCTCGCCGGTGGTCTGCTCCACCAGGTTGACCGCCAGCTCGGCGAACTGAAGCCGGGTGATGGGCTCCCGCAGGCCGCTGCTGGTACGGGGCGTGACCAGACCCCGGCCATAGGCGTTCATCAGCAGAGGCTGGGCCCATTCCGAGGCGGTTCCAATTTGAAATGTGCTGTTCGTCCCCATGATCAGCCCGGTATCGGCGGCGTACAGGCGGTAGATCTTTCCCTGTGCGGCGCCGTTGTATTGAAATTGGCCCGATTCCACCGTGACCCAGAGGAGATGGCCGCCGGAAGCAAGGGTATCGGCCCTCAGCTCGTAGGAGTAGGGGGGCTGGCTGCTGGTAAAGACCGCTTTCCCATCCAAATAATAGGTAACCGTGGTTTCGCCAATGCCGGGGAACAGGGCGCTCACCGCCAGCTGCAGGCTGTTGATGGTCTCCTCCAGGTCACCTAAGGCGAGCCAGGTGCCGCCCGCGGACTCTCCCTGGTCCAGATAGGCCCCATTGGCAGAGACAGCGGAGCGGTATGCCCGGGCCAGCTCCGGAACGTCGGACAGAGACAGGGCTCCTTCGCTCTCCTCCTGGGGAACATCTTCATAAAAAACCGCCTTCACCTGTGGGTACAGCATATTGACATAGGTGTAAAAACGACTCAGCTGCTCGGCCGCGGCCTGGACACCGCTCTCCCCGACGGAAAAGCTGCATGGACCGGCCACCACAGGCTTATTGTGCTCCTGAGCAAAGCGTACCACCGGCTCCATCTTGGTCAGGGGGTTGGCGGCGTATACACCTGTCCCCTGATAGGCGTCGGAGGACCAGTTTTCGTCGGCAAAGCTGTAATCATCTGCCCCGCCGGTGCGCTGGACGGACACGCCGATCCAGTCCACATAATCGTCCCCGGGGTAGAAATCCTCAAAAGAGGTTCCGCGGCGGCCCACATCGCTGCAGGAGAACACCATCTGGATGTTGTCATAGAGCCGGGCGGTTCGGGCGATCTTTCGAAAGGCCTGAATATAGCGGCCTGGATCACAGCTGTTCCAGCCATTTACGCCGGTGCCCACCTGAAGCAGCACGGTGGCGTCCAGCCGGCCCAGAGCCCGCAGGCCTTCCTCAATATAGTTGTCTGCCGGGGCGGACAGCACCGTCTCCACCCCCGCGGAGCTCTC
Source organism: uncultured Clostridium sp. (assembly GCA_904420465.1). Classification (GTDB taxonomy): domain Bacteria; phylum Bacillota; class Clostridia; order Oscillospirales; family Oscillospiraceae; genus Lawsonibacter. The sequence continues at coordinate 12,563 of CAJFVL010000016.1, forward strand.
CGGAGAAAGCGCCCATACCAGCAGGATGACGCCGCCCTCCTCCGCCGCCCGGCGGAACTTGGAGCTGGAGGACTGGAGCGTGGTCAGCCACTCGGATACGGAGCTTCCATCCAGAAAGGGGATTTCAGCCAGCACGGCGGACTCGCCCGTCTGGCCGCCCTGGGCGCTGGAGCCGTACCAGGTGCCTGAGACAGGAACGCCGGACTCCTCCTCGGTCTCGCCCCCGCTTTCCTCCAGCAGGTAGATCTCCACCGACTGGGCCGCGGTGAGATAAGCCTGGCGGGCCTCTAAATCCTGCAGGGCCTGTTCCCGGTCCTCGCCGCTGTCCGCCAGCTGCCGGACACAGATGGTCTGCCGTTCCAGCCACAGCTGGGCCTCCTCAATATCCCCCCGCACTTCGCAGGCCCAGGAGGCCAGGGCACACTGGGACTCCAGCTCCAGGCAGTCCTCGATGCTCAGACCGTCCTGGGACAGCAGCTGCCAGCTCTGGCCGGCCGCCTGAATAACCTGGACGGGGTCCTGGCTGGCAGCGGCAGCCTCCCAGTCCGAACGGAGCTGGTCATACTCGTCCGGCAGACCGGAGGCGGAGACGCCGGGGGCGATCAGCAGGGCGGCGGATAATGTCAAAGCCGCAAGACGGCGCAGAATTGTTTTCATTGATAGTTCCTCCCGTTCCGGGCGTGAATGCGTGCCGGAAGCGGCGCGGCCCCTTCCCAACCCTATTATAATGGAGACCCGGCGGAAGAACAAGACTTTTTTCCGGGCAAAGCACGGTTTTCCTCAATGAACTTTTTGGAAAAAGACTGGACAGAGGCGGGTGGTTTGGCTTATGATATAAATTGTATTATTTTGTAGTTTGGCGCGTATTCCGAGCGAGGCCGCTGTCCGTTCGGAGTACGGGGAGGTAAGCCAATGAGACATTCCTTTTTCGGCGGGGTCAGCCTCGCCACCCGCAAAGAGAACACCCGGCGCAAGCCCCTTTCCCGGCTGGAGCATCCCCCGGAGCAGGTGGTCATTCCCCTGATGATGAGCGCCCAGGGGACGGCAGAGCCGCTGGTCCGCCCCGGCGACCGGGTGGCCGTGGGACAGCCGGTCGCCAGAGGGCTGGAGCTGGGCGTATCCGCTCACGCCAGTGTCTCCGGCCGGGTGGCCGCGGTTGAGGAGCGGCCCCATCCCTGGGGCGGCCTGTCCACCGCCGTGGTAATTGACAACGATGGGGAGGATGAGCTTTGGTCCCAGCTGCCCGATCCCATCCCCTCTGATCAGCTCAACCTGGCCCTGCTGCTGGAGCGGGTGCAGGAGGCGGGCGTCGCCGGCATGGGGGGCGGAGCCTATCCCACCGCGGAGAAGCTGCGCCAGGCCGCCGGCCGTGTGGACGCCCTGATTGTCAACGCCGCCGAGTGCGAGCCCTACATCACAGCCGACCACCGCCTGCTGCTGGAGCGGAGCGACCAGATTCTGCGGGGAGCCCGGGCCATCGCCCGGTGTGTGGGCGCCCAGCGGGCGGTGCTGGTCACCGAGGGGGACAAGCTCAATGCCGCCGAGGCGGTGGAGCGCCGCCTGCGCAAGCAGCGCCAGGGAAAGGTGGAGCTGTACACCCTGCGCACCCGCTATCCCTCCGGGGCCGAGCGGCAGATTGTCCAGACGGTGACCGGCCGGGAGATTCCCGCCGGCGCCGAGGCGCTGGCCGCCCGCTGTCTGGTACTGAATGTGGCCACCGTCTTTGCCGTTCAGGAGGCGCTGTCCAAGGGACTGCCCCTTACCCACCGGGCGGTCACCGTCACCGGCGGCGCGGTTTCGCGCCCCCGGAATCTGTGGGTTCCCATAGGGACCCCCCTGCGCTGCCTGCTGGAGTCGGCGGGGGGGCTGCGGGAGGAGTCCCGGCTGATTCTTGCCGGCGGTCCCATGATGGGCACGCCCGTTCCGGATCTGGAGGTGCCCGTGATCAAGAGCACAAACGCCCTGGTCTGTCTGGCCGACTCGGAGCGGAGAAAAGAGACGCCGGAGTCGGTGTGCATCCGCTGCGGCAAGTGCGTGGCCGCCTGCCCCATGCACCTGTCCCCCATCTTTATTGCCCAGGCGCTGCGGCAGAATGAAACCGGGAAGCTCTCCCGGCTTCATCCCCAGGACTGTATGGAGTGCGGCTGCTGCTCCTTTGTCTGCCCCGCCCGCATTCCTTTGGTGGAGCTGGTGCGCCAGGCGGGCGCCCTGATGGAGAAGGGGGGGATCGCCTGATGGCCCCCACCCGTTCCATGCGTCTGCCGCCTCAGGTGGCCCAGCCCTCCAATACGGCCGCCATGATGACCGACGTGCTGGTGGCCCTGCTGCCCGCCCTGGCCATGGCCGTGTTCTTTTTCGGCCCCAGAGTCCTGGTCCTCTGCGCTGTCTCGGTGGGGTCCTGCGTCCTGCTGGAGTATGGGTATCGCCGCCTCACCCATCAGAGCAGCACGGTGGGGGACCTTTCCGCCTGTGTCACCGGCCTGCTGCTGGCCCTGAGCCTGCCTTCCTCCGCCGCCTACTGGGTGCCGGTGCTGGGCGCCGCCTTTGCGATTGTGGTGGTCAAGCAGTTCTATGGCGGTCTGGGCAAAAACTTCATGAATCCCGCCCTGGCCGGCCGGATGCTGCTGGCCGCGTTCCCCATGCTGATGACCAGCTGGTCCGAGCCTCTGCAGTGGGGCTCCCTGCTCGGCGTGGACGCGGTGTCCGCCGCCACGCCCATGTCCTATCTTCAGGACGGTACGCTGCCCCCCCAGACCCTTCAGCAGCTGCTGCTGGGACAGCAGGCGGGCAGCATGGGGGAGGTTTCCTCCCTGATGCTGCTGGCCGGAGGATTGTACCTGGTGGCCCGCCATGTGATCTCCCCGCGGATTCCCCTGGCCTATCTGGGTACGGCGGCCGTCATCTCCCTGCTGTTCCACCCGGCTGGAATCAATCCCTTTGCGTGGGCCGCCTACCAGCTGCTCAGCGGAGGAATTCTGATGGGAGCGGTCTTTTTCGCGTCCGACCCGGTGACCACTCCGGTCACGCCCAGGGGGCAGCTGATGTTTGGAGTCTGCTGCGGCGCGCTTACCATGCTGCTGCGCTTCTGCAGCTCTTACCCGGAGGGAGTGGGCTGGGCCATCCTCACCATGAACTGCTGCGTCTGGCTGCTGGACCGGGCGGGGATGCCCCGCCGATTCGGCACCGCCCGCTTTTCGGTCCTGCAGGAGTGGCGTGCCCAGGCCAGAGAGAGCATGGCTGAAATCAAATTTATTAAGCCCCAGCTGCGGCTGGCCTGGCTGCGGGAAGGCAAGGCGCCCGGAGAGGCTCACCTGGACCAGATCCGCGCCCAGGCCAAGGTGCTGGGAATACTGGGCGCTGTGGTGCTGGTAACCGGCGCGGCCGTGTCCTGCGTCCATGTATGGACGGACCTGGACGCCGCCCGGACGGCCAACCGCGCTCAGCAGGAGCTGCTGTCCCAGGTGATGCCCCAGGCCGCGTTCAGTTCCGAGACGCCCTACCGGGCCAGCGGGGCGCTGAGCATCCAGGCCGCCTACAGTACAGACAATGAGCTGCTGGGCTACTGCGTGGAGGTTCAGTCTCAGGGCTTCAACGGGATGATCACCATGATGGTGGGGGTGAATTTGAACGGCGAGGTCACTGGAGTGGCCGCTATCAGCCACAAGGAGGCCCCTAATGTGGGGACCCGGGCCATGACGGAGGAGGCGCTGTCCCGCTATGTAGGCATGTCGGGGACCATCCGCACCTCCGGCAGCAACTCGGTGGATGTGGTGGCCGGAGCCACGGTCACCTCGGAAGCCATTACCGCCGGAGTCAACCGGGCGCTGGCCATTGTCGCCAGCCTGGACACCTCAGAGGAGATTGAATATGCAGATACTGAGGTCTGACCGCCCTGCGGCTCACGTCCCGAAAGAGGAGGCTGTTCTATGATCGTGTTGGAATTGGCGGGGGTGGCTCTTGCCGCTCTGCTGTCGGAAAATATGGTCTTTGTAACCTGCATGGGCATCGGAACCCGGACCCAGTCCTTCCGAAATCCGGTGGACGCCCTGCGCACCGGCTACTGCCTGACCATCGTGATGGTGCTGGGAGCGCTGCTGTCCTGGCTGGCCGACTTTCTGCTGCTGGAGCGCTTTGGCTGGCAGCATTTCCGGCTGATGTTCCTGGCCCTGCTCATCCCGGGACTGGTGGCCGGGCTGAGGAAGTTTATCCAGGTCTGCCTGCCCGCTCTCTCCCGGAGAATGGATGGCAACCTGGCCTCCATCTCCACCAACTGCGCCGCGCTGGGGTCCGCTCTGCTCATCTCCCAGCGCAGCTACTCCCTGGGCGCCGCGCTGCTCTTCGCCGTGTTCGGCGGGCTGGGCGCTACGCTGGCCCTGGCCAGCTTTGCCAGCCTCCAGCAGGAGGTGGACCTGGAGCGCTGCCCAAAATGCTTCCGCGGACTGCCCATCATGCTGATTACAGCGGGGCTGATGGCCATGTCTCTGGTGGGGTTTTACGGGCTGCATTTAGGCTGACCGGCCTGATACAGGGGCGGCTGTTCGGGCTGTTGAGGGGCGCTGCCCCTTGACAGTCTGAATGGGCCGCCCCGTTCTTGTTGTGCGCAGGGAACGGTCCGCACCAAATGTAAACAATAAAAAAATTAAGTTGACATTATGGCGCGAAAATTGTATACTGTAGAAAAAGATGGTTTACGATTGGAGGGACCGCAGTGGAAGGTCTGGCGGAACGGATTTTAGGCGGAAACCGGCTGGGCCGGGAGGACAACCTGGAAAAGCTGGCGGAGATGGATCTGGAGGAGCTGTGTCAAGCGGCGGATCAGGTCAGACAGGCCCTTTGCGGAAACAGGGGAGAGCTGTGTACCATCGTCAACGGACGAAGCGGCCGGTGCAGTGAGGACTGCCGCTTCTGTGCGCAGTCCTGCCGCTACCACACCGGGGCGGAGGAGTATCCCTTCCTCCCGGCGGAGAAGATCGTGGCAGAGGGAAGGAGGAATGAGGCGGCGGGAGTCTGCCGCTTCTCGGTTGTAACAGCGGGACGGGGCCTCCATGGCCGGGAGCTGGAGGAGGCTCTGGAGGCGTACCGGCGTCTGAAGGCAGAGACGGGACTGGCACTGTGCGCCTCCCACGGCCTGCAGACGGAGGGGGAATTCCGGGCGATGCGGGAGGCGGGGGTGACCCGGTATCACGCCAATCTGGAGACCTCCCGCCGGAATTTTCCCAATATTTGTACCACCCACACCTACGAGGACAAGCTGGACAACATCCGGCGGGCCAGGGCCGCCGGGCTGCAGGTCTGTTCCGGCGGAATTTTGGGGATGGGAGAGACCTGGGAGGACCGCATTGACATGGCCCTGGACCTGTCCGAGCTGGGGGTGGAGTCCATTCCACTGAACCTGCTCACCCCCATCCCCGGCACTCCGCTGGAGGAGGCGCCTCCGCTGACCGGGGAGGAGGTATTCCGGTCGGTGGCCATATTCCGCCTGCTGAACCCCGCCGCCTGGATTCGGATGGCGGCAGGGCGGGGCCGGTTTCCGGATGGAGGAGAAAAACTGTTCCGGTGCGGCGCCAACGCCGCCATTACCGGGGATATGCTGACCACCACCGGCACCGGCGCGGCGGAGGACCGGGAGATGTTTGCGCGGCTGGGCTACCGGCTGGACTGGACACGCGGCGCGGAGAAAGGAGAATCGGTATGAATCAGGAACCTGCGGCAGGGGTCAGGCGGGGCAAAAAAGTTTACTGGATGGCGGCCGCCGCGCTGATGACGGCGGTGACCTGTGTGCTGGCCCCCCTCTCCGTTCCCATCGGCCCGGTTCCCATTTCCCTGACCAATTTGGCCATTTATTTCTCTCTCTACCTGCTGGGATGGAAGTGGGGAGCGGCGAGCTACCTGGTCTATATGCTCATTGGTATGACGGGGCTTCCGGTGTTTTCCGGCTTTACCGGAGGGCTGGGCAAGCTGGCCGGACCCACCGGAGGATACATCGTTGGATTTCTGCCCATGGCGGTGATTGCGGGGCTGGCAATCGAGCGCTTCCGGAGCCGGGGAATCCATCTGGCGGGTATGGCGCTGGGCACCGCTGTGTGCTACGCCTTCGGCACCGCCTGGTACTGTCTGATCGGGAACATTCCCCCGGCAGCCGCTCTGGGCGCCTGCGTGCTCCCCTTTATTCCCTTCGATTTTGGGAAAATGGTTCTGGCCATGGCCGCCGGCCCCATGATCCGGAGCCGCCTGGAGCAGGCCGGCCTGTATCGAAGATAGGACGGAAAATGGAAACGCCCCGCACCGGAGTCCGGTGCGGGGCGCCTGTATTGGGCGGAAGGGAGTTACCACTCCACGTCGCAGCAGCGGCGGTCACACAGATACTGAGCGACCAGGGGAAAGATGGCCTGGTGGTCCGGATGGTTCTGGTAGACGGGCAGGTCGGAGGGCTGGGCCACCTCGGAGTAGAGGACCAGGTCGCAGTTGCTGCTGTCCAGAGGAGGACAGAATACCTTCAGATCCAGGACGCAGGGCACCAGCTCCTTCAAGGCGGTCAGGCGGGGGATCAGAACCTCCTTGGCGGTTTGGCGCTCTTCGGGAGTGAGTTCAGGCTTAAAATTCCAGGACACGACATGTCGAACCATGGGAAAGAGACCTCCTTTTGTGAAGTGTTGATCCCATTTTACCCCAAAGAGCCCCTCTCGTCAACGTCCCGTCCGCACCGGGACCGGCTGGCGGCGCAGCCCAAGCTGGGCGGCGTGCTCCCCCGCCTCGGACCAGGACGCCAGAAAGACGGAGATTCCCGCCGAACGGGCCACCTCCACCTTGCGGCGCAGGGTGTCGCCGTCATCAAAGAGGACGAAGTGAGCTCCGCTTTCCCGGCTCATATAGGTGAAGTAGCGGGCGCACAGCTCGTTGGAGAAGAATACCGCGGGGCGCAGCCGCTCCAGCCGCTCCGCCAGGTGCTCCCGGCTGAGAGGGAGGCCGCTGCCGGTGGGCGAGGGCAGGAAGAAGTCCTCCGCCGCCTTTTGAAGGGCCAGAGCCACCCGGTCCCGGCCAAAGCGCTCCCTGGCCTCCTGCAGGCGCAGAGCCAGGGAGCCGCCCGACAGGGCGGAGGGGATCATCACCGTGGCGTGGGGAGCACAGGCGCCGTAGGCCTCGGGTACATAGAGCGACCAGCCCCGGTGGGAAAAGGTCTCGTCCAGCTGGGCGGCGATCTGCTCCAGAGGCGGCAGGCGGCCCTCAAAATCCAGAACCGCGCCGGAGAATCCTCTGGCCTGGCACTCCCGCACCACCTCCTGACAGAAGGGGGCGGAAGGACCCAGTCCATCAAAATCCTGATCGGCCACCACCATCAGGCCGCCCTGGGGAACGGGTCCGCTGCCCGCCCGAAACAGATGAGGGCCGCGCCCGATGCGGTAGGCCAGGTGAGCGGGCACCGCGTCCCACCCCTGGAGCTGGCGCAGCTGCTCCGGCTGGGCCAGCAGGATGAAGGTATCTTTCGTCATAAGAGGCTCCCCCTTGTCCAAAATCTTGAGATATGGTATACTGTCTCACGCAAAAATCAGCCTGGTGCAGGCTGTTTCACTGTATGCCGCTTCCGCGGACCTTAGAACCAAAGCTTTCTCAGGAAGGAGGACGCCTGACGTGCCCTTTTCTCTCATCCCCCGGGGGGTCTATTCCTCAGTGGCCCAAATCCGGCCGGAGGCGCTGGCCGACCGGGGCATCCGGCTGGTGCTGGCCGACCTGGACAACACCCTGGCCCCCTATCACGTGGAGGAGCCTGCCCCGGAGATCATCCAATGGAAGGACGAGCTGGAGGCCCGGGGCATCCTCCTCTTTCTCCTGTCCAACAGCCGGAAGCCGGGCCGGGCCCAGCGGTTTGCCGAAAAGCTGGGCATCCCTTATCAGGGACACTCGGGCAAGCCGAAAAGGGCGGGCTACCTCCGGGCCATGGAGCGCATGGGCTGCAAGGGGCCGGAGACAGTGATGGTGGGGGACCAGATTTTTACCGATATTCTGGGGGCCAACAACGCGGGAGTGATTCCCCTGCTGGTGGAGCCCATCCGGCTCGCGGGCAACCCGGGACGGTACATCCGCTACGCCGCGGAGACCCCCTTCCGGGAGCTGGGGAAAAGGAGGCCCTTCTTATGAGCGCAAAATTCGGCCCTGCGGGCAACTCCGACAGCTTCTCCAAGATCCACAAGTCCTCCCTGGCCGCCCCCGGCTGGATTGCCGGTTTCGGCCTGGACTGCTACGAGTACCAGTGCGGCAAGGGGGTCCATGTGGGGGAGGAGACCTGCCGCAGGCTGGGGGAGAACGCCCGGGCGGCGGGGATCGCCCTGTCCCTCCACGCCCCCTATTTCATTAACCTGGCCAACCCGGACCGGGAGGCCCTGCAAAAGACCGTCGGCTATATCACTGGAGCCTGCCTGGCGGCCAGCTGGATGGGGGCGGAGCGGGTGGTCATCCACTCCGGGGCCCTGATGAAGCGCACCCGGCGCCAGGCACTGGACACCGCCCTGGCCTCCCTGCGGGAGGTGGTGGCCGCCTGCGACGATCAGGGCTTCGGATACATCGCCCTGTGCCCCGAGACGATGGGAAAGATCAACCAGCTGGGGGATCTGGACGAGGTGCTGGAGCTGTGCACCCTGGATGAACGGCTCATCCCCTGCATCGACTTCGGCCACCTGTACGCCCGCTCCCTGGGGGCGGACGACGGCCCGGAGGCCTTTGGGCGGATGCTGGACCGGGTGGAAGCGGTGTTGGGGTCGGAGCGGGCCGCCCGCTTCCACAGCCACTTCTCCCACATCGAGTTCACCCCCAACGGGGGCGAGAAGTGCCACCGCACCTTTTCTGACCACGGGGGCTACGGCCCGGATTGGACCCCGCTGGCGGCGGAGGTGGCCCGCCGGGGGTGGAGCCCTACGTTCATCTGCGAAAGTGCCGGGACTCAGGCGGAGGACGCGCTGGAGATGAAGCGGATCTATCAGGAATGCTTGAAGTGAGATAGGAGTGAGGAGATAGGAGATAGGAATTTTGGTGTCCGGCTTCGCCGGACGATTTGAAATCGTTTCGCCTCCGGCGAAACACCTCAACTCCTATCTCATATCTTCTATCTCCTATCTTACTGAAAGGACGGAGGAAATACACATGAACCATTTGACACAGATCGCCGCCAAGCTGCCCGAGTACGGCCTAGACGCCATGCTGATTGTCAGCGAGTCCGGCGAGCGGTACGCCCTGGGCTTCCACGGGGAGGGGCTGGCGCTGGTCACCCCGCAGGAGACCCATTACACCACCGACGGCCGGTACATCGAGGCCGCCCAGGAGCAGATCACCGGGGCCCGGATCTCCCTGGTATCGGCGGGCAGCGGCCATCTGGCCCAGGCCCGGGCCTATATCCAGGAGCATGGACTGAAGAAGGTGGGCTTTGAGAGCGGCGCTATGACGGTGGACGCCCACGCCCGCTATGCCCGGGAGCTGCCCTGCACCCTGGTCCCCGCCCAGGGGCTGCTGGACGGCCTGCGGGCCTCCAAGGACGGGGAGGAGCTCTCCGCCATGCGTCGGGCCCAGCAGATCACCGACGAGGCCTTTTCCGCCATCCTGGAGTTCATCCGCCCCGGCATGACCGAACGAGAGATTGCCGCCCGGCTGGTGTACGAGATGATGCGCCGGGGCGGGGAGAAGGTGTCCTTCGACCCCATCGTGGCGGCCGGACCCAACGGCTCTCGGCCCCACGCCGTGCCGGGGGAGCTGCGGGTGGAGCACGGCATGTTCATCACCATGGACTTTGGCTGCAAGGTGGAGGGCTACTGCTCCGACATGACCCGCACCGTGGCCCTGGGCCGGCCCGACCCGGAGATGGAGCGGGTCTACAAAACGGTGCTGGAGGCCCAGCAGGCGGGCATCGCCGCCGCCCGGGCCGGCGTGCCGGGGTGCGAGGTGGACGGAGCGGCCCGGCGGGTGATTGCACGGGCGGGCTACGGGGAATTCTTCTCCCACAGCTTCGGCCACTCCCTGGGGCTGGACATCCACGAGTCCCCCAACGCCAGCCCCTCGGAAAAAGCGCCCCTGCCTGCGGGGGCGGTGGTTTCCGCCGAGCCGGGGATCTATCTGCCCGGCCGGTTCGGGGTGCGCATCGAGGATGTGCTGGTGTACCGGGAAGGGGGCTGCGAGGACCTTACGGGTTCTCCCAAGGAGCTGATAATTTTATAAGAAATTTTGCCGGAGCGGGCGCAATTCCCCGTAACCCCCTTGTCAAAGCAGGCAAAATAGGGTAAAATAAGTCAGCTGATTTAGAAAACAGATGAGAGGATGAGTTTCTATGGCAATGATTTCCGCCAGCGATTTCCGCAACGGCGTGACCTTTGAGATGGACGGGAAGGTTATGCAGGTGGTGGAATTTCAGCACGTCAAGCCCGGTAAGGGGGCCGCTTTTGTCCGCACCAAGATGAAAAACATCATCACCGGCGGCGTGACTGAGACCTCCTTCAACCCCACCGCCAAGTTTGAGCAGGCCTTTGTGGAGCGCAAGGACATGGAGTACAGCTACAACGACGGCGACCTGTATTACTTCATGGATATGGAGACCTATGATATGCTGCCCATCAGCAAGGATCTGCTGGGCGACAGCTTCAAGTTTGTGAAGGAGAACATGACCTGCAAGGTGATGTCCTACAAGGGCAGCGTGTTCGGCGTGGAGCCCCCAAACTTCGTGGAGCTGGAGGTCACCGAAACCGATCCCGGCTTCAAGGGCGACACCGCCACCAACGTGACCAAGCCCGCTACCCTGGAGACTGGGGCCGAGATCAAGGTGCCCCTGTTCATCAACCCCGGGGACAAGATCAAGATCGACACCCGCACCGGCGAGTACCTGGAGCGGAGCAAGGGGTAAGCGCCCGAGCCGTCGTGAGCAGCGCGGATGGACCGGAGCGAAGGCGAAAAACCGAAGATTTGCAGAGCAAATCTGTTTTGAGCCTGAGTCGTAGGGAAGCCGCGCGTTGCGAACAGGCGAGGCGTGATACCACTAAGCGTCCGAGCCCGCGAGCAGGGGAGCTTGGAGCGGAGCGACGGGCGCAAACTAAGGAGGGCCACAGGCCCGGATGTTTGGGCCCGGAGTCGGAGTGAAAGCGACCCGGCCGCGAGCGTGGCGAGGCGTGATGCCACTAAGCGTCCGAGCCCGCGAGCAGGGGAGCTTGGAGCGGAGCGGCCGGCATAAACCGAGCGTTTGAGGCTGAAAGCAGTGATAGCCCCGCCGGGGCGGAAAGGGAGGACAACTATGACCATTTCTGAAAAAGTCGCTTACCTGAAGGGACTGGCTGAGGGGCTGAATCTGGACACCGAGAAATCCAAGGAGGGCAAACTGATCTCTGTGATGATCGGAATTCTGGAGGAGGTCGGCCTGTCCATCGAGGACCTGGAGGAGAATGCCCACGCCCTGGGCGAGGAGATTGACGCCCTCTCCGACGACCTGGCCGATGTGGAGTCCGTGGTCTACGACGAGGAGAACGAGGACGAGGATTTTGATGATGACTGGTTTGAGGTGGAGTGCCCCAACTGTGAGGAACCTCTGGTGATTGATGACAAGGCCTTGGCTGACGGGTTTATTCAGTGCCCTAACTGCCAGACCAAGTTTTCCCTGGATCTGAGTGATGATACGGATGAAGAGGACGAGGAGCAGGATCAGGAGTAAATTCTGACCTCAAAACTGCAGAACAGGAAGAAAGCCGGCCTCCGCACAGCGGAGGCCGGCTTTGTCCGGAACCAAAAGAAATGCAGCAGTCTGCGCGGAAACTGGGGACATTACCGCTGGGGAGAGGAGCGATGAGCCGCCTCCTGGGCGGCCACATAGAGCAGCAGGGAGTCTCCGGGTATCCGCAGGTCATAGCCCGTCTTTTTTTTCAGGCGGTCAATGTGGTATTGGACGGTGTTCCGGTGTACAAAGCTGCGCTGGGCGCAGCGGGCCAGATCTCCGTCCTCCTGAAAATACAGCTGGATGGTCTGAACGAAGCTGTCCTTTTCTTCCGGCGTGCAGGAGGAGAAAACCAGCTGTGCCAGGTCCCGACGGATAGAGCGCGGAATGCTCTGGACGATGAAATCCAGGGATACCTGATCATAGAATACCACCCGGTCCCGGGCGGATTGGGCGGCGGCCGCCCCCGCGGTCTGGGCCTCCAAATAGCAGCGGCGGATGCCGGCGGGCCCCTGGGAGGAGGCGCTGATCCCGCCGCTGGCCCGGATCTGGTAGTAACTTTCAATTTCCTGGCAGATCTGGCTGATCTGGGAGAATGCCCCGGCGGGAGAGCTGCGGCACAGCAGCACAATGATCCGGTTGCGCAGAACGGCGCAGTAGTGTCCCCGGTCCTTTTGGATGTGATTCTGGATCAGCCGGAGAATGACGCCGCTGCGCATTTCGCTCAGCTCCTCCGCGCTGGTGTAGCCGGAGGGCTCCTCCTCCGCCAGCTGGAGCAGGGCCACCCGGTAGGGGGCGTTGACGTCAAAGCCCAGCAGCCGCCCCCGCACCTCCAGCTCGGCCCAGTCTGGACTGTCGGAAAAGAGCCAGTTCTCCACAAACAGGCTTTTTGCCCGGTCCAGCAGATCGGACTGCTCCTGCCGGCGCACACTGTCCACCATGATTTCGGTCATCCGCTTGATGATGTCCCCGAAAATGGACACCTCCGCCGGATCGCCGGTGACCCCGATGACCCCCGCTGTCCGGCCGTCAATGGTGATGGGCAGATTGATGCCCTTCTGCACGCCGGCGGCTGGGTCATCCTCCCAAATGGTCAGAGAGGGAAGTCCCTCCTGGAGGATGCGCGCCGCTCCGCGGTGAAGAGTACCCTTCCGGGCTGGATTGGTGCTGGCCAGGATGATCCCATCCTGGTCCATAATGTTGATGTCCCGGTGAATGGAGGCCTTCATTTCATCCACAATGCTCTGGGCATACTGGGGAGCTATAAACATACTGTCCGCCCCTTTGTAAAATTTAAAAATATCATACAACAATTTTATGAAAATTACAATATTTTTTGTGATAAGATCAGAGTATCAGAAGGCAGGAAGCGTCCTGCACATAAAATTTTAAGGAGGAGCAGCAATATGAAAATCGTGGTACTGGACGGCTATACGGAGAACCCCGGAGATCTGAGCTGGGGCGAGCTGGGCAAGCTGGGCGAGCTGACGGTGTATGACCGCACCCCCGTGAACGACGAGGATGAGATCATCCGCCGCATCGGCGACGCCGAGATCGTCTACACCAACAAGACCCCCATCAGCAAGAAGGTCATCGACGCCTGCCCCGGCATGAAGATGATCAGCATGCTGGCCACCGGCTACAATGTGGTGGACTACATGTACGCCAAGGAGAAGGGCATCCCCGTCACCAACGTGCCCACCTACGGCACCGCCTCTGTCAGCCAGTTCTCCATCGCCCTGCTGCTGGAGATCTGCCACCACATCGGCCACCACAGCGAGTCGGTCCACGCCGGCAACTGGGAGAAGTGCATCGACTGGTGCTACTGGGACTACCCCCTCATCGAGCTGGAGGGCAAGACCATCGGCATCATCGGCTTCGGCCGCATCGGCCAGGCTGAGGGCCGCATCGCCAAGGCCCTGGGCATGAACGTGCTGGCCTACGACGTGTATCCCAACGACTCCGGCCGCGCCATTGCCGAGTATGTGGAGCTGGACGAGCTGTATGCCCGGGCCGACGTCATTTCCCTGCACTGCAACCTGACCCCCGAGAACACCGGCATGATCAACAAGGACTCCATCGCCAAGATGAAGGACGGGGTCATTCTCATCAACAACGCCCGCGGCCAGCTGATCAACGAGCAGGACGTGGCCGACGCCCTGAACTCCGGCAAGATGGGCGCCGCAGGTCTGGACGTGGTGTACACCGAGCCCATCCGCGGCGACAACCCCCTGCTGAAGGCCAAGAACTGCATCATCACCCCCCACATCTCCTGGGCCCCCAAGGAGAGCCGCCAGCGCATTATGGACTGCGCCGTGGCCAACGCCAAGGCCTACCTTGCCGGCGAGCCCATCAATGTGGTCAACAAGTAAGGCAGTTCCGGCATGAAGAAGTGCATTGTCATTTCCGATTCCTTCAAGGGGACGCTCTCCAGTCTGGAGATCTGTGATATCGCCCGCCAGTCGGTGCCCCGCTTTTTCCCGGAGTGCCAGGTGGTCACCGTTCCGGTGGCTGACGGTGGCGAGGGCACGGTGGAGTGCTTTGTGGAGGCGATCCAGGCCCAGCCGGTAACCGTGGAGGTCAGCGGCCCCTACGGGGAGAAGATTCAGGCCACCTATGCCCGCAGCGGTTCCCGGGCAGTGGTGGAGATGGCCTGCGCCGCCGGCCTGCCCATGGTGGGGGAGCGGCGCAACCCGGAGGCCACCACCACCTATGGTGTGGGCGAGGTCATCCGCCACGCGGTGGAGCACGGCTGTGACCAGATCCTGCTGGGGCTGGGAGGCAGCGCCACCAATGACGGCGGCTGCGGTGCGGCCGCGGCTCTGGGTGCCCGGTTTTATGATGAAGCGGGCAGGGACTTTGTGCCCACCGGCGGGACCCTGAATCAGATCTCCCGCATCGACCTGTCCGAGCTGAAGCCGTTGATGCAGAAGGTCAGGGTCACCGTCATGTGCGATGTGGAAAATCCCCTGTACGGCCCCACCGGGGCGGCCCACATCTTCGGCCCACAGAAGGGGGCGGATGAGGAGATGGTGGAGCGACTGGACAGCGGCCTGCGCAGCCTGGATGCGGCCTTCCAGCGGGAGCTGGGCCTGTCGTTGGCCCAGATGCCCGGCGCCGGCGCCGCCGGCGGCATGGGAGCCGGCTGTGTGGCCTTCCTGGGCGCGGAGCTCAAGTCCGGCATCGAGGCGGTGCTGGATATGGTGGAATTTGACCGCACCCTGGAGGACGCTGACCTGGTGATCACAGGCGAGGGCCGCATTGACTCCCAGAGCGTCCACGGCAAGGTCATCTCGGGCATTGCCAAGCGCACCCAGAGCCGCGGGGTTCCCCTGGTGGCCATCGTGGGAGGCATCGCCCAGGGGGCTGAGGAGGCATACAGCCTGGGGGTAACCGCCATGTTTGGAATCGACCGGGAGGCGGTGGCCTTCAGCGAGTATGCTCACCGGACCCGGGAAAATTATCAGCGCACCCTGGAGGATATTCTGCGGCTTGTCCGGGCTGTGGAGCGCTGAGACAACGGAGAGAGAAATGGGAGAGGGGCGCAGCGTATCAAAAAAGTCTGGGGGCTTTTTTGACACGCTTCACAATGCCGCTGCTTTTGTGCCGCTGCGTGGCGCGAAAGTCCCCGCTGCGGGGGCGGCCGATCCCATTCGGGGGGCGCCCCCTCGAGCTCGCCCGCCGTGACAGCCCCATGTTTCTCTGCCGGCAGTTTTTTCACAGACTTCGCGGTGCTGCTGTTTTTACCGCTCCATCTTCCAGAAGCGGGCGCTGTATGGAGGCAGCAGGCTTCCGCCGCCGAAATCGTGCTGCGCGCCCGAGATCAGGTCCCAGGCCAGCCCGCAGCCCGCGTCAAAGTGGGCGGTGTAGGGCTGGCTGTCGGCGTTGATGGCCACCAGCACCCGCTCCCCCTCTGTCTTTCGCTCGAAAATGATCTGCCGGTTGGTGAGGACCACGTTCCGATAGCCCCCATGGCACAAAGCCGGACTGCCCCTCCGGGCGGCGGCCAGCCCGGCAATCCAGTCGGTCAGGCCGTTCCACTCCGGCCTCTCCAGAGCGGGACGCAGGGGGGCGTCGCTGTTTCCGCCCTTCTCTCCCCGGATGCCCCACTCGCTGCCGTAGTACACCGCCGGCACACCCGGCATCCCGAACAGCAGGGCGTAGGCCGGGGGCAGGTGGTCCGGGTTGTCCAGCTTGGAGGCGATGCGGGTCACGTCGTGGTTGTCCAGGAAGGACAGCAGGGGGGCCCCTTTGTAGAGAGTCCAGGGCTCCGGCCCGAACTGCCGGGCCAGGGAGTGGCCGATCTCGAACAGGTTCATGGAGTTGAAGGAGGACCACAGCCCCTTGTAGCACTCGTAATTGGTCACCGAGTGGCACAACTCTGGGCCCATCCAGCGGTTATAGTCCCCGTGGAGGGTTTCGCCCATCAGAACAAAGTCGGACTTCAGACCCTGGGTAAAGGCCCGCAGCCTTCTCAGATACTCTACGGGCAGGCAATAGGCCACGTCCAGCCGCAGGCCGTCAATGCCGTATTGCTCCACCCAGCTCTGAATGGCCTGGAACTGGTGGTCCACCACAGCGGGATTGTGCAGGTTCAGCTTGACCAGCTCGGTGTGGCCTTCCCAGCACTCATACCAGAAGTCGTCGTTCCGGTCGGTATTTCCCCCAAAGTCGATGTGGAACCAGTCCTTGTATGGGCTGTCCCACTTCTTCTCCTGCACGTCCCGGAAGGCCCAGAAGCCCCGGCCCACATGGTTGAACACCCCGTCCAGCATCACCCGCAGTCCGGCGTCGTGAAACGCCCGGCACACCCGGGTCAGGTCCCTGTTTGTCCCCAGGCGGGGGTCCACCCGGTTGTAGTCCCGGGTGTCGTAGCCGTGGCGGTCGCTGTCGAACACCGGGTTGAGCAGTACCGTGTCCGCTCCCAGCTTTTTGATATGCTCCGCCCAGGGCAGCAGGCTCAGAATACGGGGGCGCTCCACCCCGTCGTTCTCCTCCGGCGCGCCGCACAGGCCCAGGGGATAGATCTGGTAAACCACTGCTTCTTCAAACCACATACGCTTTGCTCCTCTCTGGAGGTGCCCGTCTGGACCAGATCATGACCTGTTGAGCGGCACCGGACTTCTGTATAGTTTGGATCAGCCTTTATCATAGCAGAAAACACGGCGGCTTTCAAGGCGGCCGACACGCGGCCTGGGCGATACCCAAGGCCATGGCGCAGGGCCCTGCTGCCTTCTGGCAGCAGGGCCCGGGACAGATGAACAAGCGGCTTTGCGGATTTTTTAAGAAAGACTGTGCGCGGTTCGGCGTTTCATTCCGGCGTCTGCGGCCGGCAAACCTCCCTGGGGGAGGTTGGTCGGCAGACGATGGGTTGTGCACGCTCCTCCGTGGGGCGAGGCGCTCCGGCCGCTCAGAGGAAGATCTTGCTGGGGGCCCTCCGGCCGGCGTACTGCTCCTCCAGCTCATGCTGGTGGTACAGGTAGCCCTCATGGTCAAAGTACTTGGCCCCGGTGGGACAGTTCTTTACACAGGCGCAGCACTTGATGCACTTGCCCGTCACACTGGAGACGTCGTTGGGGTCGATGGAGCCCATGGGGCACAGGCGGGCACACAGGCCGCACTTGACGCACTTGTTCGGGTCAGTGACCGGCTTGGCCTTCAGAAAGTCCTTGATGGGCTCGCCGTGGCGGTCTCGAGGGGTGTAGTAGGGACGAATAGGGTCACAGCCTTCCACCTCCACCGCCTGGGCGGGAGGCACTGTCAGGGCCTTTACCTTGTTAGCCGCCCTGTGGGCCAGCTCCTCCGCCAGAGCCATGTCCTCCCCGTCGGGACGGCCTGCCCCCAGAATTTTGGAGAAGGCGTGCTCCCCCACAAAGGCGCCGGCGGCGACGGGGTGGAAGCCGTTGTCCCGCAGCACATTGCGCAGCTCCATCAGGCCGTCGTCAAAATTGCGGTTTCCATACAGCACCACCGGGACGGCCAGGGCGCCGTTCCCCTTCACCTGATCCCGCACATAGGGCAGCAGCAGGTTGGGCACCCGCCCAGCGTAGACGGGCAGGCCAAAGACCACCAGGTCATCCGGACCGAAGGCCAGCTCCGCCTCCCGAGAGGCGGGCAGGTTGAAGCTGAACTCCCGGCAGGGGACGCCCAGGTCCTGGGCAATGAGCTCGGCCGTCCGGGATACGACCTTCTTTGTGGTGCCGGTGGCACTGAACCAGACGGACCAGACCGTTTTGATCTCCATAAGTAATGTTCCTCCTCACAATTACGCTGGGGACAGGATTCAGGCATCCAGCTGGTAAAATTCCAGCTCCGCGCGGTCCACACAGCGTTCTTTGGCCGCGGCAATCACATCCATGTGGGGCTGGGTGGTATGGACCTTCTGGGCCTCCGGATCGGTCCACTTCTCCACCAGCAGCAGCAGGTCCGGGTCATCCACCGAGCGGAAATAATCGTACTGCAGACAGCCGTCCTCCTTCCGGACCGCCTTCTGGGCCTCGGCAATTTCCTCCAGGAACTGCTCCCGCATTCCGGGCTTTGCATGGTACACCACGTTGACACCTAACATTGCTGGTTCCTCCTTATTCTTTTCCGCGCGGCGGGAGCTGTCCTCCCATGCGCTTGAAATCCAGATATCCCTCCAGAATCAGGGCTGCGGCCACGGCGTCCACCGTTTTTTTCCGCTTTTTGGCGTTTTTTCCTGACTCCTGAAGGATGCGGTGGGCATCCACGGTGGTCCGCCGCTCGTCCCACAGGGCGACGGGCAGACCGGCGGCCTCCTCCACCTGGGCTGCAAAGTCCCGGTACAGCTGGGCCCTGGGCCCCTCCGTGCCATTCATGTTCCGGGGAAAGCCCATGACAAGCTCTCCCACGTCCCGCTCCCGGACCAGCTGGGAGAGGCGGGACAGAACCGTCTCAGGGTCCCGGCTGTGAATGGTGAGGGTCTCTCCCGCCAGGAAGCCGGTGGCATCGGAGAGGGCTACGCCGGTGTGGGCGTCCCCGTAGTCAATGGCCATCACACGCAAAAGGGCGTCACATCCTTTCCTCCCTATCATACAGAAAATAACGGGAAATTACAACCGCTTTTCTCTATTTTATACAGGGGCCGCAAAAAATCCCGGGTCAGGCGGGGCGGAGGGACAGAAAAAGCGCCGCAGACAAAGATTGTCTGCGGCGCATGGGTGTCCGTGTACGTCCTTGCCCGGCTCAGGCCAGGGCCTGCTTGGCGGTCTGGGTGAGCTGGGTAAAGGCGGCCTTGTCGTTGACGGCCAGCTCGGAGAGCATCTTGCGGTTGATGACGATGCCCGACTTCTTCAGCCCGTTCATAAAGGTGGAGTAGTTCATGCCGTTGAGCTTGCAGGCGGCGCTGATCCGGGTGATCCACAGCTGGCGGAAGTCGCGCTTCTTCAGCTTGCGGCCGGTGTAGGCGTATACGCCCGACTTCATCACGGCCTGGTTGGCCATCTTATAGTGCTTGGACTTGGCGCCCCAATAGCCCTTGGCCAGCTTCAGCACCTTGTTTCTTCTCTTGCGCGTCATCATCGCGCCTTTCACTCTTGCCATAGTTGGTTACCTCCCTCGTCTTACTTATACAGGATCATGCGCTTGATGGCGGCCTCGTTGGTCTTGTCGGCGTATGTGGTGCCGCGCAGGGCCCGCTTCAGCTTGGTGGTCTTGCCGTGGCCGTTAAGCAGGTGGCGCTTCTTGGTCATGGCGCGCTTGACCTTTCCGGTCTTGGTGAGGGAGAAGCGCTTTTTGGCGCCGCTGTGAGTTTTGATCTTGATCTTCGGCATAACAAAAGAACTCCTTTACTTACTTTTTGGTCTCCTTGACAGGCTTGGGGGAGAGGAAAATGGACATGTGCCGGCCTTCCAGCTTGGGGCTCTTGTCCATCACGACGTTTTCGCCGCACTCCTGGGCAAATTTCAGCAGCAGGTCCTGACCAATGTTGGTGTGGGCCATTTCGCGGCCGCGGAAACGGACTGTGACCTTGCAGCGGTTGCCCTCGGACAAGAATTTCTGGGCATTTCTCAGCTTGACATTGAAGTCGTTGACATCAATGCTGGGGGACATCCGGATCTCCTTGATCTCCACCACGCGCTGATTCTTACGGGCTTCCTTCTCGCGCTTGGTCTGCTCGAACCGATACTTGCCGTAATCCATCAGCTTGCAGACGGGAGGGGTGGCGTTGGGGGAGATCTTGACCAGATCCAGATCCTGCTCCTGGGCCAGGCGCAGGGCCTCCTGGGAGGACATGATGCCCAGCTGCTCGCCGGACGCGGAGATCAGGCGGACCTCCTTGTCCCGGATTTCCTCGTTGGTTTGATGACCTGTGATAGCGATGGGAAAGCACCTCCAGACAAAAATAAAATACGACGGCCGGACGGCCCCCGTATTCCAACAAAACAGCGCCGGAAAACCGGCGGATTGTTTCCTGTTAACCCTTTGGCCAGCGCCTGGGGTGAGGGCGGGGGACCGCACCTGCTTCTTTGTGCCAAAACAATATAGCATACAGCGCCCATGCTGTCAAGAAAAATTTCTCAGGCTGGAGCCGGGCGGGGCTGAGCTTCTATACTGGGAAAGGCTTAAGATTAACATAATTGAAAGGAGAAAAAGAGAGTACAGAAAGTTATGCACACTTTCCACAGAGTTTTCCACACTCCTGTGGAAAGATAGCGGCCATATTCAGAAATTTTTAAAATAAAAGGAGACAATAGATCAAATCCGTGTTAAATCGACGGAAAATTTGAGGTGACATAACGCAAAAAAACAGAACGGAAAAATCCGGCCGGTAATCTGAAAGAGCAGCCGAAACCGGCGCAGAGAGGACGAAACGGGGCATTTTTTGGCCAAAATGGATAAAAAGTGCCTCTTTTGGAAAATGCAGGCGGGAAGGAGGCGGAGGATAGATTTCTCCGGTCCGCCTCGTCTACCCGCGGTTTTTCCCAAACAGCTCGGATAAACCAATCAGAATCAAAAAGCCGCCAAAGAGCTTGTGGAGCAGCTCCACATCCAGGGCGGTGGCCGCCCAGGCCGCCCCCGCCGCGCAGACCAGCCCGGCCCCGACGGCAGGCAGAAGAGCCTGCCTTTCCACATAGCCGTTTTTCAGATGGGCGGGCAGGGCCATCAGACCCGCCGGCAGAAAGTAGAGCAGGTTGATCCCCTGGGCCAGGTGCTGGTCCAGCCCAGCAAAGGCGGTCATATACACCAGCAGCAGGGTTCCGCCCCCCACGCCGAAGCCGGAGAGCACCCCCGTGGCCGCCCCCGCCAGCAGGGCGGGCAGCCACCCGCTCACAGGAAGCACCTCACGCCGCCGTAAACCAGCAGCAGGCCGAAGCCCCGCTTCAGCCAGCCCACCTTCACGCCCCTGAACAGCTTTCCCCCGATCCAGCCTCCCGCCGTCCCGCCCAGGAGATAGGGCAGGGCGGTCCCCAGGTCCAGCCCGCCCCGGAAGAGATAGATCAGGGCCGACAGGGCACACAGGGGAAGAATGACCGCCACCGAGGTGGCAAAGGCCCGCCGCTGCTCCATGCCGCACAAGCGGGTGAGGGCGGGCACCAGCACCGAGCCCCCGCCCCCGCCGAAAAAGCCGTTGGTCAGCCCGGCGGCCGCCCCCGCCAGAAAATAGCGCATTTTATGAGTAATGTGCAAAAAAACGCCCCCTTCCGGCCTAGTGTTCCGGGAACGGGGGCGTTCTATGCGTCTGCCGCTGAGGGAAACTAGCCGACAACGTAGCACCACAGGGGAATGGTTGCCATGGACAGCAGGGTGGTCAGCACCACGCACTTGGTGGCAAAGGGGGCGTCGCTGCCATAGCGGGCGGCGAAGATGGCGGCGGTGGAGCCGGCGGGCATCCCGGTCATGATGACCGAGACGCCGGCGGCCACCCGGTCCATCCCCAGAAGCAGACTCAGACCGAAGGCGATGCCGGGCAGCAGGGCCAGCCGGAAGACGCTGAACCACACGGTAGTCCGGTTGACAATGGTGCGCAGGTCCACGTCGGCCAGAACGGTTCCAATGATAAACATAGTGATGGCCGAGTTGCAGTTTCCGATATGGGTGATGGGCTGGACCACAATAGAGGGGAGGGGCACCTGGGTGACCATGACCAGCAGCCCTATATAAACCGCCACCAGGCAGGGGTGGGTCAGCACGTTGTGCACCACCTTTTTCCGGTCCATGGTCGCCCCCGCGATAAAGTAGGAGGTGCCTACCGACCACATGACAATACGCATGGGGATGAGGAACATGGAGGCGTACAGCAGTCCCAGGCTGCCGTACACCCCCTCGGCCACCGGGTTGCCCAAAAAGCCCCCGTTGGAGACAATGGTACAGTACTGCAACACTTTCTTCTGCTGCTCCGGGTAGGAATTGAACAGGAATCTGTTGAACACCACGCAAAGCAGCTGGAGCACAATCCCCACCAGGAGGACCAGGGCGCAGGAGCGCAGCACCGAGGCGTCAAACTGGATAAAGCAGGACTTGATGATGTTGCAGGGGATGATGATGTTGACGCACAGGTCGGTGAGACACCGCTGCCCCGCCCCGTCAATGATGCCCTTTTTGGCCAGCACTGCCCCTGCCAGAATCATGACGAACAGGGTGCCCTGCTGGCTGGACAGCTCCAGAATGTCCATTTGCTTACATTTCCCCTCCCATACCCATGCCGTGGTCAGCCTGCCGGGTCGGATTTGTTTCTGACTCTGATTCTAGTATAAAAGAAGAGAGCACCTGTTGTCCAGCCGTATTTCTTATTTGCCTGTGGTGAAAGCAGGGGAGGGAGAAATTTGAACGGGCGGAGCCCAGGCATGGCGGATTCCCGCCGCCGGCAGGGAATGAACGGCTGAGCAGAACAGGGAACATGCTTTATCCAGCGGGGAAGGGGCTGAATTCCAGTAAAATGCCTCCCTGGACCGATGCTCCAGGGAGGCGCCTGTTCCTGTGCCGGGCGGCGTGGGCCGCTCAGGCTGTTTTTTCTATCGAGACCACCACCGCCGTGACCTCGTCGCTCTCCGGGTCCAGCGTTCCGGTATAGGTAACCTTGATGGAATCCCCCGGCTCAAGGCCGGAGACATCTGTTCCATTCAGATCAAAGCGGCAGTATTGATCGTCTGAGATGACCAGCAGCAGCCCCAGATCGGTGTCCGCCTGATTCAGTGTGCCCTCCAGGGTTTTTGTCTCTTCTCCGTCCGATGGGGACTGAACGCTGCTGGAGCCGCTTCCTGAGGCCCCCGGGCCCTGGGAGGAGGATGGGGCATGGTTCCGGGCACAGGCGGCCAGGGCCACGGTCAGCGCCGCAGCCAGACAGCCCGCCAAGATTCTTCGTTTCACCTGTGTCCTGTTCCGCAAGAAAAACACTCCTGTCTGTTTGAGTTCCCCGGGGTGGGATTACCATATCATATCCCCGCCTGAAGGGCAAGGCGGCGGCGCCATTCTTCAGAAGATTTTAAGGGATTCTTTAAGGGTCCTCAAAAGATTCGCCCCGGCTGCAGCGAAAAAGCCGGGCGACCCGCTCCTGGGCGGGCCTCCCGGCCTTTTGCATCGGTGCTTTTCAGTCGGCCAGCTTGTCCAGCAGGAGGGCCAGCTCCTCCAGCTTCTCCTCCGGCTCCCCGGACTCCACCGCATCCCGAACGCAGGAGTTCATGTGGGCCTTCAGCACCAGTCGGTTAGCCTTTTTCAGGATGGACTGGGCGGCCATGATCTGACTGGAGACCTCCAGACAGTAGCGGTCCTCCTCCACCATCTTCAAAATGCCGTCGATCTGGCCCCGGGCCGTCTTGAGCAGGCGGGTGATCTGGGCGTGATCGGCCTTCACTGGATGGACACCACCTCATAGCCCGCCTCGGTGACCGCGTCCTTCAGTTCCTGGTCGGAGACAGGGGCGGCCAGGGTGACGGTGGCGCACTTGCCCTCCAGGTCGGCCTTGGCCTCGGTGACGCCCCCCAGGGCGGACAGGGCCTTTTCTACATGGGCCACACAGTGGGCGCACATCATGCCTTCAATGTTCAGCTTCTTGGTCATGGTTTCCGTTCCTCCTTCATGTTGTCCGTTGGTTTCCCTGCTTTCCTCCAAATTCACCGGGCAGGCCCCGCTGCAGGGGGAGGACTGCCGGTGATCATCACCGGCGGGGGCGCCGGGGACGTCTGACTTGAACCTGCTCTTGAAAAAGCGCAGCCGCAGGGCGTTGGTCACCACACACACCGAGCTCAGGCTCATGGCGGCGGCGGCAAACATGGGGTTGAGCATAAAATCGGTGATGCCCAGGGCGTAGAACACCCCGGCGGCCAGGGGGATGCCCAGGGAGTTATAGAAGAACGCCCAGAACAGGTTCTCCTTGATGTTGCGGATGGTGGCCCGGGACAGCTCCACCGCGGCGGCGGCGTCCAGCAGGTCGGACTTCATCAGTACAATGTCCGCCGACTCGATGGCCACGTCGGTGCCCGCCCCGATGGCCAGGCCCACGTCGGCCCGGGCAAGGGCGGGGGCGTCGTTGATGCCGTCCCCCACCATGGCCACCTTTTTGCCCTGGTCCTGGAGCTCCTTCACCTTCCGCTCCTTGTCCTGGGGCAGCACCTCGGCCATCACCTGGGTCACCCCCAGCTCCTTTCCGATGGCGTCGGCGGTGCGCTGGTTGTCCCCGGTGAGCATGACCACCTCCAGGCCCAGCTGGCGGAAGGCGGCCACGGCGGCGGCGCTGGTGGGCTTGGGGGTGTCGGCCACGGCGATGAGGCCCAGCACCTTGTGCTCATCGGCGAAGTACAGCGGGGTCTTGCCCTGGGCGGCCAGCTCCTCCGCCCTGGCGGGGAAGCTGCCCAGATCCACCCCGGCCTCCTCCATCATGGCCAGGTTTCCGCCCATACAGGTGCGGTCCCCCAAGGCGGCCCGCACCCCCCGCCCGTGGACGGCAGTGAAGTTCCCCACTGTGGTCATGGGGAGGTTTCTCTTTTTGCTCTCCTCCACGATGGCGGCGGCCAGGGGGTGCTCCGAGGGTCCCTCCAGGCAGGCGGCCAGGATCAGCAGGCCCTCCTGGTCCATGTCCCCGCCGGGCAGAATATCAGTGACCACCGGCTTGCCCTGGGTCAGGGTGCCCGTCTTGTCCAGTACCACCGTGTTGACCGCGTGCAGGGTCTCCAGCGCCTCGGCGGATTTGATCAGGATGCCGTTTTCCGCCCCCTTGCCGGTGCCCACCATAATGGCCACGGGGGTGGCCAGTCCCAGGGCGCAGGGGCAGGAGATGACCAGCACGGCCACGCCGGTGGTGAGGGCTTTTGTGATGTCGTAGCCGCTGGCGATGAACCAGGCAGCAGCGGTAACGGCGGCGATGCACATGACCACAGGGACAAAGACCCCTGCCACCTTATCTGCCAGCTTGGCAATGGGGGCCTTAGAGGCGGAGGCCTCCTCCACCAGACGGATCATCTGGGCCAGGGTGGTGTCCTCCCCCACCCGGCTGGCCTCAAAGACGAAGTAGCCCGACTTGTTCATCGAGGCGGCAGCCACCTTGTCCCCCGGGCCTTTGTCCACGGGAATGGATTCACCGGTGAGGGCGGACTCGTCCACGGCGGAGCTGCCCTCCACAATGACCCCGTCCACCGGGATGGACTGCCCCGGCCGGACCGCCACCCGGTCGCCCACCCGGACCTCCTCCACCGGGATCTCCACCTCCGCCCCGTCCCGCAGGACGCGGGCCGTCTTGGGGGCCAGGTCCATCAGGCGGGTGATGGCCTGGGAGGTCTTGCCCTTGGAGCGTGTCTCCAGAAACTTACCCACGGTGATGAGGGTGAGGATCATGCCGGCGGACTCGAAGTACAGGTCCATGTGATACTGCTCCACCAGGGCCATATCCCCGTGCCCCAGACCGTAGCCGATCTGATAGATGGCGAACACCCCGTAGACCACGGCGGCGGCGGACCCCACGGCGATGAGGGAATCCATGTTGGGGGCGCGATGCCAAAGCGTTTTAAATCCAACCTTATAATACTTATCGTTGAGGTACATGATGGGCAGAGTGAGCAGCAGCTGGGTCAGGCCGAAGGCCGCCGCGTTCTCCAGCCCGGTGAGAAATCCCGGAAGGGGGGCGCCCAGCATGTGGCCCATGGAGATATAAAAGAGGGGGACCAGGAACACGAAGGACCAGACCAGCCGGTGCTTCATGGAGGCCAGCTCGGCCTCCGTCTGGGCCTCAGGCCGCTCCTGCGTCCTGGCGGCGGCCCCCGCCTTCTGGGGCAGGGAGGCCCCGTAGCCCGCGTCCACCACCGCCTGGATGATGCCCTCGGGGGTGAGGGTCCCCTCGTCATAGTCCACGCTCATGGAGTTGGTCATCAGGCTGACCTCCGCCTTGCGGACCCCCTCCAGCTTGTTCACCGCCTTCTCCACATGGGCGGAGCAGGCACTGCAGGTCATGCCGGTGACGTTGAATTTCTGTTTCATAAAAACCACCTGCTTTCCAAAACAGAGGTTCCGCCCATGGAGACGCCCCGCGTCTCACCAGAATACAGGTGGCGTGCCGTCTGTTGTGGGTTAGGATACCTCGCCGGGGCGGCAGCCATACTGCGGAGAAAACACCCCACCCCAGGGGGGTATCATTATCATAACCCGGAAATCCGGGTTTGTCAAGCGCCTGGGATGGCTTTTTGAAAATTGGGGGTGTCCTTTTTATCCCAGCGCAATGTCCCGTGTGACATAGGCGTTCAGGTCCAGGCCAGCCGTATGGCCGGCCTGGTATTCATAGTATCCCTGGCAGCCGATCATAGCGGCGTTGTGTTCCCCATGAAGCCGCGCTTCATGGGGGCCCCTCTGATTTTAATGCTCGGGCGAAATCAATTCGCCCTGCGCAAATTCTTGGCCCTGCGGGCCTGCGAATTTACGGCCTGTCGGCCGCCCCATCTGCGATGGGGCCCCGGCGACAACGCCGCCTATCCCAGCGCAATGTCCCGTGTGGCATAGGCGTTCAGGTCCAGGCCAGCCGCATGGCCGGCCTGGTATTCATAGTATCCCTGGCAGCCAATCATAGCGGCGTTGTCGCCGCAGTATCTCAGCTCGGGGAGGAAGAGACGGATGCCCTCCCGGGCGCAGGCGTTTGTCAGGTCGGCACGGATGCGGCGGTTGGCGGCCACCCCGCCGGCCACGGCCAGTCTGCCGTAGCCCCTGGCCTGGGCAGCCTCCATGGCCCGGGGAACCAGGGAATCGCTCACCGCCTTTCCGAAGCTGGCGGCAAAGGAGGGCAGGTCCAGCCCCTCCCCCTTTTGCCGCATGTTGTGGATCAGGTTCAGACTGGCGGTTTTCAGGCCGGAAAAGGACATATCCAGCTCGGCTCCGGACACATGGGCAAGGGGGAGAGAATATTTTCCATCGTCTCCGCCGTCGGCCAGCCGGTCCATGGGACCGCCCCCGGGGTAGCCCAGGCCCAGCACCCGGGCCACCTTGTCAAAGCACTCCCCAGCGGCGTCATCCCGGGTGCTTCCCAGTATCGACATCTCGGTGTAGGAGCGCACATCCACAATGGCGGTGGTCCCGCCGGAGACGCACAGACAGACAAAGGGGGGCTCCAGATCCGGGTGAGTGATGTAGTTGGCGGCGATGTGGCCCCGCACATGGTGGACGGGGATTAAGGGCACCCCCAGGGCCATGGCCGCTCCCTTGGCAAAGTTGACCCCCACCAGCACCGCGCCGATGAGACCGGGGGCGTATGTGACGGCCAGAGCGTCCAGCTCGGCCCCGGTCAGGCCGGCCTCCTCCAGTGCCCGGCTGGCCAGAGCGGAGACGGACTCGATGTGCCGGCGGGAGGCGATCTCGGGCACCACTCCGCCGTAGAGGGCGTGCATCTCGATCTGAGAGGAGACACAGCTGGACAGCACGGTGCGGCCGTCCCGCACCACTGCGGCGGCGGTGTCGTCGCAGGAGGATTCAATGGCGAGAATGTTCAAAGGGAGCACCACCTTTTGTTTGATATAAAGCCGCATTTATGACCTGCGGCGACACCGCTGCGCACGGAGTGCGCACACGGCGGCCGCGGGAATTCATTTCCCGCGGCCAAGACATGAAATCACTCCACGGGTTCCCACACAAGGCAGCGCCTTGTGCGGGCGTCGTCGCAGGAGGATTCGCGTCCGTGGGAGCCTTACGGCTCAATCCAGTCACCAGTGGGATTCGGCCTCTGCCCCGGGAGCAGGGGAATCTGAATGAAGCGGTCATAAATTGCTGGGGGCATGTGGCGCCGGTAGATCCCCCGATGGACGGCAAGCAGCTCCTCTGCCGTAACATCCGCGCCGCCCCGGATCAGGGTCTGGTAGTGCACGCCGAACAGGGCGCAGTCATAGCCCCCGTAGCGGAAGCCGTTGCGCAGGTAGAAATTCAGCCTGCGGCGGCGCAGGGATTCTCCCGCCGGGTCTCCGTTCTCCGGAGCCTCGGCCTCGCCGTAAATGCCCCGGAAGTCCCGGTAGTGCTCCGCCAGCAGGTCCAGCAGCCGGCCCCCCAGCCCCCGGTCGCGCTCCCCGGGCAGGGTGCCCAGATAGTCCAGCAGGGCGAAGGGCACGCCGGGCTCCAGCCAGAGCAGGGCATAGCCCAGAAGGGCCTCACCCTCATACAGACCCAGCGCCTCATAGCGCCCCTGGGCCATCAGGGACAGCATGGCCTTCAGCGGCTTGAGTTCGGAGGGGGGAAAGTCCTCACGCAGCTGCGCCTCATAGAGCTGAGACAGCTGCTGTCCATTGAGCTTACTCAGATGCATGGCCAGAAAACTCCCTTGTCATAATCACCGCGTCCTCCCGGGGATTCTGGTAGTACCCCGGGCGCAGGCCGGCCCGCCGAAAGCCGTACTTTTCATACAGCCCGATGGCGGGAGCATTGGAGGCCCGCACCTCCAGGGTGAGAAAGGCCAGGTTGGCCGCCCCGAAGCGGCAGAACACGTCCAGCAGGGCGGAGGCCACCCCATGCCGCCGGGCGTCCTCCTCCACCGCCACGTTGTCGATGTAGCCCTCATCCAGCACCGCGTGGAGGCCGGCATAGCCCAGGACGTTTCCCTCCTCGTCCTCGGCCACGATGAAGCTGGCCTGGGGGTCGAAGAGGGCGTCCTCCAGCATGGCCTCGGTCCAGGGGAGGGAGAAGCAGGCCTTTTCCAGGGCGGCCACCTGGGGAATATGGCTGCGGTCCATGGGGACGATTTCATAGTACATAGACGGCTTTGCTCCTGTCTGATCCAATAAAATGGTTTAAAAAATCGGGCCGGAGGCCGATTTTTTTCATCATACACCTTCCGGCGGACTTTTGTAAAGCGCGGAGGAGATCCTGCCGGGGATAAAGTGGAAAAAACGGAAAGGGGAAGAGAAGGGCGGCTTTTCTTTGTGGGAAATGGGGAAAAGAGCCCGGCCGCCAAAAATCATCTTGACATTTGATGGAAAACACATATAATATCGCTCGAGCATTTTAACTCAAATATTTTAACTAAAATGCTTGAAGAATTTGACTGAAGTAGAAAAGGAGTTTAATCATTATGGAGATCACCTTCGAGAACGTGCGGGATATCATTGTCAGCACCCTCAGCTGCGACGCCGATCAGATTACCCCTGATACCAACCTGTTTGAGGACCTGGAGGCCGACTCCCTGGAGGCGGTGGAGCTGTCCATGGCCCTGGAGGAGGCCTTTGGCGTGGGCATCTCCGACGAGGACCTGCCCAACATCAAGACCGTCAACGACATCCTGGAGTACATCCAGAGCAAGCAGCAGTAAATCGGTTATTTGTTGTAAAGGAGGTTCCCATGGAACTGCAGGAACTTTATGGACTGATGGATCGGTTTGCCGCCTCCGGCCTGACAGACCTGGAGTGGCAGAAGGATGACGAGTGCATCTGTCTGCGCCGTGCTCCGGTCCAGATGGTCCAGGCCGCCCCTGCCGCGGCGCCGGCCGCTTCCGTCCCCGCCGCGCCCAGGGCGGAGGAGGGCGATGTGGTAAAGGCACCCCTGGTGGGGACCTTCTACATTGCCCCCGCCCCCGGAGAGGCGCCCTTTGCCGCCCCCGGAAAGCAGCTGAAGAAGGGCGAGACCATGTGCCTCATCGAGGCTATGAAAATGATGAGCGAGGTCCCCGCTCCCGCCGACTGCGTGGTGGAGGAGGTCCTGGCCGCCGACGGGGAGCCGGTGGGCTACGACGCCCCCCTGTTCCGCATCCGGAGGGTGTAGGCCATGCTCAAGCGCGTACTCATTGCCAACCGGGGGGAGATCGCCCTGCGGGTGATCCGGGCCTGCCGGGAGCTGGGCATCGAGACGGTGGCCGTCTACTCCACCGCCGACGAGAATTCCCTGGCCGCCCAGCTGGCCACCCGGTCTTTGTGCATTGGACCGGCCCGGGCTGCGGACAGCTATCTCAACCAGGAGGCGATTCTGTCGGCGGCCAGGGCCGCGGGCTGTGACGCCGTCCACCCGGGCTACGGCTTTTTGTCAGAGAATCCGGAGTTTGCGGACCGGGTCGTGGCCGCCGGACTGAAGTATATCGGGCCCTCCGGCGATGTGATCCGCCGCATGGGCAGCAAGGCGGCCGCCCGTACCCTGGCTCAGCAGGCGGGGGTGCCGGTGGTGCCCGGCTCCGACGGGCCGCTGAAGAGCATCCGCCAGGCCAAGCAGCTGGCCGCCAGGGTAGGCTATCCCGTCCTGCTCAAGGCCTCTGCCGGCGGCGGAGGCCGGGGGATGCGCCAGGTGGACGCCCCGGAGGAGCTGGAGGCGGCTTATAAGGCCGCCCAGGCCGAGGCGGTGGCCTGCTTCGGCGACGGGGAGATGTATCTGGAGAAGCTGGTGCTCAATCCCCGGCACATTGAGTTTCAGATTATGGCGGACGGGCAGGGCCATGTGGTCCACCTGGGGGAGCGGGACTGCTCCATCCAGCGCCGCCGCCAGAAGCTGATTGAGGAGTCCCCCTCCAGGGCTCTGGACCCCCAGCTGCGGGAGCGGATGGGGGCGGCCGCCGTGGCCGCCGCCCAAGCCGCCGGCTATGTGGGGGCGGGGACGGTGGAATTTGTCCTGTCTCCCGAGGGGGAGTTCTACTTTATTGAGATGAACACCCGCATTCAGGTGGAGCACCCGGTGACCGAGCTGGTCACCGGCATCGACCTGGTGAAGGAGCAGCTGCGGGTGGCCGCGGGGCTGTCCCTGTCCTTTACCCAGGAGGATGTGAAGGTGTCCGGCCACGCCATTGAGTGCCGCATCAACGCTGAGGACCCGGAGAACGATTTCCGCCCCTGTCCGGGAATCACCGAATTTCTCCACCTGCCCGGGGGTCCGGGGGTGCGGGTGGACACCGCCCTGTACCCCGGCTACGAGGTGCCCCCCTTCTACGATTCCCTGGTGGCCAAGGTGCTGGTCTGGGCGCCCACCCGGCTGGAGGCCATCCGGCGGATGCGCCGGGCGCTGGAGGAGCTGGTTATCGAGGGCTATCCCACCAACGCCGCCCTGGCCCACCTGATTATGTACGACGCCGAATTTGTGCGGGGCAGCTACGACACCGGCTATCTGGAGCGGAATCTGGACCGGCTGCTGGAGCTGGCCCGGACCTGTGACAGACTGTCGGTCGGAAAGGAGCAAGCGTGAACCGATTTTTCACCCAGCGCCGGGACCGTCTGCTGACCTATCAGGCTATGCGGGAGGGGAGAATCACCTCCACCCGGCGCAAGGCATGTCCCGGCTGCGGAGTGGAGAGCTCCGCCCTGGACTGGAGCCGCAGCCAGCAGGTCTGTCCCCGGTGCGGCTATCACGCCCCCATTGGGGCCTACTACCGCCTGTCCATGATTCTGGACCCCGGCTCCTTCCAGGAGCTGGACGAGAAGCTGGAGCCGGCCAATCCCCTGGACTTCCCCGGCTACCCGGAGAAGCTGGAGCAGATGCAGGAGGACACCGGCCTGCGGGACGCGGCGGTCTCCTGCGTGGGGGAGATTCAGCGGCACAAGGCGGTGCTGGCCGTGCTGGACAGCCGCTTCATCATGGCCAGCATGGGCACTGCGGTGGGGGAGAAGATCACCCGGGCCGCCGAGTACGCCGCGCGGCATAAGCTGCCCCTCATTATCTTTGCCGCCAGCGGCGGAGCCCGGATGCAGGAGGGGATCTTCTCCCTGATGCAGATGGCCAAGACCGCCGCCGCCATCGAGCGGTTTCAGTCCAGAGGGGGGCTGTATATCTCCTGCTTTACCCACCCCACCACCGGCGGGGTGACGGCCAGCTTCGCCTCTTTGGGAGACGTTATGCTCTCCGAGCCGGGGGCCCTCATCGGCTTTGCCGGCCCCCGGGTCATTGAGCAGACCATTGGGGAGAAGCTGCCCGAGGGCTTTCAGCGGGCGGAATACCTGCTGGACCACGGCTTTCTGGACCAGATTGTGCCCCGGGGCCAGTGGAGGCAGGTCTTGGGGCAGCTGCTTGCCCTCCATGAGAAGGGGGGATGGCTGTGAGTACCTATACACCCGAGGAGAAGGTCAAAATCGCCCGGGACCCGGGCCGTCCCGGCACCGCCGACTTTATCCAGGCCCTGTTCACCGATTTTTTTGAGCAGCGGGGGGACCGCCAGTGCCGGGAGGACGGCAGCATCCTGGGGGGGATCGCCCGCTTCCACGGCCGGCCGGTGACGGTGATCGGCCACCGGAAGGGGAAAAACCTGGAGGAGAATCTGCGCTGCAACTTCGGCATGCCGGGACCCGAGGGCTACCGCAAGGCCCAGCGTCTGATGAAGCAGGCGGAGAAATTCGGCCGGCCCATCATCACCTTCATCGACACCCCGGGGGCCTACCCAGGGAAGGAGGCGGAGGAGCGGGGCCAGGGGGAGGCCATCGCCCGCTGCCTGGCTCTGATGAGCTCCCTCACCGTCCCCGTCATCGCCGTGGTCACCGGAGAGGGGAGCAGCGGCGGGGCGCTGGCCCTGGGGGTGGCCAACCGGGTGCTCATGCTGGAGCACGCGGTCTATTCCATCCTGTCCCCTGAGGGCTTTGCCTCCATTTTGTGGAAGGACTCCTCCCGCAGCGGAGAGGCCTGCGAGGTAATGAAGCTCACCGCCCAGGACCTGCGCCGGGGGGGCATTGTCCAGGGGGTGCTGCGGGAGCCCGAGGGCGGAGCCCATACCGACTGGGAGGCCACCTTCCGCACCGTGGACGCGGCCTTGAAAAAGGAGCTGGCCGCCCTGGACAAGCTGAACGGGCGGGCCCTGGCTCAGCAGAGATATCAGATGTTCCGCGCCATGGGCCAGAATCTGGCCCCGGCGGAAAAAAAGGAGGAGCCATGAGCGCACCCCACATTTTAGCCACCGGGCGGTGCCTGCCGGCGCGGGTGGTAACCAACGAGGAGATCAGCCAGCGGGTCGACACCAGCGACGAGTGGGTATTCAGCCGCACCGGCATCCACGAGCGGCGGTTCTGTACCACCGAGACAGGTGTGGATCTGGCGGAGGGGGCAGCCCGGCGGGCCCTGGAGCAGGCCGGAATTGCCGCCGAGGAAGTGGGGGTGTGCCTGGTGGCCACCTTCACCCCTCACTATGCCACCCCGTCCACGGCCTGCCTGCTGCAGCAGCGGCTGGGGCTGCGGAAGGATACCGTCTGCTTTGACCTGAACGCCGCCTGCGCCGGCTTTCTCTACGGCATGCAGACCGTCCACGCTCTGCTGGCCGATTCTCCCCGGCCCTATGCCCTGCTGGTGAGCAGCGAGGTAATCAGCCGGGTAACCAACATGGAGGACCGCAATACCTGTGTGCTGTTTGGCGACGGCGCGGGCGCCGCAGTCATCCGCAGGGAAGAGGACTGGACCTGGCACACCGTGTTTGGAACCCGGGGCGGGGCGGAGCATATCCGCACCGAGGGCCCCGGCCCGGACAAGGCTGCCATTTTTATGGACGGCAAGCCTGTGTTCCGCTTTGCTGTGGAGGTGGTGGAGCAGTCCATCCATCAGCTGCTGCAGGCGGAGGGCTGTGAACTCAACGACCTGGACTGGGTCATCTGTCACCAGGCCAACGCCCGGATTGTGGATCATGTGGCCAAGAAGCTGAAGGCCCGGGAGGGACTTTTTTACAAGAATATGGTTCGCTACGGCAATACCTCGGCGGCCAGCATCCCCATTGCGCTGGACGAACTGGTGGACGCGGGAGAACTGAAGAGCGGCATGCGGGTGCTCACCGTGGGCTTCGGCGGCGGCCTGACCTGGGCCGGAGCCCTGTTTCGGTGGTAGTCAGCTGCTGTGAAAAGGAGATAAAACGATGAAATTGAATGAGATGCTGGGGACTGAGTTCCCCCTGATCCAGGGCGGTATGGCCAACATCGCCACCGGCGAATTTGCCGCCGCCGTGTCCAACGCCGGGGCCCTGGGCCTTATCGGCGCGGGGGGCATGAACGCCGACACCCTGCGGGAGAATATCCGCCGCTGCAAGGAGCTGACCGACAAGCCCTTTGGCGTCAACATCATGCTGATGAACCCCGCCGCTCCCGAGATGGCCAAGGTGGTGGTGGAGGAGGGCGTCAAGGTGGTCACCACCGGCGCCGGGGTCCCCAGCCAGTACGTTCCCGCCTGGAAGGAGGCAGGTATCAAGGTGTTCCCCGTGGTGGCTGCCACCACCCTGGTGAAACGGCTGGCCCCTCTGGGGGTGGACGGCTTCATCGCCGAGGGCACCGAGAGCGGCGGACATGTGGGCGAGATGACCACCATGGCCCTGGTGCCCCAGGTGTGTGATATGACCGACCTGCCCGTCATCGCCGCCGGCGGCATCGCCAGCGGCCGGCAGCTGGCCGCCGCCTTCGCCCTGGGGGCCTGCGGCGCTCAGATCGGCACCTGCCTGCTGGTCAGCGAGGAGTGCCCCATCCACATCAACTACAAGCAGGCCCTGCTGAAGGCCAAGGACAGCGACACCACCGTCACCGGCCGCTCCGTGGGCGCCCCGGTGCGCATTCTGAAGAACCAGATGTCCCGGGAGTACCTGGCCAAGGAGCGGGCCGGGGCCGACAAGATGGAGCTGGAGCACTACACCTTGGGCTCCCTGCGCCGGGCGGTCTTTGACGGGGACACCAAGACGGGCTCCCTCATGGCCGGGCAGGTGGCGGGCATGCTCCACGAGATCCGCCCCCTGCGGACCATCCTGGAGGAGCTGTACGCCGATTACAAGACCACGGTGAAGGCCCTGGCCGCGGAGGTCTGAGCATGAAGCTGGCTTTTGTATATGCCGGACAGGGCAGCCAGAAGGTGGGCATGGGCCGGGACTTCTACGAGCAGTACCCTGAATTCCGGGCCGTCTATGACAGCGCCCCGGTGGACTTTGATCTGAAAACGCTGTGCTTCGAGGGGCCCATGGAGCAGCTGTCCCAGACCCGGTACACCCAGCCCTGCATGGTGGCCTTCGCCATCGGAGTGACCGACCTGCTCTCCCGTGAGGGCGTCCGCCCCGCGGCGGCGGCCGGGCTGTCCCTGGGGGAGTACTCCGCTTTGTACTGTGCCGGAGTTTTTGACCGGGACACCGCGTTAAAGACCGTGGCTCTGCGGGGCCGGGCCATGGAGGAGGCGGCCGCCGGGCTGGAGTGCGGCATGACCGCCGTGCTGGGTCTGGAGCGGGACAAGCTGGCCCAGGCCTGTGAGCAGGCCTCCGGGCTGGGCGTGGTCCAGATCTGCAACTACAACTGCCCCGGCCAGCTGGTCATCGGCGGCGAGAAGGCCGCCGTGGACCGGGCGGGCGAGCTGGCCAAGGAGCTGGGGGCCAAGCGCTGCATGCCCCTGAAGGTGAGCGGGCCCTTCCACACCCGGCTGATGAAGCCGGCCGGGGACGCCCTGGCCGCCCACTTCAAGACCATATCGTTCCATGAGATGGCCCTCCCCGTCTACTTCAACTGCAAGGGGGCCCCCATGGGGGCGGAGGACACCATCCACGCTCTGCTGGAGCGTCAGGTCCAGTCCTCCGTCTACTGGGAGGACACCGTCCGGGCCATGGAGGGGGACGGCGTCGATACCATTCTGGAGATTGGGCCGGGAAAGACCCTCACCTCCTTTGTGAAGAAGATCGCCCTCGGTATCAGAACCTATAACATTGACACCGCCGCCGACTTTACAGCCGTCGTGCAGGCACTGAAAGGAGAAGCCCTATGACCATGAAGGAATCTGTGGCCCTGGTCACCGGCGGCAGCCGGGGGATCGGCCGGGCCATCTGCCTGGAGCTGGCCCGGCAGGGATCGGCGGTGGCCGTCAACTACGCGGGCAATGAGCTGGCCGCGCTGGAGACGGTGGAGGCCTGCCGGTCCCTGGGTGTGGAGGCCGAGGCCTTCCAGGCCGATGTAGCGGTCCCTGGCGCCTGTGAGGAGCTGGTTAAGGCGGTGAAGAACCGCTTTGGCAAGCTGGATATTCTGGTGAATAATGCGGGAGTCACCCGGGACGGCCTGCTGATGACCGCAAAGGAGGAGGACCTGGACCGGGTGCTGAATACCAATCTGAAGGGGGCCTACTTCTGCATGAAGGCGGCCTCCAAGGTGATGATGCGCCAGCGCTATGGCCGGATCATCAGCCTGAGCAGTGTGGTTGGCCTGCGGGGCAACCCGGGCCAGACCGGCTACGCTGCCAGCAAGGCGGGCATCATCGGTCTGACCAAGGCGGCCGCCAAGGAGCTGGCTACCCGGGGCATTACCGTCAACGCCGTGGCCCCCGGCTTTATTGACACCGACATGACCGCAGTTCTGCCCGAAAATGCCAAGAGCGCCATGCTGTCCACCATCCCCATGGAGCGCCCCGGCGCCCCCGAGGATGTGGCGCGGGCGGTGGCCTTCTTCGCCCAGCCGGATTCGTCCTATATCACCGGGCAGGTGCTGTGTGTGGACGGCGGCATGGCCGTTTGACGAGGAGAGACGTATGGAAAAACGCAGAGTAGTCATTACCGGCATGGGGGCGGTGACCCCCATCGGCAACACCATGGCTGACAGCTGGGCGGCCGCCAAGGCGGGCACATGCGGCATCGGGCCCATCACCCGCTATGACACCTCCACGCAGAAGGCCAAGCTGGCCGGCGAGGTCAAGAACTTTGACCCGGAGACCCTGCTGGGCAAGCGGGAGTGTAAGCGGATGGACCGCTTTACCCAGCTGGCCCTGGTGGCTTCCGACCAGGCCATGTCGGACAGCGGGCTGGACCGGGAGAAGGAGGACCTGAACCGCTGCGGCATCATCTTCTCCAGTGGAATCGGCGGCTTTGAGACGCTGGGGGAGGCCTACCAGCGGGGCAGCACCCGGGGCTTTGACTCGGTGTCCCCCTTCTTTATCCCCATGATTATCTCCAACATGGCGGCCGGTCAGATTGCCATCCGCTATGGCTTTAAAGGGATGTGTTCCTGTGTGGTCACCGCCTGCGCCAGCAGCAACAACGCCCTGGGCGACGCCTTTCACTATATCCGGGACGGCTACGCCGAGGTGATGCTGTGCGGCGGCGCGGAGGCCGCCATCACCCCGCTGGCCATGGGAGGCTTTACCTCCATGAAGGCCCTGTGCGAGGGAGACGACCCCAAGCGGGCCTCCATCCCCTTTGACGCGGAGCGCTCCGGCTTCGTCATGGGCGAGGGGGCGGGCGCCCTGCTGCTGGAGGAGTATGACCACGCCCTGGCCCGAGGGGCCAGGATCTACGCCGAGGTCATCGGCTACGGGGCCAGCTGCGACGCCTACCACATCACCGCTCCCGCCCCCGGCGGCGTGGGGGGAGCGGCCTGCATGGCCCTGGCCCTGGCGGACGCGGGCATCGCGCCCGAGGCGGTGGATTATATCAACGCCCACGGTACCTCCACCCCCATGAACGACTCCTGCGAGACCCAGGCCATCCGCACCACCTTCGGCGCCCACGCCGACAAGCTGATGGTCAGCTCCACCAAATCCATGACCGGCCACCTGCTGGGGGCCGCCGGGGCGGTGGAGGCGGCCTTCACCGCGCTGGCTCTCCACGAGGGCTTTGTGCCCCCCACCGTCGGCTATCAGGTGCCCGACCCCGCCTGTGACCTGGACATCGTACCCAACCAGGGGCGGAGGGCCGATATCCGGGTGGCCCTGTCCAACTCTCTGGGCTTTGGGGGCCACAACGCCGCCGTCGTGCTGAAAAAATGGGAGGGGCAGTGAGATGGAGCTGAACATTGACCAGATTGAGGCCCTGCTGCCCCACCGCTACCCCTTCCTGCTGGTGGATAAGATTGTGGAGTGCACCCCCGGCCAGGGAGCCAAGGGGATCAAGTGCGTCACCGCCAACGAGCCCTTTTTCCAGGGGCACTTCCCTGGCTACAAGGTGATGCCCGGCGTCCTCATCATCGAGGCCCTGGCCCAGGTGGGGGCGGTGGCCATCCTGTCCGTGCCTGAGAACCAGGGCAAGCTGGCCCTGTTCGGGGGTATCAAGAACGCCCGCTTCAAGCAGCAGGTCCGCCCCGGCGATGTGCTGGAGCTGGAGTGCGCGCTCACCGCCCAGCGGGGGCCGGTGGGCTTTGGCACTGCCACGGCCAGGGTCAACGGAAAGACCGCCTGCAAGGCGGAGCTGACCTTTGCCCTGACTGACGCGCCCGCTCTCTCCTGACGGCCCGGAGTCTGCGGCCGGCAAAGGCGGATGCTCGGAAGGGAGGCGGACATCATGCTGGAGGAAAGTTTTCTTGACGTGTATACCAAATTCAAGCTTCACTTTTATCAGGAAGTGTTTTCCCGCTTCCAGAACCGGGAGGCCAGTCTGACGGCGGTGGAGACCTTCTGCATGGAGATCATCCTGGCCCTGAAGGAGCCCACCATCAATGAATTTGCCTCCTTTGCCCATATCTCTTCCCCCAATGCTGCCTACAAGGTGAACAGCCTGATCCAGAAGGGATATGTGGAAAAGGTGCAGTCCCCCCATGACCGGCGGGAATATCACCTGCGGCCCACCAAGAAGTATATGGATTACTACAATATCAGCAGCAACTACCTCAAGGAGGTTATGGACCGGGTTTTGCGCCGGTTTACCCCCGAGGAGGCGCGGCAGCTGGACCGGATGCTGCGCATCGTGGGTCAGGAGCTGATGCCCGAGGTGCAGCTGAAGCAGAGACCGGCAGAATCATAAGACGGTGCAGCGGGCGCGGCGGATTGTTCGCCGCGCCCCTGTTCGCCCTTCGCCGGACGCCCCGCCGTTTGTGTTTCTCCGGTTGACCGGGGAAGGGCTTTCCGGTACAATAGAATATAATCTGCGGCATGGCCGCGGGGATGCCCTCCCCGCGGCCATGTCCATGGGAGAACGCCCATGATACCTTTGAGACAGGCAGGATGATAGAATGCTGAACCAGGAACAAGAGACACGATTTGCCGCGGCCCGCAGGAAGGCCATTGCCCGGGACTTTGCACGGCTGAACCCGGAGCAGCGCAGGGCCGTGCTGGCGACCGAGGGGCCGCTGCTGCTGCTGGCGGGGGCGGGCAGCGGAAAAACCACGGTGCTCATCAACCGGATTGCCAATCTGATGCGGTACGGCCGGGGCTCGGACAGCCCGGAGGCGCCCGAATGGGCCACAGAGGACGACCTGTCCTTTCTGGAGGGGTACGCCGTCTCCCGGGAACGGCCCGCCTCAGAGGAAAAGGAGCGGCAGGAGCGGCTGTGCCGCCTGGATCCGGCGGCGCCCTGGTCTATTCTGGCCATTACCTTCACCAACAAGGCGGCGGGAGAGCTGAAGGACCGGCTGGCCGTCATGCTGGGGCCGGCGGCAGAGGATGTGTGGGCCTCCACCTTCCACTCCGCCTGTGTGCGTATCCTGCGCCGGGATATCGAGAAGCTGGGCTTTGCCTCCTCCTTCACCATCTATGACACCGATGACTCCCTGCGGGTCATCAAGGACTGCCTGAAGGATCTGAAGCTGGATGACAAGCAGTTCCCGCCCAGAACCGTGCTGGGGTATATCTCCCGGGCCAAGGATGCCATGAAGCTGGCCGGGGACTATCTGGACGAGTGCCAGAAGGCGGGGGACTTCCGGCTGACCAAAATCGCCCAGGTCTACGCGGAGTACCAGCGCCGGCTGTGGGAGGCCAGCGCACTGGACTTTGACGACATTATCCTCCATACCGTCCGTCTGCTCCAGCAGTTCGACAACGTTCGGGAATATTATCAGAAAAAATTCCGTTATGTATTGATTGACGAGTACCAGGATACCAACAACCTCCAGTATCTCCTGGCCTCCACCCTGGCGGGGGGATATGAAAATTTCTGCGTGGTGGGAGATGACGACCAGTCCATCTACCGCTTCCGTGGGGCTACCATTGAGAATATCCTCTCCTTTGAAAAGCAGTACCCCGGCTGCCGGGTGATCCGGCTGGAACAGAACTACCGCTCCACCCGCCACATTCTGGAGGCCTCCAACGCGGTCATCCGCAACAACCAGGGCCGCAAGGGAAAGGAGCTGTGGACGAAGGCAGGGGAGGGGGACAAGCTGACCCTCTACTCCGCCATGAACGAGAATGACGAGGCCCAGTATGTGGCCGCCCGGGTGCTGGAGGACTACAGCCAGGGGAAGAAGTGGAAGGACCACGCCGTCCTGTACCGGATGAACGCCCAGTCCAACCAGATTGAGCAGGCCTTCAAGCGCAACGGCATTCCCTACCGGATCATCGGCGGCACCCGTTTCTTTGACCGGGCGGAGGTCAAGGACATGATCGCCTACCTGGCCGTCCTCAACAACCCGGAGGATGACCTGCGCCTCACCCGCATCATCAACAACCCGCCCCGGGGCATCGGGGCCAGGACCGTGGAGACCGCCCAGGAGATCGCCCGGCGGGAGGGGACTTCCCTTTACGCCGTCATTGACAACGCCCGGATGTACCCGGAACTGGAGCGCTCTGCCGGTAAGCTTGCAGCCTTTACATCTTTGATGTCCCAGCTGTCCCAGCTGCTGTCCCAGCTCCCCCTGGATCAGTTTTATGAGGAGCTGATCATTCAGACGGGCTACGGCGCCATGCTGGAGAGCAGGAACACCGTGGAGGACCGCACCCGGCTGGAGAATGTGCGGGAGCTGCTCACCTCCATCCACGGCTATCTGGAGAACGCCGGGGACCAGCCATCCCTGGCGGGCTTTCTGGACGAGATCGCCCTGTACACCGACCTGGACAGCCATGACCCGGACCAGGACTGTGTGGTGATGATGACCATGCACTCGGCCAAGGGGCTGGAGTTCCCGGTGGTCTTTGTGGTAGGGGCCGAGGAGGGCATCTTCCCCGGCATCCGGGCCATCGGCGAGCAGGAGGAGATGGAGGAGGAGCGGCGGCTGTGCTATGTGGCCATGACTCGGGCCAAGGAGAAGCTGTACCTCACCTGTGCCAGCCAGCGGATGCTGTTCGGCCGCACCAGCTCCAACCGCCCCTCCCGCTTTGTGGAGGAGATTCCTCCCGAGCACCTGGAGCGCACCGGCCGCAGCTATCTGTCGCCTCCAGAGGAGGAGGGCTGGGGGGGCATCCCCAGCCGCGCTTCGGGCTACGGCGGCTATGGCAGCGCCCGGGGCGGCTATGGGGAGCGGTCCGCCGCTCCGGCACGCTCCCCATACGACCAGCGGCCCCAGTACGGGACCCGGAGCGCCGGCGGGGGCGGCTACGGCGGCTTTGTCCGGGCGATGGAGCGCACAGGCGGCGCGGCTGCTTCCGGCTCCCCTCGGCCTGCCCCGTCCCGGCCGGCGGGCCCTTCCGGAGTGGGGGGCCCCTCCTTCCAAAAGGGGGATATGGTGCGCCACAAGGCCTTTGGCAGGGGCATGATTCTGTCCGTGCAGAAAATGGGGGGCGACGCCCTGGTGGAGATCGCCTTTGACGACGTGGGCACCAAGCGGCTGATGCTCAAGTCGGCCGCCGCCCACATGGAGAAGCTGTAGCCGGTCCGTCTGCGGGAACGGGAAAAGCAGGTCGGAAAAATTTTTGAGCCGGTGCAACATTTCAGGTTTGTTTACGTCTAAATATCAAAGAGGGAGTGCCGCCGCCAGACTTTAAGCAATTCTTAAACATTTGTAATCGCCTTGTAATTGTCTGGGCGGCCGGAGGGGCGCTATAATGATTCCTGTGGAAGGGCGTGCCTGCTGGAAGCGGCGGCGCGGCCCAAGCGCTCCCGCCGATCCCATTGGCCGCGGCGCGGCCGGATTAAGACATCATGAACAGGCATAGGAGGACTTGCATCATGGCAGAAGTAACAGCCCCTCAGACTCAGGCCCAGACAGCTCCATCCAGTCCGGCACCCCGCAAGCCAGTGAAAAAGGGCAGGAAAAAGATGATCAAACGGCTGGTGGCCCTGGGGGTGACGCTGGCCGTCGTGACTGGAGCGGGCTTTGGCATGTGGTATCTGGTGTTCCGTGATGACAGCACCCTGGGCGCGCCTCAGTACGCCACGGCGGAGATCGGCACCATCCAGAGCACGGTGGAGGGCTACGGCACGGCGGTGCCCAAGGAGTCGGCCTCCATCACCCTGAACGCCGCCGGCACCGTGCAGGAGGTCTATGTCACCGTGGGCCAGCAGGTCTTTGCCGGCGATCCGCTGTACACCATCGACAGCCAGGAGGCCCGGGACAAGCTGCAGGACGCCCAGGAGAATCTGGACAATCTGATGCGGGACATGGCCGACCTGCAGGAGGACGCCGCCAACCTCACCGTCCGGGCCCCCTTTGCGGGCAAGCTGCAGGAGGTGCAGGACTTTGAACTTGACCAGGAGGTATCCAAGGGGGCCCCTGTTGCCACCCTGGTCAATGACAGGAAGCTGAAGCTGTCCCTCTACTTCAGCTACGCCTACGAGGATGAGATTCATGTTGGACAGAGCGTGGATGTGTCCATCCCCGCTGTGATGCGCTCCTTCAAGGGAACGGTGGAGAAAATCAACAAGGTCAGCTACATCTCCCCCGAGGGGGCGGTCCACTTCGAGGTGGTGGCGGTCTTTGACAACCCGGGCACCCTCACCGCCGGAATGGATGCCTCGGTGTCCATCCCCGCCGCCGACGGCGCCATGATCTACCCCTATGAGAACGGCAAGACCGAGTTTTACGAGACCCGCTCCATCACCGCCAAGGCGGGCGGCCCGGTGACCGGCCTGGGCAACCTGCTCAACCACGCCAATGTCAGCGAGGGGGAGGCCCTGCTGTATCTGGGCTCCTCCACCATTGATGCCGATATCCGGGCCAAGCAGGACCAGATCGACACCGCCCAGGAGGAGCTGGCCGACGCCCAGGAGGGGGTCAGCAACTTCAACGCCGTCTCCCCCATCGACGGAGTGGTGTTCTCCTGCGCCCTCCAGCCCGGACAGGAGGTCAAGCAGGGGGATACCGTCATCACCATCTCCAACACCACCACCATGCTGGTGGACATTACGGTGGACAACCGGAACATCGGCTTTATCCAGGCGGGCATGACCATGGAGCTTACCGACCAGGCCACGGGAACCCCCTGTATCGGCACGGTCACCACGGTTGCCATGCAGGGCGAGGTGGGAACCGGCATGACCACTTACCCGGTGCAGCTGGAGGTGGACAACTCAATGGGCACCCTGACCAGCGGCTCCTGGCTGAACTACAAGCTGGTGACCAGCGAGTCGGCCGACTGCATCCTGGTGCCCAACCAGTGCGTCAAGCGGGTCACCGATGTGAACGGCGACATCTACACTGTGGTCTTTGTCAGGGCCGACTCTAAGCCGGAGAACGCCATCGAGCTGCCTGAGGAGGACCCGGCCATGAGCGAGGGCGGGATGATGGGACAGCAGGAGAAGCTCCCCACCCCCGAGGAGGGCTTCTGGCCCGTCCCGGTGACCACCGGCATCTCCGATATCTATAACGCGGAGATCAAGGAAGGCATTGAGGTGGGCACCGAGGTGTTTACCAACCGGGAGACCAACGAGAGCTACGGCTATTAAGGTGGTGCACCATGCTCATCGAGATCAAGGATATCTATAAGATCTACAACGAGGGGAAGGAGAGCGAGGTGCGGGCACTGGACGGGGTCTCCCTCCAGATCGACCGGGGGGAGTTCGTGGCCATCGTGGGGCAGTCGGGCTCCGGCAAATCCACCATGATGAACGTGCTGGGCTGCTTGGATATTCCCACCTATGGGACCTATCTGCTCAACGGCACCGAGGTCACCGAGCTGTCCGACCGCCAGCTGGCCCACATCCGCAACAAGGAGATCGGCTTTATCTTTCAGGGCTATAACCTGATTCAGGAGCTGGATGCCCTGGAGAATGTGACCCTGCCCCTGATCTACCAGGGCCTGCCCATCTGGGACCGGGAGGACCGGGCCATGGAGGCCCTGGAGCGGGTGGGAATGGCCGAGCGGGCCCACCACCGGCCCAGCGAGATGTCGGGCGGCCAGCAGCAGCGCGTCGCCATTGCCCGGGCTATCGCCACACGGCCCCCCATCATCATGGCCGACGAGCCCACCGGCGCCCTGGACTCCAGGACGGGCCAGCATGTGCTGGAGATTCTGCGGGAGCTGAACCGGGAGGGGACCACCGTCATTCTGATCACCCACGATAACGGCATTGCGGCCCAGGCCAGGCGGCGGGTCCACCTGTCCGACGGAAAGATTGTGGCCGACGAGTGCTCGGAGGAGGTGACGGCATCGTGAATCTGATGCAGGCCTTCAAGATGGCCTTCAAATCCATCTTTACCAAAAAAACCCGCTCCTTTCTCACCATGCTGGGCATCATCATCGGCGTGGCCTCGGTGGTGGTGATGGTGTCGGTGGTCTCCGGACAGAACCAGCGGAACATGGAGTATTATGAAAAGATGGGGGACAACAAGATCGACGTCAGCGCCTCCTCCTATACGGGGCAGGACATGGACCAGATCCTCAACGATTTTGTCCTTCGGATGGGGGACATTGTCCTGGGCATCACCCCCAACATCCAGCTCTACGGCGATGAGATGATTGTCAAATACGGGGCCAAGACCTACTCCACCCAGAACTGGGAAAACTGGGAGGAGATGATCCAGATCGTCCTGGGCAACGACAAATACGGGGTGTGCAACAACTACCAGCTGGGAGGCGGCCGGGAGCTGTCCTATCTGGACATGGCGGACGAGAACAACGTGTGTGTCCTGGGGGGCGGCCTGAAGCAGATGCTCTTTGACTACACCGATCCGGTGGGGGAGACCATCACCCTCAACGGCATGCCCTTCCTGGTGGTGGGCTGGTATCAGCAGAAGGACATCTCCTATTACCCGGA
This sequence comes from uncultured Clostridium sp., assembly GCA_904420465.1. Classification (GTDB taxonomy): domain Bacteria; phylum Bacillota; class Clostridia; order Oscillospirales; family Oscillospiraceae; genus Lawsonibacter. The sequence continues at coordinate 57,385 of CAJFVL010000016.1, forward strand.
GGTGGACAACATCCTTCTGCTGCCCTATACCCTGAACCGCTCCCTGAACCAGAACCAGCCCATCACCTCCTGGACGGTGAAGGCCTCTTCCTCGGCGGCCACCACCCAGGTGATCACCCAGCTGGACGGCTTTCTCAACGGCATGTTCCCCATGGACGAGATGGGGATGCGCCAGGGGGGCAGCTTCAATGTCTACAGCGACAACAGCTGGCAGGAGCAGATGCAGGAGGCCAGTCTGATGCAGACCATGGTGATGGGCGGCATCGCCGCCATCTCTCTGCTGGTGGGCGGCATCGGCATCATGAACATCATGCTGGTCACGGTGACAGAGCGCACCCGGGAAATCGGCATCCGAAAAGCCATCGGCGCCGAGCGCCGGTCCATCATCGCCCAATTTTTGATTGAGGCGGCCGTGATCTGCGGCATCGGCGGGATTATCGGCATCGTCCTGGGCTGTATGGGCTCGCTGATTGCGGGCAAATTCCTGCTCAGCGGAATGGTCCTGTGGCCCACCAAGTCCATCACCATTGGGGCATTTCTGTTTTCGGTGGTGCTGGGGGTCATCTTCGGCATGTACCCGGCCGTCAAGGCCTCCGGCCTGCAGCCGGTGGAGGCCCTGCGGGCAGACTGATGGAAGAAAGGAGAATGAACACAATGAGACTGAAGCGATTCCTTACCGCCGCGCTGGCCCTGGTCATGACGGCGGCTCTGGCCGCTCCCTTTTCAGCCGGGGCGGTGGAGTCCTCTTTCCAGGATATTTCGGACCCGGTCACCGCGGTCAATGCGGATGTTCTGCGCCTGATGGGGGTGGTGGACGGCACCGGCGGCAACCAATTCAATCCCGGGGGAAGTCTGACCCGGGCGGAATTCTGCACCATGGTGGTTAAATTCATGCAGCGGGGAAACGAGGTGCCGGTATACGCTACCCGCACCATTTTCTCCGATGTCACTGCCAGCCATTGGGGACTGGGCTATGTCAATCTGGCCGCCTCCATCAATGTGGGCACAGAGGAGGCTCCCATCGCCCTGATCTCCGGTGTGGGAGATGGACGCTTCGAGCCTGATACCCGCATCACCATGGCCCAGGCAGTCACCATCCTGATCCGGGTGCTGGGCTACTCCGATGAACAGACGGGAGCAGCCTGGCCCCAGAGCTACCTGAATCTGGCTGATTCCATCGGTCTGACAGATGGAGTGACCGCCGGCCCCTATGATGAACTGACACGGGCCCAGGCCGCCCAGCTCTTTGTCAATGCCCTGAGCTGCAAAAAGGGAAATGGCACGGTGTATTACAACGATCTGGGCAGCGGGATGAAGGTAACCGAGGATGTTATTGTCCTGGCCGTCAACGTGGAGACCGATGACGGCACCTCCCGGGGGGCGGTGCGCACCACCGCCAGCGGGTCAGGAGAGTCGACAACGGCGGAGGCCTATCTCCCCGCCAACGGCCGGGGGGAGGTCTACGCACTGCAGGGAAAGCGGGGCGCGCAGGTTCTCAATGAGCGGGATGAGCTGGTGGCGTTTATTCCGGATGACAGCAGCTCGGTGACCATCACCCTGTCCGGCGACGCCCAGCCCAGCTATGTGCGGGGAACCAATGGGCAGCAGTACACCATTTCCAGCACTACTCCGGTCTATACCTCCAGCCAGAGCGAAGGCAAGGGGTATCTGGAGAGCTACACCGGCCTGTATTCCGGCACTCAGCTGACGATGTACTCCGAGCGGGGAAAGATCGTGGCCATCTACGCCAACAGCGGCGCCACCACGGTGGATTCCGACGCGGTGGTGGTGATGGGCTCTCCCTCAACGGCCATGTTCCACCAGCTCACCGGCGGGGCTGCCAACTTCCAGATTGTAAAGAACCGACAGCCCATCCGCATGTCCGATATCAAGGCCTATGATGTGGTCACCTATGACGAGATCAACAACACCCTGGTGGTGTCCGACCTGCGGCTGACCTGTATCTATGAGGACGCCTCGCCCAACGCCGCCACACCCACCTCCATCACGGTGCTGGGCCACACCTTTGACGTGCTGGACAGCACCTGGGAAACGACCGAAGGGCTGTCGATCGGGGACAGCGTCACCCTGCTGCTCACCGCCGACGGCAAGGTGGCCGGCATGGCCCCTGCCAGCGGCAAGCTGCGCTCCACCGCCATCGGAATGGTGGATGGAGGGACCGCCAATGTGTTCCTGCCCAACGGCGGGACGCTGAAGCTGAGCGGCACCATCTCCAACGCCGATCATGTGGCCGACCAGCTGGTTACCATCTCCTCGGGCAGCAAGGGGCGGATCAGCGCCAGCCGACTGACCTCCCGCAGCGCCCCCGGGGCCTTTGCGGTGGAGGATATGACGCTGGGCAGCTACACCGTCACGGCCGGCGTGCAGGTCTATGAACAGATCTCCGGCGGAGCCATGGTGAAGGTGGGCCTGGACCATCTGGGGCTGTCCCAGGTTCCGGCGGACAAGATCGCGGCCTACCACCTGAACAGCTCAAACATGGTGGACTACATCGTCCTGGAGTCGGTTACCGGCAACGCCTATGACTACGGGATGATAGTATCCCAGACGGCAAGCGAGACCAAACAGATCCCGATAGCAGACAGTAGCGGCAGAGAGCCCGATGAAGAGGGATGGACGCCCACCTATCGGGAGGAGATCAGCAGAAACACAGTTTGGAACTTGGTGAACCGCACTGAGACGGAATTTGCCCCCCAGTACAGCTACAATGGCCGGAGCGGCGACTTTGTGGGTGTTGCCGTGGGCCAGAACCGGGAGAATAAGCCCAGCATCAAAGAAGTGATTCAGCTGCAGGAGATCAAGGGAATCACTCCGGACAGTTTCTTTGAGAGTCAGGGCGCCACCTATGTCAATGCCAACGGCCGGACCTATCGGGTGGCAGACGAGGTGGAGTGCTACCGTCCCATCAGCAGCAACCGACTGGATACTGCCAACTGGTTCAGCCAGGAGACAGGGGCCGAACGCCTGACGGCCTGCCGGGCCTACTCCTCCGACCTGACCATCTATGTGGACCCCGTTGGAGAGCAGGTGCGTATCGGAAGCGCGCACTTTATTTTGGAAGATGAAGGGTGCGCCA
>CAJFVL010000017.1 GCA_904420465.1 uncultured Clostridium sp.
TCCGCCACACCGGGGGCCGTTCTAGTTAGTCTGGAGCGGTCTCTTGCTCTATCTGTCCGCCAACGCCGCCAAGTGCAATTCCAATCTCTAAGCCATTTTTAAAGGCGCTGCACTCCACAGCCTGGGTAAATGCGTCCAGTTGAGCACCGAAACGCTCAACAACGTCCGGCGCAAGACCAAGACCGTTAAGGGATTCTCGGAGTTTTGCGAACTCCGTCCAGCATTCTTTGTCCCATTCGGTACGCATATCCAATGTAACTTGTCCAGAAATTGGCATTTTGTAGATGGTAATACTATCCATGATGACACCCAGCTCTTTTGAACTCATAGCCCACAAAATTGCTTGCAGCGTCTGCGAAATCAATCACACCGTCAACATCCGCAACCATAGCTTGTACGTCGCCGCAGTCCAGCAGTGCAAGACAGGCCACACGCATTGCGTGAGGTGGCTCTCCGGAATCATCCTCTCTCGCATACAGTGCCCACATGTCAACGGGAGCTGGAATGATCTGCTTAATTTTCTCTGTCATGGTGTATCATCCTTTCTTTGCTTTCTGGGCCAGCATCCACCCCAATCTGACCGCATCCAAAAAGGTGGGCCGCATCGGGTCGGCCAGCTTGATAGTTGCCAACACATCAGTTGCTAAATCCTGCATCTCCGCCTCTATCGGCGTGGAGTTGAAATACTCCATAGTGGTATCAATCACCTTTATGGGATCGCCAGTTCGTGAAAAATCGACTCTTCTAATCAAGGTCTCACCTCCTTCCTTTCCGCCCGGTAGACCTCCAGGCCAGAGTCGCCCGATTCGATGGAGAAAACAGCGGTTGCGGCATGCAACACCACGGCGGTGCACAGTCCTGGAATTCCCGTGGTCTCCACGGCGGTGATGAACATGGGGCCCAGCGTGGAGGGGTCGATTTTGACCCACTCCAGCTTGGCAAAGTTTAGCTGCTTCATGCTGACAACCCCCTTTTTCGGCTTTTTCGGCTTTTTCGTAGCGGGTTAAGTGCATACATTTTCTTCGGACGCCCCCCTGTTTCCTCCAGCATCTCCTTCATGTACCCCATATCAATCAGAATTTGAAGTACCGGCTCCAGGTCGTCAGCTTTCTTAAATCGCCCTCTGCACAGATTGAATATCTCGCTTCGGCTGATCTGGTCTTTATCCGACCCGTCAATTCGCTTCCATGCGCACTTTGCACCATCCATGTTTTCGTCAGCTCCCATAACCTGGTAGGCCGCCTGTGCGTGGACAAAGTAGAACTCTGCAATCTTGATTGCAGCTGTCATGGTCTCGGCGCTTATTGGTTCACTAGCCGGGAAACTGGACAGGTGAAGAAGGGCAGCTATGCGGATCATCGTTCCGGTGATTTTATTTCCCCAGTCCTGCATAGATTCCAGCTCATTCAGAAGCCGGGATTCAATACAGCTTTGATATTCTTCCCGGAGCCGGTCAGCCTCTTTTGAAAGATGTACATCTCCACTACCCTGATCTAGCAGAAGCCTAGTAACAAAATCGTAATAGGCTTTTTTCGTCTCCGGCGTCACTGGTTTTGGAGAAACCTTTCTGTGTCCAATTTTAGATTTACAGACGGAATACAGAAACCGCCCACAAAGGCCACGGCCCCGGAAAACGTCATTGCTCATAAGTCCTTGAATCACATTGGGTTGAACAGTAAGGGCCATGGTGAGACGGGGGTTCTCAACGTGATTTGATTTTCGTCCAATGCGGTCAATGGAGATGAAGTCTCCGCTGAAAGCCTTCAAATAGACATCAAAGTTATATGTCTTGTCATATCTGCCGGCCATTGCGTCAAATACACCGCCCTCGCTGCTGACGATTGCAATACTCCCACCTTGTTCGTTCATGATATCAACCAACTTTTCAGGTGTGGTGTCGTCGACAATTAGTCTGGTTGGGTGAAGCTCTTTGAACTCTGCCAGTTGTGCGGATAACTCCAGCATTTCGGAACGGGCATCTTCCATCTGCTCTCGGTTCTTTGCATTTGCAGCCGTCTTTTTGACAGTCTCCAGGCGTTTTTCCAACAAATCTCGCTCTGCCCTATTCTGCATGATCTCCACTGCCTCAATATCTCTCTGTTTGGCTTCACACGCAAACACCGGCTTTGTGGTTGCCGAAGATACCGCGCTTTTTCTCTCCCCTGGGGCCGCTATGGCTAGCAGATAAAGGCAAAGCGGCTCAACCCAATCTGGATTTATAACGACCACGTATCTTTTTTGAAATGCGATAGCCATAACCCCTAGGACCATCGTTGCCGACATCTCCGGCGGGGTCTGCGTACTCTCTGCAAGCTCGTCCACAAACGCTGCCGCTGGAGCCGGAAGGCAATCAACCGGAAAAGGCGGGGTGTCGATCTCGTCAAACGGAATTGGCTCGTCCCATCCCTGCGAAAAAGACGAAAAAGACGAAAAAGACGAAAAAGTCAGGTGGTCGCCTCTGGCAATAATCCGCTTGGCGCTTTCGACGATCTGGTCTAAGGTGAGATCGTCGTGATCCATCAACCTCTTGATCTCGTCCAAAGGCATCCCGTTTTCCAGTAGAAAATTCAGTCCATCCACAGGTCTTAATCACCTCGTTTCTGCTTGCAATTTGAGGCGGTCTGTGGTAAACTAAATATACAAATTAATGGAAGTTGCCGCCTCGTGATTTCCAATATCTCCCGCTCTACCGTGTCACCGGTTGGGCGGGATTTTTCGTTTTTATGCATTTGCGTTTACTTCAGAAAAGCTATCTCGGTCTAACTGCTCCAAGAGTAATGGGACGTTTACTTTAAATCTGTTTCCACTTCGGAGTCCTGGTAAACGGCCTTGTTTCTCTAACAATCGGAGTTGATACTCGGATAGTAAGCCAGTAGCCGCCACTTGCCGAATTGTCAAGAATTTGTTTCTATAATCCATGTTAAGGCTCCTTTCGTTTGGTATTTCCTCTTGACGTGCCTTATTATACAGAATATAATAGTTATTGTCGATGACCTATTAATTTTTATTTTGGGTGGTTTTTAACTTGAAAGGAATTAATAATACCTTATTTGTGCAAAAAATGATAGGTTCCCGTGTAAGGGAAGCTCGTGAAAATAAGGGACTATCTAGACCAGAATTTGCACGCCTCCTCGAACAAGACATTCATGCGCCGGTTGAAGGCAATACATATGGTTTATCTATCAATAGACTAAAACAGTGGGAGTATGGTAACAATCCAGTGAGTCTCGAGTGGATTCCTGCAATCTGCAATGTTTTAGAATGTGATGTTGGGTATCTATTTGGAGATTACGCAGAAAAAACACGGAGCATTTCAGACATTGTTGATAAAACAGGATTATCTCCATTAGCGGCAGAAAATTTATTAAAAATAAAGACAACTAGTAATGGAGAAGATTTTTGGGCAAAGATCATTGATTTTTTGTCGTTCCTTCTTGAACGGAGCAATGCAATTCTGATCCCAACTATAGTAGGTGCGTCGCAGTGCATTGACACAATGCTAGAGAGAACACACTATCAAAATGAGGTATTACCAAAACTGTCAGTTCCCCCAGATGATGAGCGCGCCTTTCTATTACATCATAAATTTAATGATTGCTATGTTGATATAGTGTCAAAGAGAACAAAAGTTCGAGATAAGATAAAACAATTAAACGATATTTGTGATGCAAGGCTTTATCATTGTGAGAAAAATGCGAGCGCAGCAATCGAAAAATTCATTATGGAGGAAGTTGAACGTATATGGCTAACATCCAAGAACGCAGAAACAAAGAAGGAAAATTAATCTCTTTCTCTATCCGTGTCCACCGTGGCCGTGGTGCCGACGGCAAGCAGTTGAAACCCTGGACAGCCACGTTTGAGGTCTCCCCAACTTGGACGGAAAAGAGCGCACGAAAAAAGGCCGAGGCTTTCGCCGCGACCTTCGAGAAGGAGTGCAGAGAAGGGATTACAACTGACAGCCGCCAGAAGTTCGCCCCATACTGTGATTATGTGATTAGTCTAAAAGAGAAAACTGGAATCAAGCACTCCACCATTGTGAGATACAAGGAGCTAACCACCCGGATATACCCAGCTCTTGGGCACATGAAGTTGAAGGACATCCGGCCCGACCATCTGAACAGTTTATATGCCCGGCTTGCCCAGCCTGGAGCCGGGAGCGCCCACGCAATCGCAAAGGTGGGCCTTGCCGCCCTGCTGAAAGAAAGGCGTCTCACCCGCCTGGAGCTGTCCAACGTGACCGGCCTCTCCCTGAAAGCTGTCTATGCAGCAGTCAAGGGGGAGCGGGTCAAAAAGGAGGTTGCAGGGGCTATTTCCACGGCCCTGGGTGGGAACCTGGAGGACTTCTTTTCCCTGAATACCGAAGAACGCACCTTATCGGGCAAGACGATCCGGGAGTATCACCGGCTCATTCATACTGTGCTGGATCAAGCGTTGAAGGAGGGGCTTGTGGCCGTCAACGTGGCGGACAGGGCCACGCCGCCGAAGATGGAGCAGAAGGACGTGAACTACTTCCAGCCGGAACAGGTGGCGGCCATCCGAGAGGCACTGGAACTGGAGCCGATCAAGTGGAGAACACTGGTTCACCTCCTGCTGATTACCGGGGCCCGCCGTGGGGAAATCCTGGGCCTGAAATGGGACAAGGTAGATTTTGCCAGCAATCAAGTGTACATCTGCAACAATGTCCTGTACTCCGCCGACGTGGGCATTTATGAGGACACCCCCAAGACAGAGCGGTCTAAGCGGTATGTCTCCCTACCGGCGGAGACCATGCAGCTGTTGAAGCAGTACAGAGCGTGGCAGAATGGGGAGCGCCTGCGCCTGGGAGAATACTACCAGGATCAAGGTTTTGTGTTTGCCCAGGACACCGGCGGCCCCATGCACCCTGACAGCGTGACCACATGGCTCTCCCGGTTCAGCAAGCGCCACGGCCTCCCACACGTCAACGCCCACGCCTTCCGGCACACAATGGCTAGTATGCTCTACTTCAATGGTGTGGACAGTGTGTCCATTTCCAAGCGGTTGGGACACGCCCAGGTGTCCACCACAGCCAATATTTACGCCCACGTCATGGAGGCCGCAGACAAAAAGAACGCCGACATACTAGCCGACGTTTTTCTGAAAAAGGCTTGAATTTTAGAGGCGAGTTGAACTAAAGTTGAATTATTCGCACCCGCCCAAAAACAAATATCTCAAAAAAGTTATAAAAACCGCCCAATCCTTTCGGAAAGGGCGGCTTTTTCTGGTTGCGGGAGGAGGACTTGAACCTCCGACCTCCGGGTTATGAGCCCGACGAGCTGCCAACTGCTCTACCCCGCGATATTTGGTGCCGGAGACCGGGATCGAACCGGCACGGGATCGCTCCCACGGGATTTTAAGTCCCGGGCGTCTGCCAATTCCGCCACTCCGGCTGATGGATGATAAATCCCGCTCTCTCCCAACAGGCTAGATTATAATAACACATGGAGGCTGGGCTGTCAAGAGGAACTTTACGAAACTGACCACATTGTTTTGACGCCCAGCCTGCAGCTTCCCGCTCTGCGCCTTTTTGTACGAGATACCACGGACCGATTCCGGACAAAGCGGCAGCTTCCTGCTTCCACATTGACAAGAGCCTCCCTCTCTCCTATACTAAAATCCAGAATCATGAGAAAGGAGCCTCAGGAGATGACAAAGAAGGAACTGCTGGACCGCTCTGCCCGCAGCGGGGAGGAGCGGGTATTGCTGGCCCGGGTTCTGGACAAGCTGGAGCTGGCGGAAGGCCGTGGGGTCCCCGCCCACACTCCCTTTCTCTCCCAGGGTGAGCGCGCCCTGGTGACGGATCTGCTCTCCGCCGCCGGCCACCCCCGGCACCTGTTCTGGGGCGGTTATGGGGAGGCTGAGCGCACGGTCTGCTTCTTCCTCCCAGATTGGCAGCTGGAAGAAGATATTCTGAATGACCCGGAGGGTCCGCTGGCTGCGTTGGAAGGCAGCTTTCCCTCTGACGCTTCCCTGTCTCACCGGGATATCCTGGGTTCCCTCATGGGCCTGGGCCTTACCCGGGAAAAGCTGGGAGACATTCTCTTTCCCGGTCCGGGACGCTGTCAGGTGGCGGCGCTGCGGGAGACCCTGCCTATTCTGCTCTCTCAGTGGGACTCCGCGGGGCGGTGGAAGCTCGCCCTGCGGGAAATTCCCCTGTCTGAGCTGGCGCCCGCCCCCGCCCAGGTCAAAACCATCCGGGACACGGTAGCCACCCCCAGGCTGGACGCGGTTCTGGCCGCCGGCTTCTCTCTGTCCCGCTCCAAGGCCGCTGCCTATATCTCCTCCGGCAAGGTGGCCCTTAACCATCGGGAGTGTCTGAAGGGGGACAAGCTGGTGGAAGAGGGGGATGTACTCACCTGCCGGGGACTGGGCAAGTGTGTGGTGAAGGAGGTCCCCGGCCAGTCCCGGAAGGGCCGCACCATGCTGGTGCTGGAGCGGTATTTATAAAATGATCAGGAGGCACAGGGCATGAGAAGCTGCGAGTATGAATTTGAGCGAATGGAGCTCACTGCGGGAGGATACGGCCCGAGCGGCCTGTCTCTGCGGATGGACAGGGGAGTGACGCGCCGTGAGAATTGAACATGCCGCCCTCTATGTGCGGGACCTGGAGGGGGCCCGGGCGTTTTTTGAGCGGTATTTCGGGGCGGAGAGCGGCCCTGAGTACCACAACCCCAGGACGGACTTCCGCTCCTATTTCCTCTCCTTTGAGGGAGGCACCCGGCTGGAGCTGATGACCCGCCCCCAGCTGGAGGGAGAGGACCCGGCCGCGGCCCGTGCGGGCTATGCCCATGTGGCCTTTTCCGTGGGCAGCCGTGAGGCAGTGGACCGGCTGACAGACCGCCTGCGCCTGGAGGGGTACACGGTTCTGAGCGGCCCCAGGACCACCGGAGACGGCTACTATGAGAGCTGTGTGGCCGGGGTGGAAGGCATTCCTGTGGAGATTACCATTTGAGAAAGGACGTTACAAATGGATCAGGTGAAAATAGACCGCATCAACGAGCTGGCCCGCAAGGCCAAAACTCCTCAGGGACTCACTCCGGAGGAGCAGGCGGAGCGGGACATGCTGCGCCGGGAATATATTGACGCCCACAAGGCCAGCCTGGTGCGCCACCTTGAAAACACATACATTCAATATCCGGACGGGAGCCGGAAAAAGCTGCGGAAAAAGTGAAGGCGTGCGCCCCGCGATTCCCCCCTGCACATTGACAATCCCCTTGCTTTTTGCGATAATAGGTCTGAGATGGGCAGGCTGCGGCCATGCCTGACACAAAGGAGGCCAACATGGCTCGTATCAAATTTTCTACTGACTCCGCTTCTGACATTCCCTTATCGCTTTGGGAGGAGCTGGATATCCAGGTGCTCCCGTTCCCCATCGCCATGGGCGACAGAGAATACCGCGACGGCGTTGATTTCACTCCAGAGGAATTTTACAGCATGCTGCTTGCCGCTCCCCAGATCCCCACTCACGCCCAGCTCACCCCCTATGTGTTCAGCCAATGCTTTGAGGACTCCTGGAAGGCCGGATATACTGACCTGATTCACACCTGCATCAACTCCAAGGGCTCGGCCACCTACCAGAACGCCGTCCAGGCCCGGGAGGAATTTTATGAGGACCACCCCGAGGCCAGGGACAGCTTTCAAATCCACCTGATCGACTCCCGCAATTACACCATGAGCTATGGCTGGGCGGTGGTCCAGGGAGCCAGGATGGCCGCCCGGGGCTGCGGAGCGCTGGAAATTGTGGAATATATCCAGAATTGGATGGACCACGCGCGCGTGGTCTTTGTCCCCCTGGATCTGCGCTTTGCCAAGAAGTCGGGCCGGGTGTCGGCCGCCGCCGCCTTTGTGGGCGAGGCGCTGGGACTCAAGCCCATCATGACCTTTCAGGATGGCGATTCCAAAATTCTGTCCAAGGTACGCGGCGAAAAAAACGTCATTTCCAGTCTGACGGAAATGTGCAAAAAGGAGCGGGAGCCGGGCAGCCCCTATCTGCTCATCCGGGCGGGCAACGCCGAGCAGGCCGACCGGCTGCGGGAAGCCTGCGTCCAGGCGCTGGGAGAGGCGCCCGCCATGGAATATTTTATCGGCGGCGTCATCGCCATCAACGCCGGGCCCAATTTGATTGGGCTGATTTACCGGGCCTGACCGGCTCTGCTTACCGCCGCCCCGGCATCCTGGGACGGCGGTCTCTTTCTGAGGCTGACTTGCGGGCATGTCCACCTTTTACAGTTTATTCATGAAATTTGTGGTATCCTTATTTAGGATTCAAAAACGGTCCATGGGCGGGCTCACCGCCCAACTTGAAAAGGCAGCCGGCGGCTGCAGAAGGCGGGATGGAAATGAGACCTGGACAACTTTCCTGGCGGGAGCGCGGAATGCTGTGGTTCCGGCTGGGAATCCGCATCATTCTGACGGCGCTGGTGCTCTTTCTGCTGTGGCTGCTTGCTCCTCCCCTTTTATCCCTGTTCGCCCCCTTCCTTGCGGCACTGATTGTAGCCGTCATCCTGAACCCGCTGGTCCGGTGGTGCCAGCGTTGGCTGGGGCTGTCCCGCGGCCTTCTGACCCTGGTGATTCTGCTGCTGCTGTTCGGTCTGATTGGCGCAGTCCTGGCTTATCTGTTTTATGCGACAGTTCTGGAGCTGGCCTCTCTGGCTCAAAACTGGGAGGGCCTGCTGGACAACATGCAGGCGGTGCTGGACCAGCTGGAGGCACTGTCCATTCACCTGTGGGAGCTTGTTCCCCCTCAGCTGACCCGCTTTCTGGATACAGTAAGCCAGGAGCTGGTCGACTGGCTGAAGAGTGTGGTGCCCAATCTGCTCAACAGCGTATTGGATTACACCACCAACGCGGCCATGGGCGTGCCGTCCTTTGTGGTGGCGCTGGTCATCTTCATCATGGCCTCCTATCTGCTGACAGCCGACTATCCCTACCTGCGCACCCGTCTGGCCCAGCACATGGACGAGGGGCTGCTGCGCTTCTGGAACCAGCTGCGGGTGACCGCTCTGGGGGCCTTCGGCGGCTATTTAAAGGCGGAGCTGCTCCTCTCGGTGTGCGTATTCTTCATCCTTCTGGTCGGCTTTTTCCTGACCCATCAGCCATACGGGCTGCTGCTGGCTCTGATCCTGGCCATTATGGATTTTATCCCCATCATCGGCGCTGGCACCGTCATGGTGCCCTGGGCGGTCATCGCCCTGATCACCCAGGACTATCCCACTGCCATCGAGATGATGGTCATCTGGGGCATTATCGCCCTGTTCCGCCGGGTGATGGAGCCCAAATTTGTGGGCGATCAGACCGGCCTGTCCCCTATTTTGTCCCTTGTCAGCATCTATGTTGGCATGAAGGTGGCCGGCGTTTTGGGTATGGTTCTGGGACCCACCGTCCTGCTGGTCATTCTGAATGTGGCCGGCATGGGAATGTTCCGCGGGCTGCGGCTGGATGTGGAGGCTGCAGCACGGGACATCGCCGCGATTTTGTCCGTTCGTCCCGACCATCACTGAGGCACCTGACAGCTTTTCCCATTTGAGACCCGCCGGACGGCGGGTCTCGGTTTATTTCGGGAAAGTTAAAAAAACTGTGTATTTTTCTTCATGCTTTTTTCATATTTTTCGGCTATCATAGACACTGCAGATCAGGGAGAAGATCCAGACGGGCGCGGTCCCGTCCATCAATTTGGAAAAGCAGCCTTTTGAGAGGAGCGTTTTGAGTATGGATGAATTCAAATTTTACAACAGCGAAAACGACGGCTATCGCGGTGGGTTCGGAGACTACTCCGATCCTGTCCCCGCCTCCGGCGGCGACCCGCAGCCGGGCGGACAGGCCCCCAAGAAGAAAAAGGGCCGCGCGGTTCGAATTGTGGCTCTGGCGCTGGCCTGTGTGCTGGTGGGGGGCGCCTCCGGAATCGGCGGCGCGGTGGTCTACCACCGGATCACCGGCCAGGACAACGCCACCACCATTTATGAGAGCGACCCCAACATCAAGGTCAATACGGTGGTCAACTCCAATAACGGACAGCCCATGACAGCCGAACAGCTCTACGCCGCCAACCTGGCTTCCTGCGTGGGCATCACGGTAAACACCACGGTGAACATCTTCGGCCAGACCACCACCTCCGCCGCCAGCGGCTCCGGCTTCGTGCTGACCCAGGACGGCTACATCGTCACCAACTACCATGTCATTGAGGACGCGGTCAACGACTCCTCCGTCTCCATCGTGGTGTCCTTTGCCAACGGCGACCAATACGACGCCACCCTGGTGGGCGGCGAGCGTGACAACGACGTGGCCGTGCTGAAGATCGAGGCCACCGGCCTGCAGCCCGTCACCCTGGGCGACTCTGACCAGCTGGTGGTGGGCGAGGCTGTTTACACCATCGGCAACCCCCTGGGTGAGCTGACCTACACCCTCACCGACGGCATTGTATCCGCCCTGGACCGGCTCATCACTACCTCCAGTACCAATCCGGATACCGGCCGCGAAGAAAGCATCACTCTGAATGTGCTGCAGACCAACTGCGCCATCAACCCGGGCAACTCCGGCGGCCCGCTGTTTGACAGCTACGGCAACGTGGTGGGCATTGTCTCCGCCAAGTACACTCAGTCCACCTCCGGCGTCTCCGCCGAGGGTCTGGGCTTCGCCCTCCCCATCAACGACGTCAAGCAGATTCTGGCCGACCTGATTGAGCACGGCTATGTCACCGGCAAGCCCTATCTGGGCATCCAGGTGAATGTGGTGGACGAGGCCGCCCAGCGCTATGGCATTCCCGCCGGCGCCGTGGTGGAATATGTGGCCGAGGGGTCCTGCGCCCAGGCGGCCGGCCTCCAGGTCAATGACATCATCATCGCCATCGACAACACCGCTGTAGACTCTCCCTCCGCCCTGACGGCGGCCCTGTCCACCAATTACAAGGCCGGAGACACCGCCGTTCTGACGGTGGTCCGAGACCAGCAGGAGGTGCAGCTTACCGTGACGCTGGACGAGCAGAATGCCCAGACCGAGGCGGCCAACCAGAGCAACCAGCAGCAGACCCAGCAGAATCAAGGCCAGCAGGGCTCCGACAGCTATTATCAGTTCCCCTTCGGCGGTTTCTTCTGGTAAGCCGCCAGGGGATGACCCGTTTCTTCCTCCCTTTGACGTTGGGCCCCGCCCGCTGCCCAGGCAGCGGGCGAGGCCCTTAATCGACGAAAGAATTCCTGCGCTCGGGAAGAAGGCGGTAACCGGCGGGGCAAACAGTCAGCCTCTCAAAAATCCGTCCCGCAGCAGGCAAAAAGGCGTCTTTGCACCAAAAAGGTAGACAAACGGGAAAAAGGAGCTATAATATTACTGGAAAAAGGAAGCTGGGCGGAACACGCCCCCGCAGGCGCGGCCGCACGCCCGGAGAGGCGGAGGGCGCCGTCTGGCAGGATTCGAGGCCGCGCCGGGAAAAACGGCGTTCTGACATCTGTGTGTCTGTGGGTAGGCCTTGGATCGGCACATCTCACACAGAAAGGAACGGCGTAATATTATGGAGATCAACGGACAGCAGGTAAACGACCGGGCGGAGTACGCCCAGCTGGGGCTCTCCCCCCAGATCATGCAGGCTATCGAAAAGAAGGGATACGTCCAGGCCACCCCCATTCAGGTGGGGGCCATTCCCTGCTTCATGGAGTGGAAGGACGTCATCGCCAAAGCCCCTACCGGAACAGGCAAAACCTTTGCCTTCGGCATCCCCATGGTGGAGCACATTGACCCGGCGGACAGTCAGCTCCAGGCCCTGGTGCTGGCTCCCACCCGTGAGCTGGCCCTTCAGATTCAGGACGAGCTGCGGGACCTGTGCGCCTTCAAGGAAGGGGTGCGGGTGGCCTGTCTCTACGGAGGACAGCCCATCGACAAGCAGATCACGCAGCTGAAGAAGCTGCCCCAGATCGTGGTGGCCACTCCGGGCCGGCTGATGGATCACATGAAGCGGCGCACCGTCCGCCTGGACAAGGTCCAGACCGTGGTGCTGGACGAGGCCGACCGGATGCTGGACATGGGCTTTGTCCGCGACGTGACCCACATTCTGGACAAGATGCCCAAGCGGCGCAACCTGGGCATGTTCTCCGCCACCATCTCCCGGGAGGTGCTGGATATCTCCTGGGTATACCAGCGGGACCCGGTGGAGATCACCGTCCCAGCCGATCAGGAGAACCGTCCTGACATTGTCCAGTACCGTCTGGACGTGGAGCGCAACGAGAAGGCGGACACCCTGGCCAGGCTGGTGGACATGGGCGGCTATGAGCGGGTCATCGCCTTCTGCAACACCAAGAATATGACCGACCGGCTCTCCGGCCTGCTTCAGATGCGCGGGCTGTCCTGTCAGGCCATCCACGGGGATATTCAGCAGGCGGTCCGGGAACGGACCTTGAAGAAATTCCGGGAGGGCAAGATCCGGGTTCTGGCCGCCACCGACGTGGCCGCCCGCGGACTGGACATTGACGACGTGGACGCGGTGTTCAACTATGACGTGCCCGACGAAAATGAATATTACATCCACCGCATCGGCCGGACCGGACGGGCCAGACGCCACGGGGTGGCCTTCACCCTGGTCTCCACCGTAAGCGAGAGCCTGCGCATGGATGATATTCAGAAAAACACAGGCAACACCATCCGCCCTGTCCACTTCAATGAGCGGGGTGATCTGGTGGCATCCGTCGAACGGGCATGAAAAAAGAGAAGCTGTCCCGGGCGCCCATAGGGCTGAATCTGGTGGTCTGCTTTTTAATTCCTGTCTGCACGGTTCTATTTGCCGGAAATGCACCATGGCTGACCTCCAATTTTTCCGTTATTGCCGTATCGGGAAAAGAACAATATCAAGATTTTTGGCGGTGGGGACTGCTGGTAGGCGGATATTTTGCGGTAGTTCTGTTTCAAATTGGCAGTACCTTTGCCGACCGCGGGGTGCGGCAGGCAATCTATCTGATTACGCTGACCTCATGCGCTTGTTTGGGATGCGCCATGCTGTTTCCCTACCTGCCCCAATTTCTGCCTCGTGTGGCTTTTCTGCATGTTCTGTGGGCCGGCACCGCCTGTATTCTCCTGATGCTTGTGCTTTTTCTTGCTTTGGCCTGCGGCTGGCGGGAGGACCGCAGCCGATACGCTTCGCTCCTTCTTGCGTGGGCAGGCATCGCCGCGGGCTCCCTCCTGCTTTTGGCCGCGGCCGGAATGGTAAGCAGCATGCTGGAGGTGTTCTTCACGCTGTCCAGCACACTGCTGTGCCGCCTGCTCTGGCTGTGCCGGAAACGCAGCTAGGTACAAATTTTATCTGTTTTTAATTCTTCCCTTATGGATTTTTCAATGGAAGCAGCGTATTCTGATAGCAGAAGCAAAACGCCCCCAGACCAAATTTTTAGGAGTGAGTATGAATGGGAAGCAAGCGGTTATACAGGACGGAAGGACCATACAAAATGCTGTGCGGCGTGTGCGGCGGCCTGGCAGAGTATTTTGACATCGACCCCACCCTGATCCGTGTGGGCTGGGTTATCGCCTTCTTTCTGGGCAGCCTGGGCTTCTGGGCCTATCTGATCTGCGCCATTATCATGCCGAAAAAAAGTGACGTCTACCCCGGTTATTGACCGTCAAAAAACCGTCAAAGCCGCAAGTCCGGCCCAGTGCCGGCTTCAAGGAAAAGAGCGCCCCCTGGCAGGGGCCGCTCCACCCGTTCAACGAGAGGAGGCAGGGGCATGACAACCGTTCGCCCCTCCGTTCCCGCGGATGTGACCATCCAGCGGGAGCTGTGGAAGCTGGCCTTTGGAGATCAAGACGCCTATATTGACAACTTTTACCGCACCTACTACCGCCCGGAGCTGGTTATCGTGCTGGAGGAGGCGGGGGCCGTCCGGGCCATGACCGCCTGGTTTGACACCGCCTTCGTGGTGCCCGGCCGTGGGGAGTACCGCTGCGCCTACCTGTATGCGGTGGCCACCCACCCGGACTGGCGGGGGCGGGGGCTGGCGGGCCGGCTGCTGGCGGGGGCGGACGACTATTTCCGTTCCCTGGGCATCCCCGCCGTCTCCACCGTCCCGGCGGAGCCCTCCCTCCACGACTTTTTCGGGCGGAATGGCTTTCGGGAGTGTTTTCGCCACTTTGAGGGGACCCTCACGCCCGGGGAGCTTCCCCCGGCCCGGGAACCTGTCCTCCGGCGGACCGCCCCGGCGGAGTACGGCAGGGTACGGGAGCAGCTTCTGTCCGGGCTCCCCCACATCGCCTATCCGGAGGACGCCCTTCGGTATCAGGAGGGCTGCTGTGCTCTGGGAACCGGCGGCTTGTTCGTGGGGGACACCCCCGACGGGCCGGCATGCCTGTGTGCCGAGGATGCGGGAGGCGGGTTGGTGATCGTCAAGGAGTACCTGGGCAGCCCCGCCGCCCGCCGTCTGACCCTGCCGGATCTGTGCCGCGCCGCCCCGGCGGAGCGCTGGCTGGTCCGATGCCCGCGCCCTCAGGGGGAGAATCCCGCCGGCCAGACCCTGGGCCTGTTCGGCATGCTCAAGTGGCTGGACCCCCAGCTGGAGCAGAGCTGGGACTGGTCCTCCGCCGCCTACCTTGGTCTGGCATTTGACTGAAAACTTGCATTTTAATATAAAAAGCGGCTGTTCCCTATCGGAGCAGCCGCTTTTTGCGGGCAGCCAGCCTCTGGATTGAGGAACATAATTTCTGCCACAGCCTTTTCGTTGTGGCAGCCCCCACAAAAATCATGCTTTACTCTTTCTTTTTTTGTGCTATGCTATACACGTTCCAAGGAAAAAGAGAAAATTTCTCCTGGAAAAGCTGCCAGAAGAAAGGTTTTGCAAAATTTCCGTCAAAAAGGCAAACCGCTGAACTTACTTGCAGGAGGAGACAAACGCCATGAATCAGTACATTGAGAAAGTTCTTGCCGCCACAAAAGCCAAAAATGCCAACGAGCCCGAGTTTCTCCAGACCGTGGAAGAGGTCCTCTCTTCCCTGGACCCGGTGATCGAGGCTCACCCCGAGTATGAGAAGGCCGCCCTGCTGGAGCGGATGGTGGAGCCCGAGCGGGTGGTGGAGTTCCGGGTCACCTGGATGGATGACCAGGGCGCTTATCATGTCAACCGCGGCTACCGCGTGCAGTATAACGGCGCCCTGGGCCCCTACAAGGGCGGCCTGCGCTTCCACCCCTCTGTCAACCTGTCCATTATGAAGTTCCTGGGCTTTGAGCAGACCTTCAAGGACAGCCTGACCACTCTGCCCATCGGCGGCGCCAAGGGCGGCTCTGACTTTGACCCCCGCGGCAAGAGCGACGCCGAGGTCATGCGCTTCTGCCAGGCCTTTATGACCGAGCTGTACCGCCACATCGGGCCCGACATCGACGTGCCCGCCGGCGACATCGGCGTGGGCGCCCGGGAGATCGGCTACCTGTACGGCCAGTACCGCCGCATCAAGGGCGCCTTTGAAAACGGCGTGATCACCGGCAAGGGCTTCTCCTACGGCGGCTCCCTGATGCGTCCCGAGGCCACCGGCTTCGGCGCCGCCTATTACGCCAACGAGGTCCTGAAGCACGAGCATGATACCTTCGAGGGCAAGACGGTGGCCATCTCCGGCTTCGGCAATGTGGCCTGGGGCCTGTGCCAGAAGGTGGCCCAGCTGGGCGGCAAGGTGGTCACCCTGTCCGGTCCCGACGGCTATATCTACGATCCCGACGGCATCAACACCAAGGAAAAGTATGATTATCTGCTGGAGATGCGTGCCTCCGGCCGGGACAAGGTTCAGGACTACGCCGATAAGTTCGGCTGCGAGTTCCACGCCGGCGAGAAGCCCTGGGGCCGCAAGGTGGACATCATCATGCCCTCCGCCACCCAGAACGACGTGACCATGGAGTGGGCCGAGAAGATTGTGGCCAACGGCATCAAGTACTACATCGAAGTGGCCAACATGCCCACCACCAACGACGCCCTGCGCTATATGATGAGCCAGAAGAACATGATCGTCGCCCCCTCCAAGGCGGTCAACGCCGGCGGCGTCATCGGCTCCGCCCTGGAGATGGCCCAGAACTCCGAGCGGCTGTTCTGGACCGCCGAGGAAGTGGACGAGAAGCTGCATCGCATCATCATCAATATCCACGATTCTTCCGTCAAGGCCGCCGAGCAGTACGGCCTGGGCTATAACCTGGTGGCCGGCGCCAACATCGCGGGCTTCCAACGGGTGGCCGACGCCATGATGGCCCAGGGCACCTTCTGATATGACCTGACCCCTCTCTTTCTTCCCCTGTCCGGCGGGTACCTCCCGGTGCCCGCCGGAATTATTTTGCAAATTTTTTCCTGACCCCGCAACCAAAGCCGCATTTTTGCGTCCTGACAGGTGAAACCACCAAATTAGGAGGGATCTGAATGAAACAGGGGACAAAACGGCTGGCGACCGCTCTGGCCGCGGCGGCCGCCTTTCTGCTTTGGATGTGGCGGGGGCTGACTCCGCCGGCCCCCCAGCCCGGCTTTATGCCCGGCGGCGCCATGGCAGAGCCGCTGGGGGCGGCGGTGGGAGCGCTGCTGGCCGCGGCGGCGGCCGGTTTTCTGGTCCGCCGCCTCCTCCGGGGGCTGGACCGGCTGAAGCTCTCCGCCCGCAAGCAGGGGCTGCTGCTGGCCGCGCTGGCCCTTGCGTTCTGCCTGCTGGCGTGGTACGCTTGGGGACGGGGAAGCCGCCCCTTCGCCCACCTGGAGGGAGCGGATCTGGTATCGGCCACCGTCCACCTCTCCCCGCCCGACGTGACGCTGGAGCTGGACCGGGCGGAACTGGACGAGCTGGCAGGGCTGCTGCGGGAGGTGGTCGTCTACGAGCGGGACGGCAGCTGGACGGAGTACGCCGGCCAGGCGGTGACCTACACCCTGGAGCTGGCTGGCGGCCTCACCTGCACTGTAACGGACTACAACCCCTTCCTGATTCTGGACGGAGTGGGCTACCGCACCAAATATGAGCCCTGCGAGGCCCTGAACAGCTTTGGAAACCGGCTGCTGCGGGGCTATCCCTGATCTGATACGGAGGAGACCGCCATGGAGGACCACATGATTATTGACCTGTACTGGGCCCGGGACCAGCGGGCCATTGTGGAGAGTGAGGACAAGTACGGCCCCTACTGCCGCGCCATCGCCCGGGGTATTCTGGAGCGGCGGGAGGACGCGGAGGAGTGCGTCAACGACACCTGGCTGCGGGCCTGGAACGCCATGCCGCCCCAGCGGCCCAACATCCTGTCCGCCTTTTTCGGCAGGCTGACCCGCAACCTGTCCCTGGATCGGTGGCGGCGGGAACGGGCGGCCAAGCGGGGAGGCAGCCAGGCGGAGGCCGCCCTCCATGAGCTGGAGGACTGCCTCCCCGACCTCCGGGGACCGGAGGAGCACCTGGAGGCCGGGGAGACCGCCGCGATCATCTCCGCCTTCCTCCGGAAACAGCCCGAGCTGGACCGGAAGCTGTTTATCCGCCGCTACTTCCATCTGGAGTCCATCGCCGCCCTGGCCGGACGCTTCCGGCTGACCCAGGGGCAGGTGAAGTCCCGGCTCCACCGCACCCGTGCCAAGCTGAAGCACACATTGGAGCAGGAGGGGGTTGCCGTATGAACGCTGATTTTTTGCTGGATGCCGTGGGGCTTCTGGATGACGACCTGATCGCGGAGGCGGACGCCCCCCTGTCCGCCCGTCCCTCCCTCCTGTCCCGCGTCCAGCGGGCGGCACCTCTCCTGGCCGCCTGTCTGGTGCTGGTCCTGGCGCTGCGCATGGTTCCCTTCGGCGGAATGTCCGGGGGCGGGGGCGAAATGAACAGCACCGGCGCCGGCGAGGGGGCTGGCGGGGACTTCTCCTCCCCCGGAGAGCCGTCCTCCCCGGCCGGCGGCTCCTCCGGCGGCGCCCCGGAGTCCAGCGAGGACGCGGGGGACCGCCCCGCCGCCATCATGGTGGATGGGGTGCTGTACTGGTCCACCGGCCGGGAGATGCCCGGCGAACCGGACCCTTCTGTCATCCAGGAAACCACCTCCTATACCGACGGCATGCCCGAGGAGGACGGTCAGAGCAACTTTGCCCGGGAGGGCACCTGGTACGCCGTCACCGATGACGGCGTCCTGGTGCTGATTGACCAGGAATGGGTGCTGTTTGAGCCGGCGCCCTCCTGGGCGCAGGAGGACTAAAAAAGCATTGGGCGTCCCCCGGCGGGGACGCCCAAAGCTTTTCTTGTTTTGCTAGACCCGCTCCAGCAGGCCGGCGGCCCAGGTCAGGTGCCGGCGCAGGGTCTCAGCCAGCTCCTCCCCATTCCTGCGGCGGAGACAGGCCAGGATTTCCAGATGCTGCCGGGTGCTCTCCCGGATGTCATTCAGCGCCTCCACCGACAACAGCTGATACCGTTTGACGATGGCGTTGTTGTTGGCCATGATGGACCTGATATAGTGGTTCTGGCACCGCTCCACAATCAGCTCATGGAGCTCCCAGTCCAAAGCGGAAAACCGCCCCGGGTTGGGAAAGCTTCCCCCCTCCCCGCACTCGGCCAGCAGGGCCCGGAAGCGCTCCTCCAGGCTGTCAATCTCCTCCTCCGTGATGCGGGACACCGCCGTCCTGGCCGCCTGGACCTCCAGCAGGCAGCGGACCTCATACAGATCCTCAATGTCCTTTGCGGACAGGGGCTTGACGTATGCGCCGATCCCGTTTCGGATCTCCAGCCAGTCCTCGCTGGCCAGGGTGCGCAGGGCCTCACGCACCGGGGTACGGCTCATCCCCAGCTGCGCGGCCAGCTGGCTCTCGCTGAGGATATCCCCCGGACTGAATTTCCCCTGGCACAGGGCCTCCTTGATGGCCTCATAGGCCCGCTGGGACAGCGTCAGCCTGGCGGGGGATCTGGCTTCCAGCATGGGCTCTCCTCCTGTCCTTTGTGATCCGCCGTCAGTCCTGAATTTCCACCCAGCCCTCGTCGGCGTTGACGGCCACCATGTCGCCGTCCTTGACTGCCTCATAAAAGGCAGGGTCCACCTTGTCCACCATGGGCAGCTCCATAATAATGGCGCCTGCCACCAGCACGGGGTCGGGGTCCTGGATGATCAGGGCGGCGGGCATGTTGTGGAACCGGTCCAGATGGTACAGCCCGTCCTGCTGCACCACCGAGCTGCCCTTTCCGCCGGGGAAGATCAGCACCTTCCGGGCGATGGTGCGGCCCTCCAGCTGATGGTTCTTCTCCTCCATCACGCCGTCCTCCGGCCGGACCTGGTAAAACATAATGCGGTCCTGGGTGATCACGGCCTCAGCCTGGGCCTTGCCCTCTGAAATCTTGTGGCAGGAAAATCTTTTAGCCATATTATTTCACCTCTCCAGTCAGGGCGGCCTCGATGCAGGTATCCAGGTCGCGGATCATAAAGTGGATGCCCCTGCGGCGGGGATAATAGGCGCACTTGGGGGACTCGGTGATCCCCACCTTGCCCTTCAAATAGTGCCAGCAGGGCTGGTCGGGACAGGTATCGGGGATCAGCTCGGCGCCGGCGGCGGCCAGCACATCATACACTCCCATGCGCCGGGCCATCTCCGCCCAATCGCTGGAGGTAAGGATGTACATGGGAATGGCCAGCTTCCTGCCCTCAATCCTGCGGGCGATGTACATGGCCTCCTTCAGGGTGAAGTGGGGACAGCCGAACATGGCGAAATCCACCTTGCCGTCATGGGCCTGGTCACTGAATTTCTCTTCAAACTCCCGCAGGTCCCGATCGGTGATGACCACCTCGTGCTTGGGCTTCTTGCCGCCCAGCGCCGCCTCCAGCG
This sequence comes from uncultured Clostridium sp., assembly GCA_904420465.1. Lineage (GTDB taxonomy): Bacteria > Bacillota > Clostridia > Oscillospirales > Oscillospiraceae > Lawsonibacter. The sequence goes on from CAJFVL010000017.1 coordinate 19,770, forward strand.
TGGGAGCCTCAGGGGTAAAGCCCACAATGTGGTACATGCCGTAAGCGCCCGAGGTGTTCAGCTGAGCGCCCAGGTTGCGCAGGGCCTCGGAGCTGATGTGGCGGGGCAAACCGGTGAACACGGGGATACCCTCGCCGATCTTGTCCCCCATCATGCCCAGCAGGTGGTACTCGTAGTCCGACTTCATATTGGCCTCTACACGGACCACGATGTCCCCCTTCCGGTTCTCATCCAGCAGCAGGCCGTACTCAGGCACGCACCCCGTCACGGCGGCACACAGGGCGCTGTTGGCGCTCTCCCGGTTGGAACGGGCCCCCCAAACGGAATTCACATAGGGGGTGGCACTGGACTCGGAAAAGGCGCAGATCTCCCCAAAGTTGGGGACATTGGAGGCGATGTAGGGGGTGCAGTTATAGGACAGCACCGCCCCCAGTCCCCGGTAGGCCGCGTCGGTGCGGCGCATGTGGTCGGCGTCGGCCTCATCCACCGGATGGGGGCAGTCCCCGGTAAAGTGGGCCAGGCAGAAGCCAGGGTTGACGGTAGGGGCCACCCGGCAGCGGGCACCCGCCTTGAGCATTTTCTCGGCAAACCACAGGTCGCCCGCCTGGTTGCTCAGGGCGATGTGAGCCCGGGTAATGGGCACCATGCGGGGGGCGTCAAAGGCCTCGCCCAGGGCAAACTGGATCTTCATGGCATAGGCGGCGCCCTCCCCGTACTTGCCATCCAGCATGGCCTGCTGTTCCTGCGTAAGTTTCATGCTGCAAATTCCTCCCTTGTTGATTCAAATAGAATAGAATGGCTGCGCAGATTCTGATCACGTCTCTTCCGCCAGGCTGAGCCTGGGGTCGGCCTCCACGTCGGGCAGAAGGGCGTCGGAGACCTGGATGTACTCCAGATGCAGGGTGTTTTGGATGCGGATGATTTTGGGGTGGTCCCGGTCAATGCCCCGGCAGCACTTCAGCGCCACCCGGACGGCGGTCTCCTCATCCTCCACCGTGCAGGGAATGGAGGCGTCGCCCAGGCAGTTGCAGGCGATGGCGTTGGCATAGGTGGACTCCCAGTCCACCGCCTCCGCCGCCTGCCGGGTGACCACATCGAACAGGCCGATGCCGATACCGTTGCCGTGGCTGGCCTCGGTCACCCGGGTGAGCACCAGCTTCTGGTACCTGGGGATGTGGAGGACAAAGGTCTTGAGCACCGAGCTGCGCCCCAGGATGTTGGGGTCAAAGCCCGCCCCGGACACGTCCTTGCCGATCTCCTGGCAGACGATGACGTCGGCCTCGGGCAGCAGGATGCAGGGCATATTGGCCCGGGCCTGGAGGACCAGCTCCTTCTCCCGCTCGATCAGCCCCCGGGCAGGGACTGCCTCCACCTGGCTGGTCTGGTCGTAGGCATTCTCCAGGACGGCCACCCCGAAGCCGATGGGAGCCTTTTCCAGAATGACCCGGGCGGTCTCCTCAATAATTTGGGCAAAGTGCTCCGGGTCCTCCTCGTGGACGGCGGAACAGCCCTTATGGTTGCCCAGGCCGATAACCAGCATCTTGCACAGGCCGCTTTGGAGCGGCCCCACAAAGTCGGTGTGCAGCTTGATCCGGTTGATGGGGACCACCAGGTCGGCCTCGAATGCGGTGCGGTCAAACCAGATGGGGCGCCCGCTTGGAGCATGCCCCAGCAGCACTGTGTCCACGCTGGTGATCACCGGCACGCCCAGGTTTTCCGGGGTGATGCCGTAACCGGCCAGCACCTCCCGCTGCCCCTCCTCGGTGCCGCCGCCGTGGCTGCCCATGGCCGAGACAATGAAGGGCTCCGCTCCCATTTCCTTCAGACAGGACACTGTTGTCTCCACCACGGTATACAGGTCCCGGATGCCCCGGCTGCCCACCGCAACCGCTATCCGGGCTCCGGGCCTGATGGTCTCACGGACCTCAGGTCTTGCCAGCTGGGCCCGCACAGTGCCGGCCACATCCTCCAGCCGCCGGTTGTCAAACTGCTGCCTCACCCGGTGCATCTGCGGCAGAGGCCGCTCCAGGTCCTCCCGCAGCAGAATCGGCATGATGATCCCCTCCCTCTCCTAAATTCAGCTTTTACCGCCTGCATCAAGCTTTTGTTCGACCTGTATACAGGCTATATACTGTATCTGCATTATATATCTCCCTCTTCCCACTTGTCAATAGATTTCACAAATTTATATTCAGTTTTTCACTCCCCTTTGTCTATCTGAGACACTTTATTTTTGGAGCCATGAAAAGGCGGCCGGCAGATCAGAATCTGCCGGCCGCGGACATTATTGCGCCTGTCCTCTTTTCTTTTTCCGATATTCCATAATAAAAGGAGCCGTAATCGAAATTTCCATCCTACACGGCCGACCGAATTACATTGCCGCTCAAATCAACCAATCCCCATTCTATAGGCACTCCCTAAAAAAACTCAGTTGACAGCCCGGCCGGTCCGTAGTATAGTACAAATGTCAACTGAATCAGGATCTTCAGGGCGGGGTGCAAGTCCCCACCGGCGGTACAGCCCGCGAGCCGAAAGGCATGACTCGGTGAAACTCCGGGGCCGACAGTATAGTCTGGATGGAAGAAGATCGGACTGCGCAGGGGTATTGCCTTCTGCGCCTGCGGATGTGCGATTTGCTCTGGAATGGAAGTTCCAGAGCTTTTTTGTCCCCCCGGGCGCGGGCCTTCCGCTGTTTTCGACGCCTTGGACCGACGGTTCAGGGCGTTCTCTGTTGTCAGGAGGTTCACAATGCAAGAGGAAGATTATATGCGCCTTGCCCTGGCGCTGGCCGAACAGGGGGCGGGATGGACCAGCCCCAACCCCATGGTGGGGGCTGTTATCGTCAAGGGAGGCCGGATCATCGGCCGGGGGTGGCACCAGCGGTGCGGCGGCCTCCACGCCGAGCGGGAGGCCTTGATGAGCTGCACCGAGGACCCGGCGGGGGCTACGCTGTACGTCACCCTGGAGCCCTGCTGCCACCAGGGGCGGCAGCCCCCCTGCACCGACGCCATTCTGGAGGCCGGCATCCGCCGGGTGGTGGTAGGAAGTACGGACCCCAATCCCCTAGTGGCCGGGAAGGGGCTGGAAATTCTTCGCAATCACGGGGTGGAGGTGGAGACCGGGGTGCTCCGGTCGGAATGCGATACCCTGAATTCCGTGTTTTTTCACTACATCCGCACCCGGCGGCCCTATGTGGTAATGAAATATGCCATGACTCTGGACGGTAAGATCGCCGCCCGCACCGGGGCCTCCCAATGGATTACCGGGGAGGCGGCCCGACGGCGGGTCCATCAGGACCGGCACCGGTACCGGGGTATTCTGGCTGGGGTGGGCACGGTGCTCTCGGACAATCCCCTGCTGACCTGCCGGATGGAGGGCGGCCGAAACCCGGTGCGGATCATCTGCGACACCCATCTGCGGACGCCGCTGGAGAGCCGGATCGTCCGCACCGCCAACGAGGTGGACACCATCCTGGCCACCTGCGAGACAGACGGGGAGCGGACCGCCCCCTACACCGCCGCCGGCTGCCAGGTGTGGCAGCTGCCGGCGCGGGCGGGCCGTGTGGACCTGGCCGCCCTGATGGACCGGCTGGGGGCGGCGGAGATCGACAGCCTGCTGCTGGAGGGGGGCGGCACCCTGAACTGGTCCATGCTGGAGGCGGGACTGGTCCGGCGGGTGCAGGCCTACATCGCCCCCAAGCTCTTCGGCGGCGGTGCCGCCAAGTCCCCGGTGGAGGGCGCGGGAGTGGCGCTCCCATCCCAGGCGGCGCACCTGCGGGATCTCACTGTCACCCGGCTGGGAGAGGACTTTTTGCTGGAAGGGGAGGTGGATGCGGATGTTCACAGGGATCGTTGAGGAGATGGGCGTCATCCGCTCCATCCGGCGGGGCGCCCGCTCGGCGGTGCTGTCCATTGAGGGCCGGACCGTACTGTCCGACCTGAAGATCGGGGACAGCGTGGCGGTGAACGGGGTGTGCCTCACCGCCACATCCGTGGACAACGGCGGCTTTACCGCCGACGTGATGCACGAGACGCTCCGCCGCTCCTCCCTGGGAAGCCTGGGGCCTGGGAGCCCGGTAAACCTGGAGCGGGCCATGGCGGCGGACGGCCGGTTCGGGGGGCATATCGTCTCCGGCCACATCGACGGCACCGGCACCATCACGGACGTGCGAAAGGACGACAACGCCGTGTGGTACACCGTCTCCGCCGCCCCGGCCCTGCTGCGGTACATCGTGGAGAAGGGCTCCATCGCCATCGACGGCATCTCCCTGACGGTGGCAGCCGTGGCGGCGGACCGGTTCTCCGTGTCCGTTATCCCCCACACGGCGGCGGTGACGGCGCTGGGCTGCAAGCGGCCGGGAGCCATCGTCAACCTGGAGACGGACATCATCGGCAAGTATGTGGAGAAGCTGCTGTGCCCGGCGGGGGACACCACCCCCAAGGGCGGCATCTCCCTGGAATTTTTGATGGAACACGGATTTTGAGTAAGGAGGAACGACCCATGGATTCCCAATTCTGCACGGTGGAGGAGGCGCTGGAGGAGCTCCGCGCCGGCCGCCTTATCATCACCATCGACGACCCGGACCGGGAGAACGAGGGGGACCTGATCTGCGCCGCCCAGTTTGCCACCACGGAGAACGTCAACTTTATGGCCAGATACGCCAAGGGGCTGATCTGCACCCCCATGAGCCAGGAGATTGCCGACCGGCTGGGGCTGGAGCAGATGGTCAAGGTGAACACTGACAACCACTCCACCGCCTTCACGGTGTCCATCGACCACGTGGACACCACCACCGGCATCAGCGCCCAGGAGCGGGGCTACACCTGCCGCAAATGCACGGCCCCGGATACCAGGCCGGAGGACCTGCGCCGCCCCGGCCATGTGTTTCCCCTGGTGGCCCGGCGGGGCGGCGTGCTGGTGCGCAGCGGCCACACGGAGGCCACAGTGGACCTGTGCCGCCTGGCGGGACTGACCCCATGCGGACTGTGCTGCGAGATCATGCGGGAGGATGGCACCATGATGCGCACCACCGAGCTGCTGGAAAAAGCAAAGGAATGGGGGTTGAAGGTGCTGACTATCCAGGCCCTGCAGGACTACTGCCGCCGCCATGACAAGCATGTGGTGCGGGAGGCCTCCGCCGACCTGCCCACCAAATATGGCAGCTTCCAGGTCTACGGCTATGTCAACGACCTGACGGGGGAGCACCATGTGGCCCTGGTGAAGGGGAGCATCGGAGACGGGGGCAACGTGCTGTGCCGGGTCCACTCTGAATGCCTCACCGGGGACGTGTTCGGTTCGCTGCGCTGCGACTGCGGCCAGCAGCTCTCCGCCGCCCTGGGTCAGATCGAGGCCGAGGGACGGGGGGTGCTCCTCTACATGCGCCAGGAGGGCCGGGGCATCGGCCTCATCAACAAGCTGAAGGCATACGCCCTTCAGGAGCAGGGGCTGGACACCGTGGACGCCAATGTGAAGCTGGGCTTCGCCCCCGACCTGCGGGAGTACTGGACCGGGGCCCAGATCCTCCGGGACCTGGGTGTGCGGACCATGCGGCTGCTGACCAACAACCCGGACAAGATCTACCAGCTGTCCGGCTTCGGGCTGGAGATTGTGGAGCGGGTGCCCATCCAGATGCCCGCCACCCAGAACGACCTGTTCTATCTGCGCACCAAGCAGCGCCGGATGGGACATCTGCTGAATTACTGAATATTGGAATCAAACTGTATCAGGAGGAAATTTTATGAACGTCTATGAAGGAAATCTGGTCGCCGAAGGGCTTCGGGTGGGCATTGTCTGCGCCCGGTTCAACGAATTCATTGTCTCCAAGCTGCTCTCCGGCTGCGAGGACGGCCTGCTGCGCCGGGGCGTCCGGGGGGAGGACATCGACGCGGCCTGGGTGCCCGGGGCCTTTGAGATTCCCCTGGTGGCGGCCAGGATGGCCAAAAGCGGGAAGTACGACGCCGTCATCGCCCTGGGGGCGGTGATCCGGGGCTCCACCAGCCACTACGACTATGTGTGCGCCGAGGTCTCCAAGGGGGTGGCCCACGCTGCTCTGGACAGCGGCGTCCCCGTGCTGTTCGGCGTCCTCACCACCGACACCATCGAGCAGGCCATCGAGCGGGCGGGCTCCAAGGCGGGCAACAAGGGGGCCGAGTGCGCCCAGGGGGCCATCGAGATGGCCAACCTGCTCCGCGCCCTCCCCTGATTTGAGCGGCAAGCCAAAAGCGGCGGCCGAACCTGCTCCGGTTCGGCCGCCGCCTCTTTGATTTCCGCCGTCACCTCTCCACCTGGATGGCGCTGGGGTAGATGCGCTCCATCCGCTCGTCGGGGAAGTGCTGGTCCAGGAAGGCTCCTAGAGCACTCTGGGAGGGCTGCTCCTCCGTGCTTCTCTCATTGTACCGGATCAGGGCCAGTCCGGACACCAGCATATTGCACACCATAAAGACCAGAATCACCCAGGTCAGCACTTTTCCAACCCGGCGTGGAATCCGCTCGATCCACCGGGACAGAATGGGGTAGCAGCCCTTCAGCCATACCACCGCGGCGATCCCCCAAAAGAAGCAGTAGAGCAGGTTGATGCGCCCGCCCAGATTGAAGGGCAGGTGGCTGTAATCCCAGAACACGGCGCCGAAGGCCAGCTCGGTGCCCACCGAGCAGATGTACTCATAGGCGCCTCCCGCCACCGTGCCCACCAGAAAGACATAGCGGTCGTTCCGGTCCCGGTATTTGTAGAGGACGGCGGTGAGGAGCACCGCTCCAAACCCCCACACAACGGAGAAGGGGCCCCAGACCAGGCTGCTGCGGCTCATCCACTCCCCCATGGTGAAGCGGCAGAACACCGTCTCGATCAGGTCTCCCAGCAGAGAGGCCACAAAGAACAGGCACACCAGCTTGTCAAAGCAGCATCCCTGGGCAAACGCCGTCTTGTCCCGCAGCGTTCGGGCCGCCGCGTGCTCCCGCATGTGCTGCCGCTCCATGGCCGGGTAGGCCCGGGCCATACGGCGCTGAACGTACCTGGTGACCGCATTGTCCAGCCGCTGGGTGATGCTCCTCAGGACACGGGAGAGCTGGTCGGGCGCCCGCAGGCTCCCCTTCAGCTGAAACAGGGCGGCAAAGGAGGTGAGCACATCCAGCCCCAGCAGAATATAGACCGCCAGCAGGACGATCCGTCCCACCCCCCGGGGGATCAGACCGGTCAGCCGCACCAGCAGGGGGTTGCCCACAAACAGGCAGAACAGGGCGGCCAGGCCCCACACCAGAGCGTATCTCAGGCTGATGTATCCCTCGAACTGAAAGCGCTCCCCACTGTAGTCCCACCACCGCTCGCCGGTGAGCTTCTGCAGGAGGACGCCGGTGAACAGTTCCACCACGGTGGCCAGAACCATGCCGAACAGGAACAGGAAAAAGGGGTCGTCCCGCAGTTCGGGCAGAAAGACGGCAAAGAGCACCGCCGTCAGGCCGTATACCGGGGAGAAAGGGGTGCTGAGAAAGCCCCGGTTGATCAGACGGCGCCGCCGCGCCGCCGCCAGCGCGGTCTCGGCCAGCCATCCCAAAAAGGCGTAGACCAGGAAAAACCACAGCAGCTGGTAACTTGTATACTCCATAAAGTCTCCTTCCCGCAAACTCAGGGGCAGGTCTGGGTCAGTTATCCGGCGAAAAAGGCCTCAATTTCACTTCGGGCAGCCTGAACGGCCCCCTGGACAAACTCCGGCTTGCCCCCGCCCCGGCCGTTGAGCGCCCCGTTCAGCTTTTTCACAAAGGGGCGCAGGTCTGCCCCCAGCTGGCCGATGGCGTAGTGGTAGGCCCCCTCCTCCCCGGAGAAGCAGGCGCACCGCCCGCCGCAGGCATGGAGCACCGCGTCACACAGCCGCCGCAGCGCGTCGGGAGACAGGCCGGGCTCGAAAAGGACCACGTCTCCCGCTCCGGCGTACTGACCGGCCAGCTGGGCAAAGCGTGCCTCCTCCAGGGTGAGAACACGGGATTTCAACGCCCCGTTCTCCTCTAACAGGCGGCGGACCGCCGCGCCTGTTTCAAAGGGCTTGGCGGACAGCAGGTTGGATACCTGATGATTCTGCGCCGCAATTTGATTGACATAACGCAATGCCCGGCCGCCGCATACCAGTTCGATGCGCACCCCCTGGCGAAACTTCTGGACGGAGAGCAGCTTGACCACTCCCACCTGTCCGGCGGAGGCCACATGGGTGCCGCAGCAGGCACAGCAGTCGGCCCCGGGAAAGGTGACGATGCGCACTCGTCCGGTCAGTTCCTTTTTGCTGCGGTAGTCCAGCTTCTCCAGCTCCTCCGGAGCCGGATAGGTAATCTCCACCGGCCTGTCCTGCCAGAGATATTGATTGGCCGCCTCCTCCAGCTCTTCCAGCTGCCCCTCATCCAATTCCACATTCAGGTCGATGGTAACCACCTGAGAACCCAGGTGAAAGCCCACATTGTCACAGCCCCAACAGGCATGGGCCAGACCGGAGACAATGTGTTCCCCCGAGTGCTGCTGCATCAGGTCAAAGCGGCGCTCCCAGTTGATCTCCCCCATGACCCGCTCCCCCACCGCCAGGGGAGCCGCGCAGGTGTGGATCACCCGGCCGTCCCGCTCATGGACCTCCAGCACGGAGACGCCGCCCAGCACCCCCGTGTCCCAGGGCTGGCCGCCCCCCTCCGGGTAAAAGGCGGTGCGGTCCAGCGCCACGTCATAGCCGTTCTTTCCTTTCTCACAAGAGACTACCTGAGCCTCAAATTGGGCAAGAAAGGCGTTTTCCTCATACAATTTTTCCATGTTGATTCCTTTCCTCTCCCCGCAAAAGGTGTGTAACAGCATACCATATTTCCCGGAAAAAGAAAAGCCCGGGTTCTTCCGCACGCGGGACTTGCCAACCGGCGGGAAAGGCGTTATAATTTTCTCAAACATTTGTATGAGGAGGGGGCGGCATGACGCTGGTCCTGTGCGCCGATGACCGGGGCGGCCTGCTGTTCAACGGCCGGCGTCAGAGCCGGGACCGGGCGGTGACAGCTGACATTTTGACGGAAGGGGAGGGCGGCACCCTCTGGATGGACGCCTACTCCAAGGGCCAGTTTCCGGAGGACGCCCCCATCCGGGTCTGCGAGGCCTTCCCCCCGCCGGGTCCCGGCGACCTGTTCTTTCTGGAGCGGCAGGACCCCATCCCCCTCCTTCCCCGGGCCAGCCGGCTGATCGTCTACCGCTGGAACCGGCTGTACCCCTCGGACCGGCGGCTTCCCCTCCCCCCCGGCGGCTGGAAGCTTCTGTCCCAGACCCAGTTTCCCGGCCATTCCCACAAGCAGATCACAAAAGAGGTATACATCCCATGAAACACATCCGATCCCTTTCCCTCTCCCTGCTCCTGCTGCTCTCCCTGCTTCTATCAGCCTGCGGAGCTCTTCCGCAGGAGCAGCAGCTGTCCTTCTCTCTGGAGGAGGTGCCCGCCTTCTCCGGCGAGCCCTATGTGGTTCTCAACGACAACCAGCCCGGCTTCACCCAGGAGGAGCGGGAAAACGACGCTTCATTTGAGGCCTACAGCCCGCTGGACTCTCTGGGGCGCTGCGGTCCCGCCTTTGCCAATATCGGCCCGGAGCTGATGCCCACCAAGGAGCGGGGTTCCATCGGCCAGGTGAAGCCCTCCGGCTGGCACACCGTAAAATATGACAGTGTGGACGGCAAATACCTCTATAACCGCTGCCACCTCATCGGTTACCAGCTTACCGCCGAGAATGCCAATGAGGAGAACCTGATCACCGGCACCCGCTACCTCAATGTAGAGGGGATGCTCCCCTTTGAAAATCTGGTGGCTGACTATATTCAGGAAACGGGCAACCATGTTCTCTACCGGGTCACTCCCGTCTTTGAAGGCTCCAATCTGGTGGCCAGCGGGGTGCAGATGGAGGCATTCTCTGTGGAGGACCAGGGGGAGGGTGTGTGCTTTCACGTCTACTGCTACAACAGCCAGCCCGGCATCACCATCGACTACGCCACCGGAGAGAGCTGGGAGACTGGAGACGAGACAGAGGAGCCCGCCGGGAGTTCCGGGGACGCCTCCACTCCGGAGGAAGGCCAGTCACACTATATTCTCAATACCAGCTCCCGGAAATTCCACCTGCCTGACTGCTCCGGGGCCGCCAGCATCAGCGCAGACAACCGGCAGGACTACACCGGCACCCGCCAGGACCTGATTGACCAGGGCTATTCCCCCTGCGGCATCTGCAAGCCGTAGGGGCGGCGGGCAGGCAGCCCGGCTTTGCCAAAAGGAATCAAGGCCGGCCTTGCGTACAGCCTTTTTCCAACATGCGGCTGCAGCCGCATGTTGACGAACAGAGACCTTTCGCGGCGGGGAAGCTTGAGGGGGCCTGCCGCGAATGGGATCGCATGCCCGCACGGCGGGGACTTTTGCACCGCAGCGGAGGATAAAAGCAACGGCATTGCGAAGTTTATCAAAAAAGTCCCCGGACCCTTCGACAGACTGAGGCGGGGCCGCCCGAGTGGGCGGCCCCGCCTTGCTGCTGCATGTTCCCAATGGTTCTTGTTCGGCTTTGGCAGGGAAAAGGGGACTGCCCCCTCTTCCGCCGTCTGCCGGGGCACGGCGCCCGGTGCTCGGCTGAAAGAAGCCTGACTTTCCGTGCCGAGTCTAGTTTGTCCTTTCTTTTTCCCTTCATCCCCGGTTAAAGGGCGGAATATTTGTCCAAACTAGCCATACAATGGTAACGCCGGAACAGGAAAGGAGAGGAGGGGCGCTATGGCAGAACCGGCTCAGGTGTTCTTTTTCCGCCGTCCCCGCAGGCCCCACGAGGCGGAGCGGCAGGAGCTGATGGCCTCGCTGGCCCACACCCGGACCCTGATCAACCAGGCATACGGCGGCTTCAACACCGCCAGCGACGGGGATCTGATCGAGTCCTACGTTTTTGAAATCAACGCGCTCCAGGCCCGGTACAATTATCTGCTGCGCCGGGTCAAGGAGCTGGAGCATGACCCATGACGGGCCTGTCCGATCTGGGGGCCTGGGGACTGACCGGACTGCTGCTGTGCGCCGCCCTTCTGCTGCTGCGCCGCCCCCTGGTGTGGCTGCTCCGCCTGGTCCTGCGCTCCTCAGTGGGTCTGGCAGTGCTGGCCATCCTCTCCCCGCTGGGCGGCTCGATGGGAATTTCCCTGGGGGTCAATCTGGTCAATGCCCTGGTGCTGGGCCTGCTGGGGGTGCCCGGCTTCGGGCTGCTGCTCATGCTCCAGTGGGCGCTGCGGTAACAAAGGGAAAGGCGGACCGCCTGAGACTGTCGAAAAAGCGGCAAGCCGCTTTTTCGAGAAAGGCTGCACGAAAGACGGACCTCGTTTTCTAATGAAAAAGTCGGCCCGTCTTTCGTGAGAGGTGTCATTTCCGAGGCGCATGTCCTCGGAAATGACGGGATTTCATTTGATTCCGCCGTCTGCGGACGGCGGAACTCCTTGCAGGAGGGCTTTTTTTGACAAGCAAAGGCGGACCGTCAAGCGGTCCGCCTTTGCTTGCTGGCTGTGTCCTGCGGGATGGCTTACCGGCCCATGACCCGGGCCATCTGGGTCATGGTGACGGCCACCTCGGCCCGGGTAGCGGTGTCCTGGGGAGCGAATGTGCCATCCTCATTGCCGCTCATCAGGCCCAGTTCATAGCAGGTCTGAACCCCCTCGGCGGCGTAGTCCGCGATGGAGGCGGCGTCGGAAAAGGAGGCTTCGCCCTCGTTCACCGCCTCGCCGGAGTGGTCATAGGCGGCCAGGAAATTGCCGAACAGGGCGGCCATATCCTGCCGGGTGATGGAGGCGTCAGGGGAAAAGGAGGTCATCCCGGCGGGGATCAGTCCGGCGCGCTGGGCCCAGTCCACATAGCTCTGGTACCACGCCCCCTCAGAGGCGGGGAGCGGCTCGCCGGAGAACTGGCTGAGCACCACCAGGAACTGGGCGTAGGTCATGTTGTCCTCGGGGCCGAAGGTGCCGTCCTCGTTGCCGGAGAACAGGCCCTTCGGGTTCCGGTTCAGGCTCAGCGGAGCCGGAGCCTTCCGCGGTGACGAAGGAAAGATAGTAGCCGCCGCCCCACATATCATCCACTCTCAGCTGGAACACACCGGATGCAGGCAGGGTAAAGCCATAGCTGACCATCTGTTCCCCGGTGGTCAGGTTCACAACGCCGGAGAAGTTATCCCACATGGGGTCCATGGCGAAGAAGGCCGTCCCGGCGGGATAGAGATAGGCCGTCTGACTCTGGCCCTGGCTGTCTGTGACAGTGATGCTGCCGGTAGACTCTTTGTCCGTCTTTAGCCGCCCATTTCCGGGAACGGCATAGGTGGGCGGCTCCGGCTCCGGTTCGGGTTCCGGTTCAGGTTCAGGTTCCGGCTTGGGCTGGGGTTCGGGGATGGGGGCGCCCTCCGCCATGACGTAGGCCGTGGTGGTCCAGATGCCCTGGTCAAAGGCGTTCAGCTCGTAGGCCCCGGTCTCGGGCAGGGTAAAACTCTGATTGAGGTACTGGGATTCCCCGGTAGAAAGGTTGTCGGCATACTGGAAGTTGGTCATGCCTGACTTGGGGGTAAAGACCGTTCCGGCGGGGTAGAGGTACACGGTGTGGCTCTCCCCGTCCTGATCGGTGACGGTAGCGGTGCCGGAACTGGGGTTGCTGGCCTGCAGCAGGGAGTTGTCCGGCAGGTCATAGGCCAGGGTGGAGACGGTCAGCATCCCCAGCACCATGACCGCGGCCAGGACGCGCGAGAGAAATTTCTTCATGTT
>CAJFVL010000018.1 GCA_904420465.1 uncultured Clostridium sp.
TTTCCGCTTTCTTTCCTGCTATTTTCTCTTTATAACGCAAAAACACCACACTTTCGTGTGGCGTTTCTGCTGTGCATCTTTTTCATCAACACATTTTGGCGCAGAAGGAGGGATTCGAACCCTCGCACGGTTTAACCCGTCTACTCCCTTAGCAGGGGAGCCCCTTATAGCCACTTGGGTACTTCTGCATGGCTGTAAGACAGAGAACAGATATTCAGATGAAAAGTGGCGGAGAGAGTGGGATTCGAACCCACGGCTCTTGCGAGTCACCGGTTTTCAAGACCGGCTCCTTAAACCACTCGGACATCTCTCCTCATTTTCTCTCAAATCTGAGGCGACTGTTATCTTACCATGTTTTTCATTCCTTGTCAATACAAAAAGCCAAGGTGCTTGTTTCATTCAACAGCTTCTGCAGCAGCCGGATGTTTCATTCCAGAAAGAGCACAGCTGCTGTTTACAGTTTTTGGGAAATAGAGACGGCGGAAATTGAAAAAGGCAATGGACTGTTGAGAACAAATATGGTATCCTCATGGCAGACGGAGGTACAGAACATTTGGCGTCAAAGGAGTCGCTATGAGAAACAGAACATTTCGGTTCCCCCTTTTCTTGACCGGCCTGGTGCTGCTGGCCGCGGCTGGTGCGGTTCTTGCCCTGACTCTGCTTCCGGGTGGGCTGGATTCCAGCGCCGGCGAAAAGAGTAACGTGGAGGTTTCGGTACAGGTTCTCTGGGGTACGGTGCAGGATGCCTCTGTAAATACCATTCTCGTGGCTGGGGAGGACGGCAGCCTTTATGAATTTGACCGCGGCGGTGCCCAGGTGACGGCCGGGGAGGGCGGCATTCGGATTGGCTGTCCGGTTGCCGTCACCTATGAGGGAACGCTGAACCCGGCCCAAACCGTCCAGGGAGTGAAGGTTCTCACCCTGCGGGTGGAGGAGCCGCCCCAGGAGCCCGCGGCCGGAGAGGAGCCGGAGGAGGGGGATGACCCGTCTGACCGGGCCCGGACAATGCTGGACGGTATGTCGCTGGAGGAGAAGGTGGGGCAGATGTTCATCGCCCGCTGCCCCCAGGAGGAGGGGGTCCGGCTGGCCGCCCAGTACCATTTGGGCGGCTACATCCTGTTTGCCCGGGATTTCCAGGGCAGAGACCCGGAGCAGGTGTGCCAGACCATAGCCCAGTATCAGGAAGCCTCTTCCGTTCCCATGCTCATCGGGGTGGATGAGGAGGGAGGCACTGTGGTGCGGGTCAGCAAGTATCCCGCTTTTCGGGCGGAACCCTTCCCCGCCCCCAGGGCACTGTGGCTGGCTGGCGGCGAAGAGGCCGTCCAGGCGGACACAGAGGAGAAGTGCCGGCTGCTGCTCAGTCTGGGAATCAACGTGAATTTTGCCCCGGTGTGTGACATTTCCCAGGACCCGGAGGATTACATCTACAAGCGGACTCTGGGCGAAAACGCGGAAACTGCCGCTCGGTATATCCGAACGGTGGTGGAGACCATGAGGCGTGAGGGAACCGCCTCAGTGCTGAAGCATTTTCCGGGTTACGGGGGAAATGCGGACACCCATACCGGCCTGGCCTATGACGACAGGCCGCTGGAGGAGTTCCGGGCCGCTGATTTTCTCCCGTTTCAGGCTGGCATCGACGCCGGTGCGGAGATGGTGCTGGTCTCCCACAACATTGTCTCCGCCATGGACAGCCGCCTTCCAGCTTCCCTGTCCCCTGAGGTCCACCGCATCCTGCGGGAGGAGCTGGGCTTCACCGGCGTCATTGTTACCGATGATCTGTATATGGACGGGGTCCGGCATTTTACAGGGGACGAGGAGGCCGCTGTGCTGGCGGTGCAGGCGGGAAATGATCTGCTGTGCTGCACCGATTTTCAGACCCAGGTCCCCGCCGTCCTGGCGGCGGTGGAGCGGGGAGAGATTACGGAGGAGCGTATTGACCAGTCCGTGCTGCGCATACTGGAGCTGAAGATGGCGCTGGGGCTTCTCTGAGACTGCCGCATCTGCTGTTGCTGTATTGGTCCGCAGGACCGGAAAGGAGCTTGCAAATGAACGGGACTGTGATTCATCCACTCCCTGCCACCGGGGAGATTGGCGGCTTTCCTGTTCGGCCGGGCCTGTTTCGGGTCAATGGGGCCACGGTGGTGCCGGGGGGCGTCAGCTTTACAATCCACTCCTTCTACGCCGACCGCTGCGAGCTGTGCCTGTTCCGCAGAGGGGAGCAGGAGCCCTTTGCCGTGCTCCCCTTTCCCGACAGCTTTCGCATCGGCCACACCTTTTCCATGATTGTCTTTGGCCTGGATATTGAAGAGTTTGAGTACGCCTATCGGATGGACGGGCCTTATGACCCGGCCCGCGGCCTGCGCTTTGATTCCGGCTGCTTTCTGCTGGACCCATACGCCCGGGCGGTGACCGGACAGAGCGTATGGGGCAGCCGCCTGCCGGAGGGGCAGGCCTACCACGCCCGGGTGGTGCGGGAGAGCTTTGACTGGGGGGATTTTCACGCCCCCGGCCTTCCGCTCCAGGACCTGGTCATCTACGAGGTCCATGTGCGGGGCTTCACCCGGCATCCCTCCTCCGGGGTGTCCCATCCGGGCACCTTTCAGGGCCTGCTGGAGAAGCTGCCCTATCTGAAGTCCCTGGGGGTCAATGCGGTGGAGCTGATGCCCATCTTCGAATTTGACGAGATGGCCGACCAGCGGGTGGTGGACGGCCGGCAGCTGGTCAACTACTGGGGATACAACACGGTGTGCTTTTTTGCTCCCAACACCAGCTACACCGCCCAGGTGGAGTACAACCGGGAGGGCACCGAGCTGAAGCGGCTGATCCGGGTCTTGAAGGAGAACGGCATCGAGGTCATTCTGGATGTGGTGCTCAACCACACGGCGGAGGGGGACGAGCGGGGGCCCTGCTTCTCCTTCAAGGGGCTGGACAACAACATTTACTATATGCTTACCCCGGACGGGCACTACTACAACTTTTCCGGGGTGGGCAATACCCTCAACTGCAACCACCCGGTGGTGCGGCAGTTCATTCTGGACTGCCTGCGGTACTGGGCGGTGGAGTACCGGGTGGACGGCTTCCGTTTCGACCTGGCCTCCATCCTGGGCCGGGACGAGGACGGCAGCCCCCTGTCTGAGCCTCCTCTGCTGGAGAGCCTGGCCTTTGACCCCATTCTGGGCCGGGTCAAGCTCATCGCCGAGGCCTGGGACGCCGGGGGGCTGTACCAGGTGGGGTCCTTCCCCTCCTGGAACCGCTGGGCGGAGTGGAACGGCAAATACCGGGACGACCTGCGCCGCTTCCTCAAAGGGGACGGCGGACTGGCCCAGGCGGCGGTCCGGCGCATCTGCGGCTCTCCCGACCTGTATCCCCCCGACCGGCGGGCCAACGCCTCGGTAAACTTTCTCACCTGCCACGACGGCTTCACTCTGTACGACCTGTACGCCTACAACGGCAAGCACAACGAGGCCAACGGCTGGGGCAACACCGACGGCGCCAACGACAACAACAGCTGGAACTGCGGAGCGGAGGGGGAGACCGGAGATCCGGGTGTCCTGGCCCTCCGGGACCGGATGAGGAAGAATGCCTTCACCGTGCTGCTGTGCAGCCGGGGGGCGGCCATGTTTCTGGCGGGGGACGAGCTGGGCAACACCCAATATGGAAATAACAATGCCTACTGTCAGGACAATGAGATATCCTGGCTGGACTGGTCCCGGCTGGAGAAGCACCGGGATCTGTTCCGCTTTGTCTCCCGGATAATCGCCTTCCGAAAGGCCCACCCCGTGCTGCGGGGCAGAACCGCCCCCGGCCGCCTGGGCTGGCCGGAGATCTCCCTCCACGGCGGGCGGGCATGGAACGACACTTTAGACGGCGGGGCCCGGCAGATCGGGGTGCTGTTCACCGGCTGTCTGGAGGATGGGCGGGACGATGCGGTTCTGCTGGCAGTCAATGCCCACTGGGAGCCCCACCGGCAGGAGCTGCCCGTTCCGCCGGAGGGCTGGGGCTGGCGGCTGGTTCTCCACACCGCCTGCCCTGATCCGTTCCGGCCCGATACCCACTTTGACGGGGCCGCCATGGAGCTGGAAGCCCGGTCGGCCGCCGTTTTTGTGCTGGAACCCCGCTGAGCGGCTGCATCCGCGCCGCCGGCAGCTGGAACAATGTGTGAGGCAGGGCCGCGGCGCTGCCTCACACACAGCAAAAATTTTCCCGACGCCTTGACAGGGAGAGAGTTTGCCCGTATAATTCCATTGGTTAGCTACTGCTAATGGCGTTGGTTAGCTAAAACTAACTTTTGGTGATTGTGTGGTGAACCCGATGCTGAAAGAGCTGCTGTCCCAGACTGATCACTCCGGCGGCTCCGACTGCCGCCTCTCCCGCGCCGCCCCCATGGCGGGGGTGGAGGTACTGGAATTTGATTGTCAGGTTCCGCCCTCTGCCGCGCCAGTCGGGAAGCCGGGTCATTTCGAGATGCTGCTGTGCCGAAAGGGAAGGCTTCAGGCGGAGCTGAAGGGGGGCGGGAGCCTCTCCGTCCGGTCCCGGGATATCCTGCTGCTCTCCGACCCCGCTCAAGTGGAGTCCTTCCGTTTCCTGAGAGAGCGCGTTCGGGGAGTTTTGGTTGCGGTGGAGGGCAGGGCCGCGCGGGGGAGTCTGGATGCTCTGTGCGCCCTGCTGGGCATCACGCTGGATACCGGGCAGGTGAGAGAAATCATGGGGGCCCACCGCGGCTGTGCGCTGATCCGGGGGACGGCCTGGGGAGACGCGGTGTTCTCCGCCCTGGAAAAGCTGTCCCCGGGGGAGCGGGGAAGCTACTGCGCACTGAAGGCGGCTGAACTGCTCTATCTTCTGTGCTGCCGCAGTCCGCTGCTGACCGGAGCCGCTCCGTCCGTCTACTGTGATCCCCGGCAGTCGGAGGCTGCCCGGGCGGCGCACGATTACATGATGACCCATCTGGATGAGCAGATGACCATTCAGGTCCTGTCCAGCCGCTTTCATATCTCCCCCACCGCGCTGAAGTCCTGCTTCCGGCGTCTCTATGGCAAGCCGCTCCATCAGTACCTTTTGGCCGCCCGTATGAGGCGGGCGGAGGAGCTGCTTACCACCACCTCCCTGTCCATTCTCCAGGTGGCCGGAATGGTGGGCTATGGCAGCACCAGTCAGTTCGGAGCCGCCTTCCGCAGGTTTTGCCATACCACCCCTTCCCAGTACCGCAGGCAGAAAAAAGTCTGAAACCGTGGATTTTTGTCCGAATCAGAATGACATGGGAGGGTTGGCGTGCTATGCTAGATGGAAGCTGCAGTCCCGCGTTCAAATGGAGGAGGTGTCCTTGGTGAAGCATCATCGCTTTTGGGCCTGGGGGGCCGTGTTCTGCATGGTTATGGCTGTTTTGACCGGATACCGGCATAAGTGAATGGATAGAGGAGGCTTTTTTATTATGAAATACTACAAGAATCTGGCTCTGTTTGCCGGCGGCGTGCTGTTCGGCTCGGCCGGCATCCGCCTGCTGTCCAGCAGAGACGCCAAGAATGTCTATGTCCACGCTACCGCTGCCGCCCTGCGCATGAAGGAATCCGTTATGGAAACGGTGACCGCCGTGCAGGAGAATGCGGCTGACATTCTGGCCTCGGCCCAGGATATCAACCAGGAGCGGGCCGCCCGGGAGGCCCAGGTGGAGGATGCCTCCGCGCAGGCCCCCCAGGAGTGACCGGCGCATGAAATACTGTTTCTTCAGGGAGGGCGCCCGGCGGGCCCTCCCGTTCCATATATCTTGGAGGTCGATTCCATGAATGCTGTCATTCTCCATGAGAGCCGGGGCCGCATCCGCCTGCGGATGGACCAGGCCCGCATGACCCTGGACCAGGCCGACCTGCTCCAGGCCTATCTTCAGATCCAGGAGGGGGTGATTCAGGCCTCGGTCCATGAGCGCACCCGCTGCGCTGTCATCCGCTACCGCGGCGACCGGGAGGCGGTGCTTGCCGCCGTGGCGCGCTTCTCTTACCGGGACCCGGACGCCGCAGCCTCAGTCCCCCTCCACAGCAGCCGGGCCCTCTCCCGGGCATACGAGGAGAAGCTGGCGGGCAAGGTGCTGTACAAGGCCTTCTGTGCCCTGTTCCTGCCCATTCCCCTGAGGATCGCCCGGGTGTGCCTCCAGTCGGTTCCCTTCCTGCGCCGGGGAATGGGCTGCCTCCTCCGCCGTCAGCTGCGGGTAGACCTGCTGGACGGCATCTCCATCGCAGTGTCTCTGGCCCGGCGGGACTTCGGTACCGCCGGCTCGGTGGCCTTCCTGCTGGAGCTGGGGGAGCTGTTGGAGGAGTGGACGCACAAAAAGTCGGTGGAGGATCTGGCCCGCTGCATGTCGCTGAATGTGGACCGGGCCTGGCTTCAGACCGGCGAAGGGGAGGTGCTCACCCCCTTGAGCCAGATCCGGACCGGAGACGCCATCACAGTGCGTATGGGCGGAGTGATCCCCCTGGACGGAGTCCTCCTCCGGGGGGAGGTGATGGTCAACCAGGCCTCTCTGACCGGGGAGTCCATTCCGGTTCCCAAGCGGCCGGGCACCGCCGTCTATGCCGGAACGGTGGTGGAGGAGGGCTCCTGCGTGATGCGGGTCACCCAGCAGTCGGGCCAGAGCCGCTATGACCAGATTGTGTCCATGATCGAGCAGAGCGAACGGCTGAAGTCGGCGGCGGAGAGCCGGGCCGCCCATCTGGCGGACCGGCTGGTACCTTACACACTGGCGGGCAGCGCTCTGACCTTTCTGCTCACCCGGAACGCCGCCCGAGCCCTGGCGGTGCTGATGGTGGACTTCTCCTGCGCCCTGAAGCTGGCTATGCCCCTGGCGGTGCTGTCCGCCATGCGGGAGGCAGGGGGGTTCCACATCACGGTAAAGGGCGGCAGATATCTGGAGGCCTTCGCCAGGGCGGACACCATTATTTTTGACAAAACGGGTACTCTCACACATGCCTGTCCCCAGGTGGCGGGAGTGATCCCCTTCGGGGGCCGGCGGGAGAACGAGATGCTGCGGCTGGCCGCCTGTCTGGAGGAGCATTTCCCCCACTCCATGGCCAACGCAGTGGTGCGGGCGGCCCAGGAGCGGGGGCTTGCCCATGAGGAGATGCACTCCAAAGTGGAGTACCTGGTGGCCCATGGGATCTCCAGCATGGTCAATGGCGAAAAGGTCATCATCGGCAGCGCCCACTTCGTCTTTGAGGACGAGGGCTGCGCCGTCCCTGAGGGAGATCGGGAGACGTTTTGTGCTCTGCCCGATCAGTACTCTCACCTGTACCTGGCCATCGGCGGGGAGCTGGCGGCGGTCATCTGCGTCGCCGACCCCCTGCGACAGGAGGCCGCCTCAGTGATCCGCGCCCTGAAGGAGCTGGGGGTGTCCCGCACTGTGATGCTCACCGGCGACAGTCAGCGGACTGCCGCCGCCATTGCCGCTCAGGTGGGGGTGGACGAATTCCGGGCCGAGGTTCTCCCCGAGGACAAGGCCCGCTTTGTGGAGGAGGAGCGGGCCTCCGGCCGCACCGTGGTGATGATTGGGGACGGCATCAACGACTCTCCCGCGCTGTCAGCGGCCGACGTGGGCGTTGCCATCAGCAGCGGGGCCGCCATCGCCCGGGAGATCGCCGATGTGACCATCGCCGCCGACAGCCTGACCGAACTGATCACGCTGCGGCGCATCGCGCAGGAGCTGATGGGACGAATCCGCTCCAACTACCGCTTTGTCATCGGCTTCAATGGGGCGCTCATCGGTCTGGGTGCGGCCGGCGTGCTCCGGCCCGCTGCCTCGGCTACCCTGCACAACCTGTCCACCCTGGGGATCAGCCTGCGCAGCATGACCAACCTGCTGCCTCCCGGACGGCCGGCAGCGGAGCGGGAATAGAGAAAAACAGGTCCGGCGGGCGGCTGATGCCGTCCGCCGGACCTGTCAGTCTGTCAAAAAAGCCCCCGGACTTTTTTGACAGACTTCACAGTGCCGTTGCTTTTGCACCGCGCTGCGGTGCAAAAGTCCCCGCTGCGCAAGCCGCACGCCTTGCTATGCAAGGCTTTGCGGGGCCTCCGATCCCATTCCAGGCGGGCTGCCGCCTCCTCAAGCTCTCCCGCTGCGAATGATCTCTGTTTTCTGTCAGCAGTTTTTTGATAAGCTGACAGGTCCGGATTACTCCGCTTTTTTGTCCACCCACTCAGTGCGGAACTTGGAATAGACAATCTTTTGTTCACTGTACAGGCCGTAATAGCCGGACAGCATATAGGATACCCCGCAGCACAGGGCATACAGGGGAAGCCCCTCCCCGCCGAACAGCTCATAGGCCAGCAGGATGGAGGTCAGGGGGCAGTTGGTGGCGCCGCAGAAAACAGCCGCCATCCCCAAGGCACCGGAAAAGCTGTGAGGCAGGCCCAGAACAGGGCCGATCCAGGTGCCGAAGGCGCATCCCGTGAACAAAACAGGCACAATTTCTCCGCCCCGGAAGCCCGCCCCCAGAGTCAGGGCGGTGAACAGGATTTTCAGCAGGAAGGCCTCCGGGATTGTTTCACCCGCCAGCATTTGCCGGATGACCCCGTCCCCCGCGCCGTTATAGTTTTGGTTTCCCACCGCCAGGGTCAATCCCAGCACCAGCAGGGCGCCCACTGTGACCCGCAGCATGGTGCTGGGGAAATAGCGGGCATAGAGCCTGGGCGCGGCGTGCATCACCTTGCAGAACAGGATGGACACCAGGGCGCACAGCACCCCCAGCACTGCCGTCTGCAGCATGGAGGCCGGACCCAGCAGAGCCGTCTGAAGCACCGAATAGCCCACCGACTGGTGCAGACGGCACAGCTGGGCCAGCTGAAAGGAGGTCAGTGCGGCAACCAGGCAGGGGACCATGGCCGCGTAGTACATGACTCCCACGCTGACCACCTCCATGGCAAAGACGGCGGCGGTGATGGGGGTGCCGAACAGACCGGAAAAGGCGGCGGCCATGCCGCACATCACCATGACCCGGCTGTCCTTTTCGTCCAGATGGATTCTTCTGCCCACCCAGGCGGCCAGGGAGCCGCCCAGCTGCAGCGCCGCCCCCTCCCGCCCGGCGGAGCCCCCCACCATGTGGGTGATGATGGTGGCCAGAAAGACCAGCGGGGCGGTGCGCAGCTTCAGCGGCTCGGCCTCCCGCACCGCCACCAGCACCAGATTGGTCCCGCCGTCCTTCTCCATGCCGCAGATGCGGTAAAGCAGGATGATGGATACGCCTCCCGCGGGCAGCAGCCAGATCACCCGGGGGACCTGCTGCCGCAGGGCGGAGGCCCAGTCGATGCCATAGTGAAACGCGACGGCCACCGCCCCCACCAGCAGACCGATGCCGCAGGCATACAGCACCCACTTGAGAAATGCCGCACCCTCCTGCACATGCCTCTGAATCCGTTCAGATCGGCGCTCCACTGCTCTCTCCTCCCATGCGGACCCGCCAGCCCGCTCGTCCTGTGTATCAGTGAAACGATTATACCATATCTCCGGTCCTGTTTCACCCGCTTTTCTCCATAAAATTTATCCCGGCGATGCACGGCCCTGCCTTGCAGAATACAGCGGTCTCCGCGCCCGCAGGTGCGGAGACCGCCAGTTTGACTGCCTGGCCGGTCAGGTCAGGTGGCTGCCGACGCCGGGGATCAGGCCCAGCAGCCAGGCAAAGGGGACGGAGAGCAGAAAAAACACCACCGCGAAAAAGGGGACCGCCAGTACAGGGGGAAGGGCGTCCATAGGCACATCCAGCCATCGGAAGATCAGCACCCAGATCTGGTGAAACAGATAGATTCCGAAGGCAAAGGAGCCCAGCCGGTCCACCGCCCGGCGGCGGGAGCGCTCCTCGCTGATCCCCAGTACATAGCGGAACAGGGTGCAGAAGGCAGCGGCGGTGAGCACCACGTTGGGAGCGGTGTAGCTCTGCCACAGGGACTGCCCCCCGCCGAACACCGCGTCCCCAGACAGGGTGAGGGCGATGCCTACAATACCCCAGATGTACAGAATGAATTCAGTTATCCGGCCGATGGTGTAGTGCCGCAGGTACCAGCCCCCCACATAGCACCCCACCCAGCCCAGCACCAGGTGGACCTGCAGCCGGTCCAGCAGGGCAAACAGCGGATTTCCCGGCCAGAAGGTCAGGCACACCGGAAGCAGGCAGGCAAAGAGAAAGCACAGCACCAGAAAGTAGATTACCTCGCCCCGCGCCGCCGAGGAGGTGAAGCGGTGGATCACCGGGTGGACCAGGTACAGCCCGATGAGCGGGTAGAGCACCCACAGGTGGAAATAGGTATTCCCCCGGGCGGCGGACACCAGGGCCTGCCACACGCCGCTCCAGGTCAGCGCGCCCCCCAGCAGCAGGTGGGAGACAATGGCATACACCGCCCCCCACACCACCAGCAGACAGAAGGCAGGCAGGGCCAGCCGCAGCAGCGAGCCGCCCGCCGTCTGCCTGCCCTCCTCCAGGGCGAACATTCCCCACAGCATAAACAGGGCCGGGACCGACCAGAGGGTGATCCCCTGGTAGACGGAATAGACCTGCCGAGCCCCCGAGCCGGCGGCACTGTCCAGACCGCTCTGAGCCAGCAGCAGCATGATGGCGCACAGCACGGCAAAGACCCGGAAGAAGCCGGGCCACCCCAGATTTCTGTCTGTCCTGGCCATCAGTCTCTCACCGGCACAATCTCAATCCAGTAGCCGTCCGGGTCCTGGATGAAGTAGATGCCCATCTCGGGATTTTCAAAGCAGATGCAGCCCATCTCCTGGTGCCGCCGGTGGAGGGCGTCATACTCGTCGGTGAGGAAGGCCAGGTGAAATTCGCACTCCCCCAGGTCGTAGGGCCTGTCCCCCCGGTCCCGCAGCCAGGTCAGCTCCAGCTGAAAGTCGCTCTCCGGCTGTCCCAGATAGACCAGGCGGAAGGAGCCGTCGTCGGCGGCTTTCTCCCGCACCGGCTCCAGCCCCAGCGCCTGCTTGTAAAAGGCCAAGCTGCGCTCCAGGTCCACGACATTGAAGTTAAAGTGGTAAAATTTTGTCATGCTCCCTATTCTCCTTTCGTTTGGACGCGCTTTTCTCTCATTATATCGGCAGGCGGCCCAAATTTCAACCGGAACCTGAACGGGACTGGCCCTTTCAGCAAATGCGGCTTGACTTTTGACCTGTGTTGTGGAATAATAGGGAAAAATTGCTGTCCGACTTCGGTGCGTACATGCCCATATTATGAGATGCCTCCGGCAGGAAGCCGGGGCGGCCGGCAGAAGCCGGCGGGGTGTGTATCCTGCTCACCGGGCCTTGTAATTTTTATTTTGTACGAATTACGAATTGATGGATGCCAGAAGGTATCCGCCCCTTCGCAGAAGGGACGGGTGCCTTCTTTTTTGAACAGGAGGACAACACATGACCCTTCCAGAGTTTTTTCAGGCCCACCCCCGGGCGGCCCTGGCCTTCTCCGGCGGGACTGACTCCGCCCTTCTGCTGTGGGCGGCCAGGGAATACGGCTGCGACGTGCGGGCCTACTATGTAAAAACCGCCTTTCAGCCCCAGTTCGAGTATGAGGACGCCCTCCGGCTGGCCCGGGAGCTGGGGGTCCCCATGACCACGGTGGAGGCGGATATCCTCTCCATCCCCGATGCGGCGGCCAACGGTCCCCGTCGGTGCTATTACTGCAAGAAGGCCCTGTTTTCACAGCTGCGGGAGGCCGCCCGGCGGGACGGGTATGACCTGCTGCTGGACGGCACCAACGCCTCCGACGACGCGGGGGACCGCCCCGGGATGCAGGCCCTGCGGGAGTTGGAGGTGCGCTCCCCCCTGCGGGAGTGCGGCGTCACCAAGGCGGAGGTCCGCCGCCTGTCCAGAGAGGCCGGGCTGTTCACCTGGGACAAGCCGGCCTACGCCTGTCTGGCCACCCGCATCCCCACCGGAACGGCCATCACGAAAGAGGACCTGGAGCGGGTGGAACGGGCGGAGAACGCCCTCCACGCCCTGGGTTTCCGGGACTTCCGGGTGCGGCTCTATCACGGGGCGGCGCGTATTCAGGTGACGGCAGAGCAGCTGCCTCTGGTTCTGGAACAGCGGGAGGAACTGCTGGCTGCCCTGAGGCCAGCTTTCACCGATATACTGCTGGACCTTGCGCCCCGCCCGGTCTCCTCTTAGCCTGCGGGTGCACACTGTGAGCTCCTGCATCAAAATTCCTTCGGGAGGTTTTCTTGATGGACAACAAACACGACATTCTCTCCCTCCTCCGGGGAG
Source organism: uncultured Clostridium sp. (assembly GCA_904420465.1). Classification (GTDB taxonomy): domain Bacteria; phylum Bacillota; class Clostridia; order Oscillospirales; family Oscillospiraceae; genus Lawsonibacter. The sequence goes on from CAJFVL010000018.1 coordinate 12,236, forward strand.
TGGCTTCCGGGGACGTCTCCCCGGAGGCCGCTCTGCTGAAGCTGAAGGAGGCCCCCTTCCGGGATCTGGGCTACGCCAAGGTGGATTTCCACCGCTCGGTCCGCCAGGGGGCGGCTGAGGTGATCTACGGGGCGGGCAAGACCTCGGAGCAGATCGCCGGCATCGCCCGGACCATGGGGGATCGGGGCTGCCGGAACATTCTGGTCACCCGCATCTCCCGGGAGACGGCCGACCTGGTGGCCCGGTCCGTTCCCCTGGACTACCACCCGGAGGCCCGGCTGGGGCTGGCCTTTCCCGGGGAGCAGAAGCGGCTGGGCAGCGTCGTGGTGGCCACCGGGGGCACCAGCGACATCCCGGTGGCCGAGGAGGCCGCCCTTACCGCCGAGGCCATGGGGAACAAGGTCACCCGGCTTTACGACGTGGGGGTGGCGGGGCTCCACCGGCTGCTTGCTAATCTGGACGCCCTGATGGCCGCCCGGTGCGTCATCGCCGTGGCGGGGATGGAGGGGGCGCTGGCCTCGGTGGTGGGAGGGCTGGTGGACTGTCCCGTTATCGCCGTCCCCACCAGCGTGGGCTACGGGGCCAGCTTCGGCGGACTGTCCGCCCTGCTGTCCATGCTTAACTCCTGCGCCTCCGGGTGCAGCGTGGTCAACATCGACAACGGCTTCGGCGCGGGCTACCTGGCCAGCCGGATCAATCAAATGGAAGGACTGGAGGAACACTGATATGAAAACGCTCTACATTGAGTGCAATATGGGGGCCGCCGGGGATATGCTCATGGCCGCCCTGTACGAGCTGCTGGAGGACAAGCAGGGCTTTCTGGATACCATGAACGGTCTGGGGCTGCCCGGGGTGCATCTGGAGGCTCAGTCCGCCTCCACCTGCGGCATCGCGGGCACCCACATGGCCGTCACCGTGGACGGCGAGGAGGAGACTGAGCCCTCCGCCCCAGCGGAAGAGGCCCATCATGACCACCTCCACAGCCAGGAGGAGCACAACCACCACCATCACCACCACGAGCATGACCATGACCACCATGACCATGACCACCATGACCATGACCACCATGACCATGACCACGGCCACGGGCATGGCGAGGAGCACAACCACCATCACCACCACGCCACCCCGGGACATATCGCTGAAATCATTGACGGCCTGCCTCTTCCCGACGAGGTGAAGGTCCATGCCCGGGGGGTGTACGACGCCATCGCCCTGGCGGAGGCTAAGGCCCACGGCTGCCCGGTTGGGGACGTCCACTACCACGAGGTGGGGGCTCTGGACGCGGTGGCCGACGTCACCGGGGTGTGCTACGCCCTGTCCCTGCTGAAGCCGGAGCGGATCGTGGTCTCCCCCATCCATGTGGGCAGCGGCACGGTGCGCTGCGCCCACGGGGTCATGCCCGTCCCCGCCCCCGCCACCGCAAACCTGCTTGCCGGGGTGCCCATCTACGGCGGAGCCGTCCGGGGGGAGCTGTGCACCCCCACTGGGGCCGCCCTGCTGGTCCACTTCGCCCAGTCCTTCGGTTCCATGCCCGTGATGACCGCCTGGGGCGTGGGAGTAGGCATCGGCGCCAAGGACTTCGGTCAGGCCAACTGCGTCCGCGCCTTTTGGGGGGAGACAGCCCAGGAGGCCAACGGCGAGATCTGTGAGCTGGCGTGCAACATTGACGATATGACCCCCGAGGCCCTGTCCTTCGCCTGCGCCCGCCTGCTGGAGCTGGGGGCTCTGGACGTGTACACCGTCCCCGGCACCATGAAGAAGGGCCGTCCCGGCTGGGTGCTCACTGTCCTGTGCGCCCCCGGGGCGGAAGGGGAGCTGGCCCGGCACATTCTGGCCCAGACCACCACCAACGGTTTACGGGTACGCCGCTGCGGCAAATATTTTCTGACGCCGGGGGCGGGACAGGTCCAGACCCAGTGGGGCCCTGTCCAGGTGAAAACCGCCCGGGGCATGGGGATCACCCACATCAAGCCGGAGTTTGAGGACGCCGCCCGGCTGGCCCGGGAAAACGGCCTGCCCTTCGCCGCCGTGTGGGAGAACGCCCTGTCCCGCAGCAAGGAGGGGTTATAACATGTTGGATCAGTCCCTTTGGAACAAGTGCATCGCGTTCCACGGCCACTCCTGTCCTGGTCTGGCCATTGGATACCGGGCCTCTGTGCTGGCTCTGGAGCAGCTGGGCGTCCAGTCCGCCCAAGACGAGGAGCTGGTATGCATCACCGAAAATGACGCCTGCGGTGTGGACGGGGTGCAGGTGGTCACCGGCTGCACGGTGGGGAAGGGCAACCTTCTCTTCCACAACACGGGAAAGATGGCCTTCTCCTTCTACTCCCGCACCACCGGAAAGAGTCTGCGGCTGGTCCTTCGGACCCTGCCTGAGATGGACCGGGAGGCGCGGAAGGACTTTATCCTCAACGCCCCGGCGGAGCAGGTCTTTCAGGTGAAGGAGGCCGTCCTCCCCCTGCCCGAGAAGGCCCGACACTTCCAAAACGTGACCTGCGCCCGCTGCGGGGAGTCCATCCCCGAGCACAAGGCCCGGCTGCATGATGGAAAAGTTCTGTGCCTGGACTGTTTTTCCGACTACAGCCGGGGATGGTAAAAAATTGAGACAGCACTGAGGACGCCTTCAGGAAAAGGGCCGCATGCGATTCACAAGCTGCGGCCGCAGGAGCGCCTTGCAGGAGGGCTTTTCCTCAGCTGCCTGGCTGGTCTGGATACCCCCTCGTTATCCCCCAAAAGAAAGGAATCTCCCCATGAAAAAAGCATTATCCCTCTTTTCTCTGCTCCTATGCTTTTCCCTGCTGGCCGGCTGCGCCGGCGGCGGGCAGGCTCCCTCCTCTAGTTCCGCCTCCGGCTCTCCGGATATTTCCCAGGAAGCTGACGGGACCCGCACGGTCACCGACGTGTGGGGCCGTGAGGTGACCGTCCCCGAGACGGTGACCTCCATCGTCTGCGTGGGCTCCGGCGCCCCCCGGCTTGCCGCCTATCTGGACGTGATGGAGCTGGCAGTCGGGGCCGAGGACCACGATATCGAGGCCATGACCGTCCTGCGTGACTACAGCCCGGTGTGGCAGGAGCTGATGGCCGCCCTCCCCTCTGTCGGGGCCGGGGGAGGGAGCGGGGCCAACAACGCCTATCCGGAAGAGATCATCACCCTCTCTCCCGACGTGATCCTGGCCGGGTTCTCCGCCGAGGCCTCCGACGAGCTCCAGAGCCAGACCGGCATCCCGGTGGTGTCCGTCCGCTACATCAGCAACGGGCTGGCCGACGACACCTTCTATGCCGCCATGCGGGTCTTTGCCGAGGTGGTGGGGGCCCAGGACCGGTGCGAGGAGGTGCTGTCCTACATCGACCGGTGCCGGACGGACTTGGCAGGCCGCACCGCGGACGTCCCGGAGGAGGACAAGCCCACCGCCTATGCCGGGGCGGTCACCTTCAGCGGCCGCCACGGCTTTACCGGCACCTACTCCCACTTCGGCCCCTTCGACGCGGTGGGCGCGGTGAATGTGGCTGACGCCGAGGGCGAGGAGGGTTACTACGAGACCGACCGGGAACAGGTGCTGGTGTGGGACCCGGACTACATCTTTCTGGACCCCGGCAACTTGGACCTGGTGAATGAGGAGGCTTCCGCCTTCCCCGACTACTTCTCCTCCCTCCGGGCGGTGCAGGAGGGCCGTGTCTGCACCATGCCCTCCTTCAACAACTGCGGCATGAATATCTCCTACGCCCTTATCAACGCCTACTGGGCGGGGACTGTTTTGTTCCCGGAGGAATTTGCCGATGTGGACATTCAGGAGAAGGCGGGGGAGATTCTTACCCTTTTTCTGGGTGAGAACACCTTTTCAGCCATGGAGGCGGGCGGCCTCTATTATGGAACCATTGATTTAGGAGCGTGAGGGAGATGGAGCCATCCCCCCTGAATACCGGGGCGGCCTACCGCCGCCATCTGTACCGGAAGCGGCTGGCGCTGCTGGCCCTGGTCCTTCTGCTGGCGCTGGCCTGCGTGGCCTCGGCCTGCGCCGGCTCCTCCGGACTCTCCCCCTGGCAGGTCCTCCAGGCCCTCTTCGGCGGGGGTACCCAGCAGAGCCGCACCATCCTCTGGAACGTGCGTATGCCCCGCGTCGCGGTAGGAGTTGGGGTGGGCTTTGCCCTGGCCATGTCGGGCTGTGTCATGCAGAGTGTGCTGCGCAATCCCCTGGCCTCCGCCTCCACCCTGGGGGTGTCCCAGGGGGCCTCCTTTGGGGCGGCTGCCGCCATTGTTTTTCTGGGGGCGGGGGTGCAGACGGCCTCCAGCTCCGGGGGCGCGGTGTCAGTGACCAACCCCTGGCTGGTCACCTTCTGCGCCTTTCTGGGCGGGGTGGCCACCACAGCGGTCATTCTGCTCCTGTCCCGGGTGGGAGGAGCCTCTCCTTCCACCATCATTTTGGCCGGAGTGGCCGTCAGCTCTCTGTTTACCGGGGGCACCACTCTGGTCCAGTATTTTGCCGATGATGTGACCGTCTCCTCGGTGGTCTACTGGACCTTCGGCAGTCTGGGCCGGGCGGGCTGGGACCAGATCGGCCTGATCTTTGTGCTGTGCCTGCTGGCCTTCTGCTACTTTTTTCTCAACCGCTGGAATTACAACGCCCTGGAGAGCGGCTCGGCTGCCGCCAAGAGCCTGGGGGTCCATGTGGACGTCCTCACCCTGGTCAGCCTGACGGTGTGCTCCCTGGTGGCGGCGGTGGCGGTGGCCTTTGTGGGGTGCATCAACTTCATCGGCCTGCTCGCCCCCCACATGGTGCGGCGGTTCGTGGGCAGCGACTACCGCTTTCTCATCCCCTGCTCCGCCCTGATGGGGGCCGTGCTGATGCTGTGCGCCGACGTGGTGTCCCGCTGCGTGATCCCCCCCACCGTTCTCCCCATCGGAGCCATCACCTCCTTTTTGGGGGCACCGCTCTTCCTCTACATCCTGTTCAAAGGGGGACGCAGGTCATGATGGATGTGATGAATTTGAATTTTTCCTACCGCTGCGGCCGTCAGATTCTGTATGATGTCTCCTTCTCCGCCCCCTCCGGCTCCTGTATGGCCATTTTGGGCAACAACGGGGCGGGGAAGAGCACCCTGCTCAAGTGCTTTGCCCACCTGCTCCGGCCCCAGAGCGGCCGGGTGCTGGTGGACGGGGAGGACCTGATTGCCATGTCCTTTTCCCAGGCGGCCCGGACGGTGGCCCTGGTCTCGCAGAGCGCGCAGCCCAGCCGGCTGACCGTGTACGACATGGTGCTGCTGGGCCGCCGCCCCTATATGAAGTGGGACTTTACCGACGAGGATCGGGCCGTTGCCGAGGAGGCCCTGGCCCTGCTGGGGCTGGATGGGCTGGCGCTGCGGTATGCCGACCAGCTCTCCGGCGGCGAACAGCAGAAGGTCCAGCTGGCCCGGGCTCTGGTCCAGCAGCCCCGGATTCTTCTGTTGGATGAGCCTACCAGCAATCTGGACCTGCGCAACCAGTACGAAGTACTTTCCCTGGTCTCTTCCCTGTGCCGGGAGCGGGACATCACCGCCGTTGTGGTCATTCACGACCTGAACCTGGCCCTGCGGTTTTGTGACCGCTTTCTCCTGCTCCACGGGGGGCGGGTCTATGGCTGCGGCGGCGACTCGGTGGTGACGCCCCAGGCTATCCGGGAGGTGTACGGAATGGAGGCCGCGGTCCGGCGGGTGGACGGGGTCCCCGTGGTGGTGCCGGACCTGGGGTAAGAAGTTCCCGCGGCCGAAGCTGCGGGAAGAAAATCAAATGTGCCATTTCCGGCGGCATGTACGTCGGAAAGGACGCCTGGCTCGAAATTTTGTGTGCTGATCTCGAAAATGTGGCTTGAGGGGCAGGGGCGGCCCGGGATACCAATCCCGGGCCGCCCCTTTGGCCAGCTGTTAAGATCTGCCCCTGTTTTGTAAAGATTTTATAAACTTTTTTGCGGAATATGGGGAGAAAAGCCGACGAAATTCCATGAAAGTCCTATTTTCCTGATGCTGCGCTGTTTATGGAATCCCCTGTGCCGCAAGGGATTCCGCCGTTTGCTGCGGGTCATGAAACAGGACTTTCAGCCGGCCTAAAGCCGTTTTATGCCCGGTTTGACAGGACATTACGTTCTAAGTTATAATAAAATCAAAGAAAAAACCACGTTTTTATGAAAAAACATAGGGAAAGGAGCGGATGTCGTGCATCTGAACAAGCAGCTGAAGGAAAAGACAAAAGAGTCCATGGCCTCAGTTCTCCCCATCACCGCCATTGTGTTCCTGCTGTCCATCACCATCGCGCCGCTGGACCCGGGGACACTGGTGCTGTTCCTGTTCGGCGCTATTTTGCTGATCGGCGGAATGGGGCTGTTTACTTTGGGTGTGGACATGTCCATGACCCCCATGGGTGAGGGAATGGGCGTGGAGGTGAGCCGCTGCCGGCATCTGCTGATTCCGGTTGTGGTCTATTTTGTTCTGGGTGTGCTGAGTACGGTGGCTGAGCCGGACCTGCAGGTGCTGGCCGAGCAGGTGCCTGCCATCGAAAACCTGGTGCTGATCCTCACCGTGGCCGTTGGCGTGGGAATTTTCCTGGTGGTGGCCTTTCTGCGTGTCCGGGCAGGAATTCCGCTGCGGAGGCTTTTGGTGTTCTTCTACATCATCGTGTTTGCCCTGGCGTTTTTTGCGCCGGACAACTTCGTGCCGGTGTCCTTTGACTCTGGGGGCGTCACCACCGGCCCTATTACGGTACCCTTTATTATGGCTTTGGGCGTGGGCATCGCCTCTTCGCGCAGCGACAAAAACTCGGCCAGCGACAGCTTCGGCCTGGTGGCGCTGTGCTCCATCGGCCCGATTCTCTCCGTGCTGCTGCTGGGCATTGTCTACCGGCCGGAGGAGGCGGTGTATTCCGCCACTGTCCTTCCCGCTGTCTCCACGACGCTGGACGCGGCCTTGGCGTTTCGGGACGCCCTGCCCGCCTACTTTGAGGAGGTGGCGGTGGCCCTGCTGCCCATTGCGGGGATTTTCCTGGCCTTCCAGATCCTGACCCGCCGGTTCCGGGGCAACCAGCTGCTGCGGATTGTGGCCGGCCTGATTTACACCTACCTGGGGCTGGTGTTCTTCCTGTGCGGTGTCAACGTTGGCTTTATGCCGGCCGGGCAGACCATTGGGGCCACGGTTGCGACGAGCAAGGAGAACTGGCTGCTGGTGCCCATCGGCATGCTCATCGGCTACTTTATCGTCAGAGCGGAGCCGGCTGTGGCTGTGCTCACCAAGCAGGTGGAGGAGGTCTCCAATGGCTCCATCTCCCACAAGTCCATGGGCCATGCCCTGTCCATCGGCGTGTGCGTCTCGGTGGGTCTGGCCATGATTCGGGTGCTCACCGGACTGAATATTTTTTATCTGCTGATTCCCGGCTATGCCATCTCTCTGGGACTGGCCTTCTTCGTGCCCAGCATCTTTACCGGCATTGCCTTTGACTCGGGCGGCGTGGCCAGCGGCCCCATGACCGCTACCTTCCTGCTCCCCTTTGCCATGGGCGCCTGCTCCGCTGTGGGGGGAAACATCATGACGGATGCCTTCGGCGTGGTGGCGATGGTGGCGATGACTCCGCTTGTCACCATTCAGGTGATGGGACTCTCCAGTCAGGTGCGCCACAGTCTTGCCAGGAAGAGGATGCGCTACCACATGGAGCGGGTGGAGGACACGGTCCTCTACTTCGACTGAGAGAGGAGGAGTGACCCATGGAAGCCATGAAGCTGATCATCTCCATTGTCGAGCGGGGCAAGGGCGCTGCCATGCAGAAGCTTTACCGCAGCCGCCAGGTCATCCTCCATCTGCAGTGCCCCGGTATGGGCACCGCCACCTCGGAGATCATGGATATTCTGGGACTGGGGTCCAGCGAAAAGGATCTGGTGTTCAGCATCACCACCGGGTGGGGGGCTGAGCGCCTGCTGTACGATCTGGATAACGACCTGCGCGGAAACACCGGAACTTCGGGATTGGTATTCTCCATCCCGATCAGCGGGCTGAACAATCTGGCCGCCAATCTGGCCGCCTATCCGCTGGAAAATCAGAAGCGAATGAACGGAGGGGATCATACCATGGAACGCGCTGAGAACAGTCTGATTGTGGTGGCCTGCAACCGGGGCTGCACCGACGACGTGATGGCCACCGCCAAAAAAGCGGGGGCCCGGGGAGGCACCGTGATCAAGGCCAGACTGGCCGGACTGGAGGAGATGGAGAAGGCCTACGACCTGACCCTGATGGAGGAAAAGGAGATCGTGCTTATCGTGATTCCCACCGAGCTGCGCAATCCGCTGATGGAGGCGCTGAACGCCGAGCACGGCCTGCGCACACCATCCCAGTCGGTTCTGTGCTCTCTGCCCATTGAGCAGATTGTGCGCCTGGGCTGAGGGCTGCGGGAAATACCCAGAATCCTTGTGTCTTGTATGGGGGCGGCCTGAGGGCCGCCCCTTTGAGCTTTCCCGGCCTTTGAGAGAAAGGGAGCAGAGCAAAATCAGGGATGGAGCCTGTGTGGGGGTGAATGCTCTGCCCGGCCCGGTGGGGCAGGGGGGTGTATTCTGCGGAGCGGGGTTCCCTGCACCGCAATAATGCGGAAATATCGGCCTGTGTGGGGAATTGATTTTAGCGCCCATTGGTGCTAAACTGTTAAAAACGTATCTGCGGACACAGATGGGAGGGACAGGTTATGCAGCTGCTGGCCTCCACCGCACAGATGAGGGAGCTGGACCGCCTGGCCATCCAGGAGCGTGGTATCCCGTCCCTGGAGCTGATGGAGAACGCCGCCCGGGCGCTGGCCGAGGGGGTGCGGAGTCAGGTGGGGCCGCTTCACCGGCTCCAGGGGGATGGGCCCGGCGCGGTGACCTTTGGGGTGCTCCGAAAGGAAAAGGGTGGAGAACAACCCACGCCGGAGGAGCAGCGGGAGCTGGACGAGCTGCGGGACATCGTGGAGTCCCAAAATACCGACCCGATTCAGCGCATCGCCGTGCTGTGCGGTCCGGGGAACAATGGGGGAGACGGCATCGCCGCCGCCCGGCTGCTGCTGGAATCGGGCTACCGGGTCCGGACCTTTTTGGTGGGGGACCGGGCCAAGATGACCCCGGACAGCCGGGCCATGGAGGAAAAGCTGGCGGCCGCCGGGGGAGCGCTGGAATCTTTTCGCTTTGAGGACCAGAGGGCCATGGTGTGGCTGTCCACCTGCAGCTGTCTGGTGGACGCCCTCTTCGGCGTGGGGTTGAAGCGTCCCCTGGAGGGGGACTTCCTCGCCGCGGTGCGGTGGATGAACAGTATGAGGACTCCCGTGGTGTCCTGCGACCTGCCCTCCGGGGTGGACGGGGACACGGGAGAGGTGCTGGGGGAGGCCGTTCGGGCCGACCTGACTGTCACCTTTACCTGTGCCAAGCCGGGGCTCTGCCTGGGAGAAGGGGCCGGCCGGGCCGGGAAGGTCTGGGTAGAGGACATCGGCATCCCCTTCGATCTGGTGCATGAGCGGATGATCCAGGGCGGCGGGCCTGTGGAGGTGATGGAGCCGGACCTTCTGCACCCGCTGCCCCGCCGCCCCGCCGCCGCCCACAAGGGGGACTTTGGAAAGCTGTTCCTTCTGGCGGGGAGCGAGGGCTATACCGGCGCTCCCGTTCTGGCCGCCCGGGGGGCCCTGCGCGCCGGGGCCGGGTTGGTGTTCCTGGGGGTGCCCCGGGAGGTCTACCCCATCGTGGCGGTAAAGTGCGACGAGGCCATGCCCTTTCCCCTGCCGGAGGAGTATGAGAAGATCCTGGAAAAGGCCCGAAGCTGTGACGTGGCGCTTATCGGGCCCGGCCTGGGCAGGGCGCCCCGGACAGAGCGGCTGGTCCGCTCCTTGCTCTCCGACCTGGAGATCCCCGTGGTATTGGACGCCGATGGCATAAATGCGCTGGCCGGGCATATCCATATTTTGGACGGGCGGCGGGCTCCCACTGTCCTCACCCCCCACGCCGGGGAGTTTGCCCGGCTTACCGGGCAGGAGCTGCCTGTCCGGGATAAGGTGGGTGCGGCCCGGGATTTTGCCGGAGCCCACCGCTGCACCCTGGTGCTGAAGGGACGGGGCACTGTCACCGCCTCGCCGGAGGGGCGGGTGTGGATCAACGGTACCGGCGGGCCCGGCATGGCCAAGGGAGGCTCGGGGGATGTGCTTGCCGGTATGATCGCCGCCCTGTTGGGGCAGAAGCACCTGAACGGACCGGACTCGAACCGGTCGGAGCTGGCCGCCCTGGCGGTGTGGTACCACGGGGCCGCCGGAGACCGCTGCGCCGGGAGGCTGGGAGAGTACGCCATGCTTCCCACCGATCTGATTGAGACCCTGCCCGAAATTTTAAAGGAAAACCAGATGGAATAACGTTCGGTTTGGAGGTACCGCTGTGCGCAGGCTGATGCTTTGCGTACCAATGATAAGCCTGCTGCTGGCCGCCTGCGGCGGCGGAGTGCAGGGGAGCGAGGCGGAGCAGCTGGCTCTGCTGGTCCGGGGAGAGTATCTGGCCATGACATCCTGTGCCATGGAGGCGTCCATTACCGCCGACTATGGCCAGCGGGTGTATCAGTACGAGCTGACCGCCCGGGGGGAGGGGGAAGAGATGACCCTGACCCTCACCGCGCCGGAGACAGTGGCGGGAGTTACCGCCCGGCTGGACGGCGGAACGGGTCTGCTGGAGTACGACGGGGTGTCGGTGGAGACCGGCCCCCTGGATGGGGATGGACTGACTCCCATGTCAGCCCTGCCCGCCCTGCTGGAGACGGCTCGAAGCGGCTACATCCGCGCCTGCTCTTTGGAGGATCAGGAGGATGGAAGCCGGCTGCTGCGGATGGACTGCGGCCAGGCGGAGGGGCAGCCCGGCACAGGCACCGAGACCTCCCTGTGGTTCGACCCGGGGACCTATGCGCTGGTTCGGGGAGAGGTCACGGTGGAGGGCTTCCGGGTGATCCTGTGTGAATGTTCCAATTTTACGTTTGAGAAGCAAGAGGGATCTGAATGACAGATGAGAGGATGATGCGCACCTGGGCGGAGGTGGACCTGGATGCGCTTGCCCACAATTACAACGCCCTGCGTCAGATGCTGAACGGCATCAGCCGCTCCGCCGGAACGCTCCCGGCAGGGATCATGGGGGTGGTTAAGGCAAACGCTTATGGCCACGGCGCCCTCCCGGTGGCCGCTAAGCTGGAAGAACTGGGCGCGGATATGCTGGGGGTGGCCTGTCTGGCCGAGGCCGAGGAGCTGCGGGAGGGAGGGATTTCCCTGCCCATTCTGTGCCTGGGACAGACGCCGCCCAAACAGGCCGGCCGTCTGCTGGAACTGAAGGTCACGCAGGCAGTGGGCGATCTGGAGAGCGGCCGGGCCCTGTCGGCGGCCGCTCAGGCCGCCGGGGGCGTGCTGGATGTCCACCTGATGGTGGACACCGGCATGGGCCGGCTGGGCTTTGTCTGGTCGGAGGGGCGCGAGCTGGATGCCCTGGAGGACATGCTGGCGGTGTGCGCTCTCTCCGGCCTGCGGGTGCGGGGGCTGTTCACCCACTTCTCCGACGCCGACGGCAGCGAGGAGTATACCGCCCTCCAGGACGAGCGCTTTCAGCAGGCGGCGGACGAGCTGGCCGAGCGGGGTGTTGAAATTGAAATTTGCCATTGTGCGGCCAGCGCGGCTGTGCTACACTATCCCTGTACCCATTTTGACCTGATCCGCCCCGGCATCGCCCTGTATGGCCACTCCCCCACACACGGAGCGGGCGAGCCTGCCCTGCGCCCGGTGATGACGGTAAAGAGCCGGATCGCCGCCGTGCGGGAGCTGCCGGCGGGCTCCTTTGTCAGCTATGGCCGGACGGCCCGGCTGGAGCGGGACTCCCGGCTGGCGGTGGTCCCTGTGGGCTATGGGGACGGCTACCCCAGGTGTCTGTCCAACCGTATGGTCATGAAAATCGGGGGCGTTCCCTGCCCCGTTGTGGGGCGGGTGTGCATGGATATGTGCATGGTGGACGTGACGGATCTGCCGGATGTCCGGCCGGGCGACACAGCGGTGGTGTATGACGGCCCCCTTCTGGAGCAGGCGGCCGGACTGGCAGACACCATTGTCTACGAATTGCTCACCTCCATTTCGCCCCGGGTCCCGCGCATCTGCCTGGAGGGCGGAAAAATCGCGGACTGAAAAGAGAAAATTTGGCGGGACGAGCCTCTGGGATGCCTGTCCGGGGGCGTGACCGGCGGCATCCGGAGCACATAGGATGTGCTGGAGCAGCGGAGGTCCGCCGGGCCTCCGGGGCGCAAAGGCGCGGCGGGATTGACACCCGGCCGCGGACGCCGGAGAGCAAAACAGGTATAAATCCCGCCGCTCCGTGGGAGACTGATGGTACAGCGTTACATAAGACCTGGCTCCAAAGGCCCTGTAACGCGTACTATTTTCCAGCGGAGTGTGAATGTACGTGGACAACAGTGTTAGAAGAGGCGATATTTTCTACGCCGATCTCAGTCCTGTGGTGGGCAGTGAGCAGGGGGGCGTGCGCCCGGTGCTCATTGTGCAGAACGATACGGGCAACCGCCACAGTCCCACCGTCATTGCGGCGGCCATCACCTCCCAGACCGGGAAGGCCAAGCTGCCCACCCACATCTCGGTTTCTCCCATGAACTGCGGGCTGCCCAAGGAGTCCATCATCCTTCTGGAGCAGGTACGGACTCTGGATAAGCGGCGTCTGCGGGAGAAGATGGGCCGGGTGGATGAAGAAGTGATGAAAAAGGTGGACGCCGCCATCGCCGTCAGCTTCGGGCTGCACCCCCAGACGATGGTGTAAGCGGCGCAAGCCGGGGAGAGCCGCCGTCACAGAGCGGCCCCCCCTACATAAGAGACGGGGCGCGGGCCCAAAAATACGAAGGAGAAGCGACCATGAACAGAAAGAGAAGAATGATCGTGCTGGCCTGTGCCTTGAGTATGGCCGTGGTGTGTGCGGGGGCGGCCTGGGCGGCCAGCGGGGGCCAGGACGACCCCCTGATCACCGTCAGCTATCTGGAGCAGTCCGCCCTGCCCAGTGTGGTGGCCCAGGTGGAGGAGAAGGCGGCTGCCCGCCAGGAGGAGCTGAAAACTCAGCTGGAGAGCCAGATTACCCAGTATAGACAGGACCTGGAGGGGCTGGATGGAAGCGGCTCCGGCAGCGCCTCTTATACCCTGGTTACCCTGTCCAGCGGCCAGACCATGTATCTGAACGTGGGATGCGAGGTGCTGCTGCGCATCGGCTCGGTGACGGTAAACGCCGCCGACAGCCCCGCCCTGATCGACGTGTCCGCTGGAGGGACCATCGGCAGCGGCAGCTCGCTGGAGACCAACCATCTGTACATGGCCACCATCGCCGACCGGACTCTGACCCCCACCACCAGCACCGTCAAGCTGCTGGTGCGGGGCAGCTACAGTGTGGCCTGAATTCAAAACAAGCCAATCGGCCCGCGGCCAGACGGCCGCGGGCATTCAGAATGACACTGCACGGGATTTCCGGCAGAAGCATCTCCGCATGCAAAAGGGGCGGCCCTCCCGGGCTGCCCCTTTCACTTGTTTTTGTAGGGGCGGGTGTCCTCGCCCGCCCGCATGACTCGCCTGTGTTTTTCACAGGGGCGCACCCATTTCGCTCCTTCCCGCAGAGGCGAACATTGCGCGCGCGCCCGGCCTGGGTTTGGCGGAAGCAGCGGTCAGCTCATCGTGCGCACTGGAACGCCGTTGACCTCCACCTGCTCCTCTGCGGGGATCAGAATATATTTCCGGCCGTCAATGACCCGGCTCTCCACCAGATAGCTCTGCTCCGCGGGGATGGAGAGGGTGGCCTCCGCCGTTTTGACCTGAAAGCGGCCGCAGTCAACGAGATTGGCCGGATTGAGCGCCGCACCGGAGCCAAACTGTTGCGCGCATTTCTCCTGAAAGGAGGCGGCCCGCTCCTCGGATACGCCGCACTCCCGAAGGATATCCGCCACATCCCCGGGGGTGATGGCCGGAGGCTCCGGATCACGGCTCTCCTTATGCTCCCGAAGCCTGTCATTCAGCCGCTCACAGATCGCCTGAGAGACCTCCAGACTGTACTGCTCCTCCAAGGAGTCGGAGAGCGCCGCCTCAAAGGCCTCCCGCTGCTCCGCGCAGGACATGGGGGGCTCAGTGTGGAACAAGGCGTCAATAACCTCCTGATGAAGCTCGTCCGCCTTTCGTGAGTAGAACAGGGCGTTGTAGAGATTGGCCGCCCGGTCGTCGAAGGCGGGGAAGAGGAAGCCCAGCTCGGGGGCGGCCACTACCTGTCCGGCGCAGGCGTGAAATTCATTGTCGCCCGGGAAAAAGCCAAGCTCCACTTTCCGCTCCTTCACCGGGCAGACGCAGCAGATGATGTAAGAGAACACCTGGTCGGAATCGTCGGTCTGCAGCTCGCCGTCCTTACCCCGGCGGGGAACGTCGTAGGCGTCATGGGCCAGCAGGATCAGGTAGCTGCTGTCCAGCTCCAGGGAGGCGATCAGCTTCTGGTAAAAAGCCTGGCGCACCTCGCGGTCCTGCAGCTGGGAGGACCGCATCGCCATAAGCAGGCGGTGCTCCTCGCTGTCCATAACCTGTTGGGTGGAGAATACAATATCAATGAGGTTGCGCCCCAAGGTTCCGGACAGGGCCTTTTTCAGCAATCCGAGGTACTTTTCCAGCTCCTCCTGGGGCATTCGGCCCAGAGATTCGTCCAGATCGGTGACAATTTCCCTGTTCTGATTGACAAAGCAGCCGTAGATCCGGCTGATGGCGCTCCGGTCCGGGCGGAACCGGCGGCGGAGTTCGCTGACTTCCTTTTGATTCATGAGTTACCTCAATTCCTTTGTAAAAATCATATTGGGAGGGGAAACAGGTGTATTCTCCCCGGCAGGCATTTATCATAGCACAGTTTGGGCCTTTTGTCACGGGAATCGGGGAGACGCAGAAAGTATTTTTGGCTGATCAGGAGCCGTGCCCATGGCCGCGTTCCGCCGCAATCATGGTTGCCGGACGGAGGCTGATCTGCTATGATGGAAGCATGAGACGGGCGCCGCCGGGGGCAGGCGGGAAACCGCAGCGCTGCAGTTACTGTGTCCCGGCGGGGATGTCACGGAACGGCTGGGAGAGACTGGGCAGGGCAGGGGGAAAGGAATGAGGGGATCAATCGCACATATCTGGATGTCGCCGGATACCGGAAGAAGGAGCCGGTATGGGGCGCGCACGTTGGGCGGCATAGCCGGCATTGTGGTGCTGGCTATGCTGCTGGTCTGCGGCGGCACAGTGGTGAGCCTCCGCATGAGCTGGCCGGTGGAGCTGACCGCGCTGGTGCTCTGCCTGGGGGTGACAGCCCTGGCCGTACTTCTGGCGGCGCGGCTGGGCCGGCGGGCGGTCTGGGATGCCACGGTCTTTTTTCTGACGGAGGAGGACCGGCTCTTTGTCATGGATGTCCGCCAGCTTGTGGATCATGGCAGGGATGCTCTGTCCTATGCCGCCGCCGCGGCTGAGGTCCAGCGGCTGTTAAGACGCGTGGCGGAGAGTCCCTGTCTGCCCTCGGGGGCCGACGAGATCCGGAAGGTGGAGCGGATACAGGAAAGACGCACCCAATTTGTTCTGGTCTGTCAGGTCCTCCGCCCGAACCGGCGTGTGATCCGGCGCACCTGCTTTCTGGGGAAGGGGATGGAGGACCAGGAGCTGCTGCTCCGTCAGCTGGAGCGCCGGGAGCACTGGAGCGGCTCCCTGGAGCTGGCGGAAAACCGGAAGCCCCTTTATATCCTGCTCAGCTTGCTGGCCTGCAGCGGTTTTAGCCTCCTGTGCGCGCTGAGCCATCCGGCTGTGGCGCTGCTGCCTCAAAGCGTCTATTTCCCCTGCCTCGGGGCGGCTTTCGCGGCGCTGTGCTGCACAGTGTGGTTTGTCATCCGGCAGCTCCGGGGAGAGTGAACAGCATCACCCGGACAGCCGTCATCTCCGGCGTCAGGCGCGTGTGGAGCAGTTTCAGCCTGTGGCCCGTGAGAGAAAAGACAGGGAGGAGATCAAAAGGACGAACGGCCGGGGCCTCTGAAATCCAGAGGCCCCGGCCGTTCGTGCGGCTGGTGCTGTTCCGCACGGAACGCATATTCAGGTTGACCGCTCTTCCCAGGAGCGCAGGACGGCCAGCTGCCCGACTGTATGAAACCAATGCTCACAGTCCCCCGCCACTGTGAGCCGGGCATGGCGGCGGCGGACATATTCCTCCACCGTCTGGCGGGGCGTCATGGAATCCTGGCCGCCATACAGGATATGGACAGGGCAGGTCCAGTTCCTGACAGGATGCTTCCGCACCCAGCACAGGTATTCCCAGGATAATGTCTGGCCAAAGGAGGTTGGGACCCTTCCCTGTGCCTGCAGCTGCTCCTCCGTCACTCCGGCCTGGGCCATCATGCCCAGGATCAGCTGTTCCATATCCAGAATCGGCGACACCAGCAGGGCCCTGTCCGGTGCGTCAATGGCCAGCATGGCAAAGTACGCACCGATGCTGTTGGCCCGGAGGGAAAGGGAGTGCCAGCGGCTTTGCACCCAGCGGGCTGCCGCCTGAATGTCCGGCACTGCCGTCCAGGGAGCAAATTCCTCCTGCCCCCGGCGCTCCCCGTGTCCGGGCAGGTCGATGGACAGAACCTGATATCCCTTTGAACAGACAATATTGGCAAAGGGCTCTGCCTCCTCCTTGCAGCCCATCTGTCCATGGAGAAACAGATAGGCGCGGTCCGCGGGGCCTCCGTATAAGATGGCCGGTATCCGTCCAATTGCAGTATGCTCTGTTTTCATAGCTATGCCTCTTTCATTCATTGCAGTGCCGCAGCGATCCGCTCCAGTCCTGTCCCCAGCCCCTCGACCCCCACACATCGGCTTGGCCGGGTATTGACTGCGTGCTCCAGCAGAGGCTGGGACTGGCCGGTCATGTCCAGGCACAGGTCGAGGGTCAGCACATCCTCCCAGGCCCGGTTCAAAAAGGCCACCTCCCGGCGGCCATGGGTGCGGGTTAAGGTGAAGGAGCCTGCTCTTTGCAGATAGCGGCCGATCTGCGGCTGGGGAAATCCGGCGGCGGAGAGGCTCTCTGTCAAGCCGCTCCAAAACAGCCCGGGGATATCTGCCCACTGGAGGGGGGGCACATCATAGCGGACAAAGACATACCGGCTGTGGCAGTGGACAGCCAGCAGAGATTTTCTCCCGCGCAGGTCAATGACGTGGAGATCCCAGCAGAGCCGCCGGTCCGGCTCGGTGCCGTAAGCCGGCGGCTTCTCCTTCAAAAACCGCTGAAGGGGAACTGTCAGACCCAGCTCCATCACGTTTGATTGTGGGGAATCAGGATTTTTTCCACCTGGATGCTCCCATCTGCCGCCTCTGCCATCATCATGGTGATCTCCTGGTGAAAACGCCGGGGGCCGCAGGAGCCGGGATTGAGCCAGAGGATGTTGTCCTTCTCCTCCTGTGTATACCTGTGAGAGTGGCCGAACACCACCGCATCAACGCCGGGGAGGTCTGGGGGGACCTCCTTTTTCTGGTGGACCATATAAAAGGTGACGCCGCCCAGGGTGACAGTCAGGTCGTGGGGAATGGCCCGGGCCCACTCCCTGTCGTTGTTGCCCCGCACAATGTACAGCGGCGCGATGGACACCATCTGGTCCACAACGGCCTGGGAGCTGATATCCCCGGCGTGCAGGATGGCATCGGCGGTGTGCAGCTGCTCCAGCACCTCGGGCCGCAGCAGGTCATGGGTGTCAGAGAGAATGGCAAGCTTCACAGACCAGGCCCCCTCAAATGATGATTCCATTGCAGTG
Organism: uncultured Clostridium sp.; assembly: GCA_904420465.1. Lineage (GTDB taxonomy): Bacteria > Bacillota > Clostridia > Oscillospirales > Oscillospiraceae > Lawsonibacter. The sequence continues at coordinate 30,053 of CAJFVL010000018.1, forward strand.
GTCAATTTCGTGCTGGATGATCTGGGCGGTCCAGCCGGTAAAGGTTTTGATCCGTTCCTGAAACCTCTCGTTCTGCCAGCGCACCTTGATGGATTTCCACCGCCTGGCCGGGCGGGTGCCGGAGAGAGACAGGCATCCCTCCTCCGCCTGGTAGGGCCCGGACCTTTTCACGATTTCCGGGTTGAACATGACCAGATAGGTCCCCTCATTGTCAAAGGCAATGATGCGCCTGCTGACGCCAATCATGTTGGCCGCCATACCCACGCAGCCGGCCCTGTGGTGCTCCAGTGTCTCCAGCAGATCGGCCGCGGTTTGCAGGTCGGCTGGAGTGGCGGGCTCCGCCTTCCGGGCCAGAAACGCCTCGTCCCTGCAGATCTCACAAATCATAATTTCTTCTCCCTGTCTGTCCTGGGGGCCGTGCGTAAAAGCCAGGCGCTCCGGCACGGACTCCACCGGCGGCAGGCTGCGGTCCGGCGTCAGAATCCGCACGGCCGTACCCTGGTCCCAATTTCTCTCCAACCGCATTATACATGGTTGTCCGCGCAGAAGCAAGCCGCCTGTCTACAGTCTCGGGCGGAGGCCGAAGAGGATGTCCGCGGCATTGTCCTCTGCATGTCTCTTTCTGGATAATGCCTATTATATGCGGCCTCGCAGAAGGAGGCAGGTGCCGGCGAAGAGAAGGGATGCTCCGCATAGGCCATGCGGCTCTGGAGAGCTTTGCCGTTCACTCCTCCCGCAGGCGCTCCACGATGGTGTGACGTTCCGCCGCCCGGCCGGTGAGAATGGGGATAGATGTCCCCAGCAGGGCGAAGAGAGGGATGATCAGCAGGAAAGGGGTCAGGTCCAGCCGATAGGTGAAGAACCAGAACAGGCTCCCTACCGCGGTGAAGGCCGCCGGGCCCAGCGCCAGGGTCAGCACCAGGGAAATTATCACCGCGCCCAGGGTGTAGAAGAGGCCCTCGTACACCAGCATGGTTTTCAGCTGCCTGCCGGTCATGCCGATGGACTGGAGTACGGCGAACTCCCGCTTCCGGGCGATGATGCCGGTGAGGATGGCGTTGAAGAAGTTCAGCACCCCCACCAGCCCC
>CAJFVL010000019.1 GCA_904420465.1 uncultured Clostridium sp.
AAATAGGGAGGCTGTGCCGAAACACAGCCTCCCTCCACAGGAACAAATATTAAGTTATACAGGTAGGTTCATAAATTGTCCCTATGGAACGCCGGAGAAGGGCCGCAGCGCTTTTTCCTTTGTCATTCCAGCACCGCTCCGGCCAGCAGGTCCAGGTGGCCGGCCAGGTCCTCCTGGCCGGCGTACCGGAACACCGCCACACGGCCGCCGCGGCCCACTGCCGCCATCTGCCAGGGCTCATCTTCCACCGTGGCCAGGATCACAAAGTCGGCGCCCGGCCACGGAATCTCCTCGTAGTCCCAGTAGAGGTTGACCAGCCGGTAGAGGTCCATCTGGGCCCGGGCCACCGGCTTGGCCAGGACAGGGAGGGTGTGAAAATAGGTCATGTCCAGATTGGGGGAGTAGGTGTACTCGCCGCCGTGGGGATCGGGGGAGTAGTAATTGGGCCTCTGGCCCGGCTGGAGGGCGTCCAGATCCTGGCTGACCTCGTACCACACGGGGGACAGGAGGGAGAGGTGCCGCTGGGCCACATTTTCGCTGCTCAGTCCGGAGTTGCGGCGGTAGACCGTCTCGTAGGGGCCCAGCGGGACCTGTTCCAGCTCCCGCAGGGAGACGTAGGGGGAGGTGAACTCCTCCACGGGACAGACGGTCAGGGCGTCGTTTCCAAACTGGAGATAGAGGGCCGCCGCCAAAAGGACAGGGGTGAGAACCAGGGCGGCGATATTCTCCCGGACGATCCGTTTGCTGGGCCCGGGGGAGGGGGGCGGAGGCAGCCCCTCCTTCAGCGCGCGGTAGGTGCAAAACAGGGTCCGGTAGTCCCGGCGATTGACCGGGACGCTGTAGAGCAGAATGGAGGCCAGAAAGAGAAGCAGAACCGGGTCGAACAGGTAGAGCAGCAGGAGGGGCAGACGGACGAAGGGGTCGGGCTGTACGTCAAATTGACTGCCCCACAGCAGAAGGGCCAGCAGAATCACCCCCAGAAGTCCCCAGACCAGAATCCGCCGCCTGCGGTAGGAGCGCAGGCTTCGGGCCAGCCGGTCCAGGGACATCCCCTGGCTCTGATAGTCGGTAAACAGCTCCGGCGCGTCGGGGTCGGTGGTGTAGAACAGGAAGTAGGCCCGGCCGATCCGGAAGGCATACTCCCACCCGGCCTGCCGGTACAGCTCCAGCTTCTCGGCCGTGGGCTCCAGCCCCTCCCCCTGCCGGTTGGCGAAGGGGTCCAGCCGGAACCGGGTGCCCGGCATGCCGGTGTCGGTAAAGGCGGCCCAGGAGCCCAGGTGGGTGGGGAACAGCCCGGCGTCGGCCTGCTCCTCCAGCCAGGCCTCCAGGCCCGGGATGTCGTAGAGGGAGACGGGGATGAATTTGCGGATGGTTTTCACAGCAATCGCCCCTTTCAGTCAGATAGAAGTTAAGTGAAATGCAGAAGGCAGAATGCAGAATGAAAATTAGGAATTAGGAAGCCCATTCTGTAGGGGCCGATGTCTCATCGGCCTGTGGGCGGGTGGGAACACCCGCCCCTGTGGAAGAAATATGTAGGGCGTGCCGCTCGTAGGGGCGGCTATCAGCCGCCCGCCCAATCATGTGCCTTTTGCAGGGTGCGACACCCTTGACGCCGTTCGTAGGGGCGGCCCCATGTGGCCGCCCGCCGTATCCCATGGAGGTGCCGCACCTCACGCTCCCAGCCGCTGGACCAGCAGCGCCAGCGCCCCCTCCGGATCAACGGCTCCGGAGCAGTACAGGGTGACGACCTGGTTCCCCAGCCGCCCGGCGTAGAAGGTGCGCGGGCTGTCCTCGTCCGAGAACTGGAAGGTGAAGCGCACCGCCTCGTCCAGACCGGGGACCTCCGGCGCGTCCTCCCGGACGAAATCGAATGCCGCCGTGTGGTCGTGGATATAGGGGGTGTTCTCCTCCCAGTTGACCCGGTACTCCTCCAGGGCCTGCCTGCGCTCCTCCGCCTTGCCCTGAAGGACCGCCCCAGCCAGGGCGGGGGAGAGGGTGCGGACATATTCCAGGGTGAAGAAGGCCGTCTGCCTGGTCCCGTCGGGGAGAACGGCTGTTCCGTCCTGGACCACCGTATATTGCTCCGGGGCCAGCAGGGAGCTCCGGAAGGTACCCCTCCGGGCGTCAGCATTGGAGCAGTCTGCCCCTGCCGGAACCGCCTCGTCCAAGGTGATGTGGGGAAAGTTCCAGTCCTCCGGGCCGGACAGGGTGTCGGAGCGCCCCACGCCGGCGAAACGGTAGACCAGGAGAATGGCCAGAAGGACGGCGAAAAGGGCGGCAACCTCCAAAAGCTGGCGCAGCTCGGGATACCGGCGGCCCCCCGATTTGGGCCACTCCCCCTGGGACAGCCGCTGTTTCATCCGGCGGAAAAAGAGGAACCGGCGGATGTCCCGGAGGATGACGGAGACTACCGTGACCACCAGCACAGCATACAGGGGGATCAGAAGGTCGTTCAGGACCAGATTCATGGGGATGATGGCCGGGGCGGTGAACAGCAGTCTCCACTGGTTCCGGAATACAAGGGCCAGCCAGATCAGCAGGCCCGCCAGGATCAGCCACTGACGGCCCATCAGCCGCTTCATGGCCCAGCCAAAGCTCTGGGGGTCGGTGTAAAGGTCAGGCGCCTGCGGGTCGTCGCAGCGAAAGACAGCGTATATCTGGGCAGCCTCGGTCACATAGCTCCACCCCAGCTCCCGGTAAGACTCCTTCCGTTCCGCCAGGGAGAGGCCGTCCTTGATCGTGGGCTCCAGCCGGTAGCGGGCATGGACTGCCGACGGGTCCTCGTAAAAGGGCACCCGTCCGATGGAGAAGAAGCCGGGCCACTCCCCCAGGGCGTACCCCTGGGCGGCCATGCCGTTCAGCCAATCCTCGAGGCCGGTGATGTCGTACAGCTCGCAGGGGACCCATTTTTTAACGGTTCCGGCTGTCATATCTGCCATAAAAAGCACCTCCATCCAGTTTGAGAGACGTGTGCAGGGGCGCACCGTGCGCGCCCGCGTCCCGCGGGGGGCGGGACAGCTTGTTACCGCAGCATGGCGGCAATCTCCTCCAAATGCTGGGTCAGGTCCCCGTGTCCGGTGTACCGGACCACCAGCGCACGGCCGTTCCCGGCGGCGGCCGCCGCCTGAAATGTGCCGTTGTCCCGCCGGGCCACCGCCAGATAGTCCAGGCCCAGGCCGGGGTACTCGGTCACCGTCCAGGTGATCTCCTCCCCCGCCGGGGCAGACCACCAGATGTCCTCGTCCAGCTCCAGGGCCTCATTCAGCAGCTCCCGGGCCAGCGGGGCGGTGAGGAAGGGGAGCAGGGGATCATAGCGGCGGAGCTCCAGCCGCACCCACAGCCCGGAGGAGGGGCCGTCCCCGCTCTGGATTACCTCCCACTGGGCGGGGCAGAGGACAGACCGCTCCACCCGGTAAAAGTTGGCGTAGTCCACCCCATTCACCACAAAGGAATCGGACCGGAAGTCCTCACCCTCCAGTTCAGCGAGGGAGAGGAGGGGGAAGGCGTCAAACTCCTCCAGATTTTTGGCCCCGCCCCCGGTGAGGGGGTAGACATAATTGCCCACGATCAGCAGGACAATCAGCACCACCGAGACCAGAAAGCCGGGCACCGCCCAGGGCCGCCTCCGGGGATAGGGGCCCCGGTGCTCCAGGGGCTCCCCGGCCCGCAGCCGCCGCACCATGCCGGACAGGATGGACATATCCCGGTAGGCGGGGGGCAGCTGGCACAGGCACCACACCTCCAGCAGCAGGAGCAGGGGGGCGGAGGTGGTGAGAAAGACATAGACGGGCATCCCGTCCCACAGGAGGGCCCAGCCGGTAAAGAAGGCCACCAGCACCGCCAGAAGCAGGTCGGAGAGGAAGGTGTTCCGGTAGCTCCGGTACAGCTGCTGCCACCCCCCGGCCTGGAGCTCCGGGTCGGTGTGGGGCTCGGGGGCATTGGGGTCCTGGGTGCGGAAGAGGAGCAGGGAGCGGTTTGTCTCGTCCACAAACTCCCAGCCGAACTCTCCGTACAGGTCCAGCATCCTCTGGGGCAGGTCGTCGTCCAGAAGGCGCCGGTGGGGCTCCAGCCGGTAGCGCACCTCGGCGGGCGCTCCCTTTTCAAAGGTGCAGAACAGGGGGCGGTATTTTTTCAGGTGGAGGCCCCTGCGGGCCATGTCAGACAGCCAGCTCTCCGTCCCCGCCGCGTCGTAGGGCTGGGTGGGGGTGAGCTTTCGCACATGTTTCATGGAATAAAACCTCCTTGCGGGCTGTTCATAAGCTGTTTAAGGTGCGGACAAAGGCGTCCAGGTGGTCCGGCAGGTCCTGGTAGCCGTAGTAGTCGGCGTAAAGGACGGTGGTGCCCCGCCGCAGAATCAGCTCGCCGCCGGGGAGAAAGACCCGCGTCTCCCCGGTGATCTCGCTGGTGTGGGTCCGCTCCTCCCGGGGGGCGTAGAGGGCCTGGTCCGCCCCCTCCACCAGCCCCAGGTCCTTCCACTTCTGAGAACCGTTGGTGTAGACGCGGCTCCACTCCTCCACCTGCAGTTCCGCCAGGACCTCCAGAGGATAGCGGACGGCCCGGATCTCCAGGTGGGGCACGTCGTCGGGACTCTGATTGGGGGGGATGAAGCCGTACTGCTGGAAATACCAGCTCTCCGGGTCCAGCAGGGTGCCCCCGTGGGAGATGTAGTCCATGTGGTAAAACTGCCTTTGACTGATGGGAAAATCCTCCCCCTCAAGATCGGTGAGGGTGACAAAGCCGGACCCCTCCAGGCCGTAGGGGGAGTAGTCCATCCCGGCAAAGCATTGGACCGTGTTGACCAGTACGGGGAGCAGGACCGCCAGCCCCGCTGCCGTCAGCCAGCCGGTCCCCCGCAGGCCCCTGGTCCGGCGGCCCGTCCGTACCGCCCGGCGGTACCGGGCCAAATGGAACAGCCCCAGCAGGTAGGCCAGGTCGATGAGGACAAAGCCGGCAAAGGACAGCAGCCAGGGGAGGATGGGCCAGGTGTCCAGAGAGTCCAGGGGGTAGTGCCGCAGCCAGGTCCAGCTCACATCCCAGAGGGCCCCGTTCTGGTACAGCCCCAGCAGCAGAACATTGAGAAAGGCCAGCAGCAGCCCGCCCAGCAGCTTCCGGCGGAAGAAGCGCTTCAGGGCGTAGTCCAGCACCTCCGGGTCGGTGTGGGCCTCTGCCTCCAGGTCGGGGGAGGCGTAGACAAAGAAGCTGCCCCGGAACATGCCCCAGTACCGCCAGCCCGCCGCCTGGTAGATGGCGTTCAGCTCCGGGTCCTCCTCCACCCTGCCCTGGATGGGCTCCAGGTGGACCTGGACGCTCTGAGGCTTCGCCCGCTCGAACAGGGTCAGCGGCCCCGCCGTGGCGGCGTAGCGCAGCCCCTTGCCCGCCAGGGCGGCCAGCCAGCCCTCCAGGCCGGGGATGTCGAAGCCCCCGTAGGGGGTGATGCGGAACGCGGTTCTCCTCATGACAGCGCCTCCTCTCCGTCGTTGACGCAGGCGCGCAGCCGCGCCAGCTCCTCCTGAAAGGCCTCCCGCCCCTTGTCCGTCAGGGAATAGGTGCGCTTGCGGCCCTCCACCTCGGTCTCCCGGATCAGGCCCTCGTCCTGGAATTTGGCCAGCAGGGTGTAGAGGGTGCCCGGGCCCAGCTTCACCCGGCCCCGGGTCTTTTGGTCCACAAATTCCGTGATCTCAGTGCCGCACATGTCCCGCTTTAAAAAGGACATCAGCACATAAAACATGGGTTCGGTCAGCGTCACGCGGTCTTTGGCGCCCATCTCTGCGCCCTCCTCTCCGGAGTTATCGGGTCTCAATATCGTCTAACGATATTATATTCCGATAACACGGGGATGTCAAGGAGGAGCGGAAAAATTCGTCAAAAGATCCGTGCCGAATATGACTTCTTTCTCCCGTCCAAGCTCCTATAATAATCTCTGCCGGGCCGGAGCGCGCGGCGGGAGAGGGGGAGCGGTGCGGTTGACGGTCATCTATGTGGACACCCTGTTTCTGCTCAACGCCCTCATTGACTACCTGCTGCTGCTGGGGGCGGCCCGGCTGGCGGGGGAGCCCCTGCGGCGGCTGCGCTTTCTGGCGGGGGCCGTGCTGGGGGGGCTGTATGCCGTGGCCCTCTTTCTGCCCGGGCTGGGCTTTCTGGCCCATCCCCTGTGCCGGGCGGCCTGTGCCGCCCTGATGCTGCTGGCCGCCTACGGAGGGAGCCGCCGCCTGCTGCGCCAGGGGGTCATTTTCCTGGCCCTCACCTGCGCCTTCGGGGGCGGCGTGGTAGCCATCGGCCTGCTGGGGGGGCAGGGGCTGGGTCTGGGGGACAGGGGCGTTTTTTATACCCCGCTGGATTTGAAGATGGTGCTGCTGTCGGCGGCGGGGTGCTACGCGGTGCTCTCGCTGGTGTTCCGCCGGGCGGGGCGGCACACAGCCGCCTCGGGGGAGCTGATCCCCGTCCGGCTGGAGCTGGGGGAGCGGCGGGCGGAGCTCACCGCTCTGGTGGACACGGGGAACACCCTCGCCGACCCGGTGTCGGGAAAACCGGCCATGGTGGCGGAGTGGGACGCCATCCTTTCCCTGTTTCCGCCCGGCCGCCGGCCGGACAGGTCCGATCTGCTGGACCCGGCGGGAGCCATGGCCCGGCTGGGAACGGGGGAGTGGCGGGGCCGCTTCCGGCTGCTGCCCTACAGGGCGGTGGGAGTGGAGCGGGGGCTGCTGCTGGCGCTGCGGACGGACCGGGCGGTGTTGGACAGTGTGGACCGGGGGCCGCTGCTGGTGGCCCTGTCCCCCACGCCGGTGTCGGACGGAGGAAGCTACCGGGCTCTGGTGGGCCCGCTGGATGGAGAAAGGACGGATCTCAAATGAGCGGAATTGGGATGACGCTCTGGCAGCGGCTGGAGGGACTGCTGTCCCGGCTGGGGCTGTGCCTGCCGGGCAAGGTGATGTACATCGGGGGGAGCGATACCCTGCCCGCCCCCCTCACCCGGGAGGAGGAGACCCTCCTCATTGCCCGCCTGGAGCAGGGGGACGGCCGGGCCCGGAACCTGCTCATTGAGCACAATCTGCGCCTGGTGGCCTACATCGCCCGGCGCTTTGAGAATACAGGCATCAACATCGAGGACCTCATCTCCATCGGCACCATCGGGCTGATCAAGGCGGTGGGGACCTACCAGCCCGCCAAGAGCATCAAGCTGGCCACCTACGCCAGCCGGTGCATTGAAAACGAGATTTTGATGCACCTGCGCAAGACGGCCAACCAAAAGACCGAGATGTCCTTTGACGAGCCGCTGAACACTGACTGGGACGGCAACGAGCTGCTCCTCTCCGACGTGCTGGGCACCGACGGCGACCTGGTCATGCGGCCCATCGAGGCCGACGTGGACCGGCAGCTGCTCCGCCAGGCCATGGACCGGCTGGACGAGCGGGAGCGGACCATCATCACCATGCGCTTCGGTCTGGACGGACGGCGGGAGCGCACCCAGAAGGAGGTGGCCGACCTGCTGGGCATCTCCCAGTCCTACATCTCCCGGCTGGAAAAGCGGATCATCAGCCGGCTGAAGAAGGAGATCATCCGCATGATGTAGAGATACCGCCGGAAAAACGGCGAATTGTGGAAATAAACACTGGTCAATTGGGGGAGAGTGTGGTACACTATCACCGTGTGGCTCCGGCTGCATCCGGAGACGGCCGGGCGGGCGCTTCCGGGCGCTCAGACATGGAGAGAGAGACGGGTGGTCCGATTTATGTACGCAGCTTTTTCCGCGCTGGTCCAGAACCTGAACGATCTGTTGTATACCTATGTTCTCATCATCCTGCTGGTGGCGGCGGGACTGTATTTCACCGTACGGACCAGACTGGTCCAGGTGCGCCTGCTCCCCGAGTCCATTCGGGTGGTGGGGGAAAAGACGGGGGACCGCAACTCCATCTCCGCCTTTGAGGCGCTGATGGTGTCCACCGCCAGCCGGGTGGGTACCGCCAACATTGTGGGGGTGGCGGGGGCCATCTGCATCGGGGGCTACGGCGCGGTGTTCTGGATGTGGCTCATCGCCATCATCGGCGGGGCCTCCGCCTTTATCGAGAGCACCCTGGCGCAGATCTACAAGAAGCGTGACGCCCACGGCGGAAGCTACGGCGGCCCGGCCTACTATATCGAGGCCGCCCTTCACAGCCGTTTTTTAGGGGTGGTCTTTGCGGTGGTGCTGATCCTGACCTACGCCGGCGGCTTCAATATGCTGGCCTCCTTCAACATGATCGCCACCATGACGGCCTACGACTTCTATACCCAGGTCAACGTCCCTGTCATCGGCGGGGCGCTGCTGGCCATTCTGGTGGCGGTGTGCATCCTGGGGGGCGGCAAGCGTCTGGTGCGCATCACCGGAGTGCTGGTCCCCGTGATGGGGGTGCTGTATATCCTCATGGCCCTGGTGGTCATGGTCATGAACATTGAGCTGCTGCCCGGCGTGATGGCCGCTATTTTCAAGGGGGCCTTTGACGTGGAGGCCATCTTCGGCGGCTTTGCCGGGTCGGCGGTGATGCAGGGCATCAAGCGGGGCCTGTTCTCCAATGAGGCGGGCGTGGGCTCCGCCCCCAACGCCGCGGCGGCGGCCAATGTGTCCCATCCGGTGAAGCAGGGGCTGGTCCAGATGCTCTCCGTCTTTATCGACACCCTGCTGGTGTGCTCGGCCACCGCCATGATGTGCCTGTGCTCCGGTGTGGCCCCCGACATCTCCATGCAGGACGGGGCGTCCTATGTCCAGCTGGCGCTGAGCACCGTGTTCGGCTCGGTGGGACCCTACTTTATCACGGTGGCCATGCTGCTGTTTGCCTTTACCACCCTGCTGGGCAACCTGTTCTACTGCGAGGGCTGTCTGAACTACATCGCCAGGCGTACGCTGCCCAACTGGCAGATGAACGTGTTCCGGGTGATTGCCGCCCTGGTGGTGTTCCTGGGGGCACAGATGGAGCTGAACCTGGTGTGGAGCATCGCCGAGGTAATGATGGGGGTCATGGTGCTGATCAACCTGCCCGTCCTGGTGCTGCTGGCCGGGCCGGCTGTTCGGGCCCTGAACGACTACACCGCACAGAAGCGGACGGGCCGCAATCCGGTGTTCAAGGCGGCCTCCATCGGCCTGAAGCAGAAAACCGACTTCTGGAACTGAGGGACGAAGCCGAACTATCTGATATTTGGACGCCGCGGGCCGCAGGTCCGCGGCGTTTTTCCTTCTGAAACGGGGAAAATAAGGGGCGCCGGACGGGAGCGGACAGGCTGTCCCGAGGGAAAAAGGTTTGACAGCGGGGTACAGATAGAGTAAACTGTAACAAAACAACCAGATTTCCCCGGCTTGCGCGGCCGGAGACGGAAGTGGAGGTGTTCCATTGAAGCGCAATTCCAAAGTATCCACCGCGGTGATCCGCCGCCTGCCCCGGTATTACCGCCAGCTCTCCGAGCTGCAGGACGCCGGCGTGGTCCGCATCTCCTCCAGCGTGCTGGGCAAGTCCATGGGGCTTACCGCCTCTCAGATCCGGCAGGACCTGTTCTGCTTCGGCGGCTTCGGCCAGCAGGGCTACGGCTACAAGGTGGACAGCCTGAAGGAGGAGATCGGCGAGATTCTGGGCATCAGCCGGGGGCACACCATTGTGGTGCTGGGCACCGGCAACCTGGGACGGGCCATCATTGAAAATTTTCGCTTTTCCAGCAACGGCTTCAAGCTGCTGGCCGCCTTTGACGTCAATCCCCAGGTGGTGGGCACCCGCATCGCCGGAACTCCGGTGTACCACGCCGACACGCTGGAGCATTTTATCGCGGAGAACCCGACAGACGTGGGGATGCTGACGGTGCCCATCTCAGCCGCCCAGGAGATGGGGGAGCGGCTGGCCGCCGCCGGGGTGAAGGGAATTTGGAACTTCACCAATTATGAGATCTCCATCTCCCAGGAGAATGTGGTGGTGGAGTCGGTCCATTTTTCCGACAGTCTGCTGGCCTTGAGCTACATGATCTCCCAGCGGGAGGACGGTCAGCTGGAGCAGGACGAACAGGAGGGGACAAAGCTGTGAAAAAATCTGCCGCGCGCCTCCTGTGCCTGACAGGGGTGCTGGCTGTTCTGGCCTGCGGGGCCTACGCCCTCTCCTCGGGGGACAGCCTGGTGTCCCTGCGCTACCTTCAGGAGGTCTTTTTCCCCCAGGCGGTGGAGCAGGGAACCCAGGCGGCCGGCGAAAAGCTTCAGGAGACCTATGACGCCGCCAAGGAGCAGCTGGACCAGCTCCAGTCAAGCTACCTGGGCGGCCAGGCCGGCGGCAGCTACAGCGCCGCCCTCCAGCCCCGGGAGTGGTCCGACGGGGACACGGTGGAGGTGGGGACAGGCTCCGGCCTGCTGCTGCTGGAGGGGACGGTGACCGTCACCCATAACGGCGCCCTCATTGATGTGACCGACGGGGCCGAGGTGGCCTCGGGGGGACGGCTGACGGCCGGACACCGCTATCTGGCGGGGGAGGACACCACGGTCCAGGCCCAGGTCATCTCGGGGGCGGCCAGCATGGGCGTTCAGGGCGCCTACACCTATACGGCAGGGGAGGGGGAGAGCACCCCCTTCTATGATGTCTGCCGCACCGACTGGTTCTATGACCCGGTTTCCTATGTCTACGCCAACAGCCTGTTTTCCGGCATGTCGGAGCATGAGTTCGGACCCGGCGAGCCCATGAACCGGGCCATGCTGATGACGGTGCTCTACCAGATGGCGGGCGCCCCGGCCGACGAGCTCCAGGCGGCTGACGTCTCCTTTTCCGACGTGCCCGAGTCCGCCTGGTACGCCGACTATGTGAAGTGGGGCGCCGCCCAGGGCATCACCGGCGGCACCGGTGAGAATACCTTCAGCCCCGAGCAGCAGGTTACCCGGCAGGAGGTGGTCACCCTCCTCTACAGCTTCACCCGCAGCTATCTGGGCCTGACCCCCGGGGCGGGGGCCGACCTTTCGGGATATCAGGACCTGGGCACGGTGGACAGCTGGGCCTTGGAGTCCATGTCCTGGGCGGTGGGGCAGGGGATTGTCAGCTCCTCCTCCGCCGACGCCCTCACGCTCAGCCCCAGGCAGAGCGCCAACCGGGCCGAGGTGGCCGCCATGCTCCGGGCCTTTTCTGAAAAAATCCTGTGACAGGGCAGAACCTCCCGGCCCGGCGTGAATATGATGGGGTGAGAGCGGCAAACAGCCTCTCTTAAAACTTCATATCGGGAGGTACTCAAATGGGGTGCTGCAATAACGGTTTTGGCGGCGGGGGCTGCCTGTGGATCATCATTCTGCTCATCATCGTGTGCTGCTGCTGCGGAAACGGCTTTGGCTCCGGGAATGGCTGCGGCTGCGGCAACAACAACTGCGGCTGCTGCTGAGAGAGATACGGCGAAAATCCGGCACAGGGGAATTTCCCCTGTGCCGGATTTTTCTGTAAAGGGGCGCCCGAAGCTTTTTCCCGGTCTGCGCCTGGTTTTTTAAATAAATTCTTGCAATTTCTTGCAGGACGGTGTATGATAAACCCTGCAAGCGTGACCGACGGCTCCTGCCTCTCTGCAACCGGAGGATGGGGGCCGGCGGGCTTTGTCGCGCACCATCGGGTGCGGACAAGAAAATTCTGAGATAGGGAGGGGAAGCGGTCCCCGGCGCGTGTTGGAAGGGAGAAGCCGGCGGAAAAGAGACAGGCAGCCTGTTTGATTCCAGCGACTGCAGTTATAGGGAGGTTGAAATCCGAATGAGCAAATTTCTCAGGCGCTCAGCACTGGGCGCGGGAGTGCCGCATGAAAAGCGGACCTCCAGCATGGAGACGGCAGTGATGCCGCTGCCCTCCAAAATCGTATTATCCATGTCCCAGCACATCGGAGCCCCCGCCTCGCCCACGGTGGCCAAGGGCGACCAGGTCTATGTGGGCACCGTGGTGGGAAAATCGGGGGGCTTTGTCTCCTCTGACATTCACTCCGGCGTGTCGGGAATTGTGGATGGGATCACCACCATCACCGCCCCCAACGGGGCGGTCCAGACCGCGGTGGTCATCATCCCCGACGGGGAACAGAAGGTGGACCCCTCCGTGGCGCCCCCCCAGGTCACCGACCTGAAGTCCTTCCAGGACGCGGTCCGGGCCAGCGGCCTGGTGGGCCTGGGCGGCGCAGGCTTCCCCGCGGCGGTGAAGCTGGCTCCCAAGAACCTGGATGAGATTGACACCCTCATCGTCAACGGCGCCGAGTGCGAGCCCTACATCACCTCGGACAACCGCTGCCTGCTGGAGGACACCCAGTACATCCTCAGCGGCATCAAGGCGGTGATGAAGTATTTGGAAATTCCCAAGTGCGTCATCGGCATCGAGGGCAACAAGCCCAAGGCCATTGAACATATCAAGGCGGCCATCGACTTTGAAGGGGTTGAGGTCAAGACGCTGCCCTGCCGCTACCCCCAGGGCGCTGAGAAGGTGCTCATCGAGAACTGCACCGGCCGGGAGGTCCCCTTCCCCGGCCTGCCCTCCGACGTGGGCGTCATTGTGATGAACGTGACCTCCATCGCCTTTGTGGGCAAATATCTGGCCACCGGCATGCCGCTGGTCACCAAGCGGCTCACTGTGGACGGCGACATCGTCAAGGACCCCAAGAATGTGGAGGTGGTCATCGGCACCCCGGTGCAGGAGCTGCTGGACTTCTGCGGCGGTCTTACCGACGAGCCGGGCAAGGTTCTTTACGGCGGCCCCATGATGGGCAACTGTATCGCCGACCTGTCCCAGCCCGTGCTGAAGAACAACAACGCCGTGCTGGCCTTCTCCAAAAAGTGGGCCCATATTCCCAAGGCCACCAACTGCATCCACTGCGGCCGGTGCGCCAACGCCTGCCCCCTGGGTCTGTCCGCCAAGGAAATTGTACAGGCCTACAACGACGGCAACGTGGACCTGCTGGTGGAGCTCAACGCCGATTTGTGCATGAGCTGCGGCACCTGCTCCTTCGTCTGCCCCGCCAAGCGGCCGCTGGCCCCCTCCATCGCCCTGGCGAAGATCATGATGAAGAATGGAGGTAAAAAGTGATGGCCAACAACAAACTGATTGTCACCGCGGCCCCCCACATCACCAGTGCGGAGTCCACCCAGTCCATCATGATGAAGGTGTGTCTGGCCCTGTGCCCCACCCTCATCGCCTCCATCCTGATTTTCGGGATCAACGCCCTGATCCTCACCGCGGTGTGCGTGATCGCCTGTGTGTTCTTCGAGTGGGCCTACTGCAAGCTGATGGGCCGGGAGGTCGCCGTTTCCGACTTCTCCGCCGTGGTCACCGGCATGCTGCTGGCCTTCAACCTGCCGGCCAGCCTGCCCTGGTGGATGGCCCTGGTGGGCTGTTTCATCGCCATTGTCATTGTCAAGCAGCTCTTTGGCGGCCTGGGCTACAACATCGCCAACCCCGCCATCGTGGGCCGCATCGCCATGGCCATGGGCTTTGCCGGGGCCATGTCCTCCTATCCCATTCCCGACAGCGGCATCGACGCCCTGGCCTCCGCCACCCCCCTGGCTGTGGCTGACCAGCTGGGGAGCGGCGACTATGTGACCCTTCTCCTGGGCACCCACGGCGGCGTTCTGGGCGAGACCTGCGCCATCACCATTCTGGCCGGCGGCATCTTCCTCATTGCCACCAAGGTCATCAGCCCCATTATCCCGGTGACCTATCTGGCCACCGTGGCCGTGCTCAGCCTGGTTTCCGGCCAGGACCCCATCGTGCAGCTGCTCTCCGGCGGCCTGATGCTGGGCGCCTTCTTCATGGCCACCGACTATGTCACCTCGCCCACCACCGACAAGGGCAAGCTGATCTTCGGTCTGGGCCTGGGCATCATCACCTGGGCCATCCGGTTCCTGGGCACCATGGCGGAGGGCGTCTCCTTCTCCATCCTGCTGATGAACTTCACCGTACCCTATATCGAGGTCCTCACCCGTCAGGACCGCCTGGGCATCGCCAAAGTCAAGAAGAATAAGGAGGGTGCCGGGAAATGAACAACTGGAATCGCATCTGGAAGCCCATTGTGGTGCTTTCCGTCATCTGCGTCGTGGTGACGGCCGCCCTGGCCGCCACCAACGAGGTCACCGCTCCCATTATTGAGGCGGCCCGGATCGAGGCGGAGAACGCCGCCCGGCTCCAGGTCCTGCCCGAGGCCGACGACTTCACCGAGGTGCCCGGCATCGCCGTGGACGGCGTCTCTGCCGTCTATGAGGCCAACAACGGCGCCGGGTATGTGTTCACCACCTCCGCCCGGGGCTACGGCGGCGAGGTGGTGGTCATGGTGGGCATCAACGCCGACGGCGCCATCGAGGCCCTCACTGTCACCAGTCACGGCGAAAGTCCGGGCATCGGCACCAACGTGGTGGACAGTGCGGAATACCTGGGCCAGTATGTGGGCCTGCCGGCCCAGCAGCTGACGCTGGGCGTGGACATTGACGCCCATACCGGCGCCACCGTCTCCAGCACTGCGGTGATTGATGCGGTGAATGCCGCCATCGAAGCCTACAACCAGATTCCTTGAAAGGCGGTGAGTCGAGATGAGCAGCAATAACAAGCTGAAAATTTTTACCAACGGATTTTTAACGGAAAACCCTGTGCTGGTGCTTGTTCTGGGCACCTGTCCCACCCTGGCCACCTCTACCATGGCCTCCAACGGCATCGGTATGGGCCTGGCGGCCACCTTTGTGCTGGTGTGCTCCAATATCGTAATTTCCGCGCTGCGGAACATCATCCCCAATCAGGTGCGGATTCCCTGTTACATCACCGTCATCGCCGGCTTCGTGTCGGTGGTGCAGATGCTGGTGGAGGCCTTTGTACCCGCCCTGGACACTGCTTTGGGCGTGTACCTGCCCCTGATCGTGGTTAACTGCATCATTCTGGGCCGGGCGGAGATGTTTGCCTCCAAGAACGGCATCCTGGACTCCGCTCTGGACGGCCTGGGCATGGGCCTGGGCTTTATGGTCACCCTGACCATCATGGGCACCATCCGGGAGATCCTGGGCTCCGGCACCTGGATGTCCGGGCTGGACGGCCTGTTCCCCTTCCTGCCCGAGGGCTTTGCCATCCAGGTCCTGCCCGAGAGCATCGACCCCTTCACCATTATGACCAGCGCCCCCGGCGGCTTCTTTATCTTCGGCGTGATGATGGCGGCGGCCACCTGGCTGACCACCCGCTCCAAGAAGAAGGCTGCCGCCCCTGCTGAGGCTGCGGAAGGAGGGAATGCGTAATGGCTGTTGAGCTTGCTGTTATCTTTTTCTCCATGATCCTGGTGGACAACTATGTGCTGGTTCAGTTCCTGGGTATCTGCCCCTTCCTGGGCGTGTCCAAGAAGCTGGACAGCGCGGTGGGCATGTCCCTGGCTGTCACCTTCGTCATGGTGCTGGCTACCGCTGCCACCTGGCCCATTCAGACCTTCCTGCTGACCCCCGCCAATGCGGACGGCACCCTGAAGTGGGATATGGGCTATCTCCAGACCATCGTGTTCATCCTGATCATCGCCATTCTGGTCCAGCTGCTGGAGAGCATTTTGAAGAAGTACATCCCCGCCCTGTACAAGGCCCTGGGCGTGTACCTGCCCCTGATCACCACCAACTGCACCATCCTGGGCGTGACCGTGCTGAACATCGACAACGGCTATGACTTCCTGGAGAGCATCGTCTGCGCGGCAGGCGCCGGCATCGGCTATCTGGTGGCCATGGTACTGTTCTCCGGCGTGCGCCGCCGGGTGGAGCAGGCCATGCCGCCCAAGTGCTTCAAGGACCTGCCCATCACGCTGGTGTCCGCGGCAATGGTCTCCCTGTCCTTCATGGGCTTCGGCGGCATCGTCGAGAACATCTTCGGCGTGTGATAGGAGGGGGAAATTAGAATGGATATGCAAATGATCCTGATGGCGGTGGTCCTGGTCACGGTGATCGGCCTCATCGGCGCGGTCATCCTGGTGGCAGCCTCCATCGTCATGTACGTCCCGGTGGACGAGCGGGTGGAGCAGATCACCGGCGTGCTGGCCGGCGCCAACTGCGGCGCCTGCGGCTGCGCGGGCTGCGCCGACTACGCCAAGAGCGTGGTGGAGGATGGCAATGCCATCAACAAGTGTATCCCCGGCGGGGCCAAGACAGCCGCCGCCATTGCCGAGATCATGGGCGTCGAGGCCGGCGCGGTGGCCTCCATGAAGGCTGTGGTGGCCTGCTCCGGCACCTGCGGCAAGACCTCCAAGCGGTATGACTTTGAGGGCCTGCAGAGCTGTCAGGCCGTCAAGGGCCTGTACGGCGGAGACGGAGCCTGCAAGTACGGCTGCCTGGGCTACGGCGACTGCACCCGGGCCTGTGCCTTTGACGCCATCCACATTGTGGACGGCATTGCCAAGGTGGACCGGGAGAAGTGCACCGGCTGCGGCGCCTGCGCCGCCGTCTGCCCCAACCACGTCATCCAGGTGGTGCCCGAGCACAAGCGCAAGCCCGTGGTTCTGTGCCAGAACAAGGACAAGGGGGCCGAGACCCGGAAGGCCTGCACCGCCGGCTGCATCGGCTGCATGAAGTGCGCCAAGGCCTGCCCCAAGGAGGCCATTACGGTGGAAAACAATGTGGCCTACATCGACCAGTCCAAGTGCGTGGGCTGCCAGCTGTGCGTCAAGGAGTGCCCCGTGGGAGTCATCCACGTCCCCGCCGCCATGTGATGCAGAATCAGGAAGGCCGCCGTCCCCTGCTGTGAAAAAGCGAAAGACTGGCAGAGATCGAGCTTTGGACATGGTATAATGGAACATGAGACAGAGCGGCAGATCGGAATTTGGAGGGAATGGTTCTATGCCTGTTTATGATCCAAAGGATCATGAAGATGTGATCGCCCGGATTCAGAAAAAAGTGATTGAAAAAAAGATCAAAATGGGAGAATGTCTTTCCGAAAATTAAATTGAGGCATTTGAAAAGAACTGCAAAATTCGGCTGCCGCAGGCGTATCGCATGTTTTTGAAGTCTGTGGGGGACGGCTGTGACCATCCGGGTTTTCATCTGAACAAATTAGAAAGCATAGAGCAGAGGGATTTATCCCATCTCTTTATGCTTGAAGAAGCCTGGATTTGGGAAGATGATGATCGAGATGATGATGTAATTCGAGAGGAAATGCAAACAAAGGTTTTTCAAGGCGAAATTGAATTGATAGATTTTGGTGACTGTGATTGCTATAACTTGATTGTTAGTGGAAAATGCCGCGGAGAAGTTTGGAATTTCTCGGATGTAGGCGTTCAGCCCTGCTGCGAACGGCAGGACTTTTGGGGATGGTTTGAGTTATGGTTAGACTATCAAGATAAAACGGACTATTTCAAAGACTATGTATATGAAGAAGATCAATGATCCTCATTGATCGGGGAGAGGGCAAAGCCCAGCCGGAGCAGGCGGCTTTTTGGACAGACGAAGGCCGGACCGCATTCCCATGCGGTCCGGCCTTCTGATATTCCGTTCTGAAAGAGTCAGCCCCTGAGGTGGCGGCGCAGGACCTCCGCGGCCCGCTCCACCTCCTGATCGGTGTTGAAGGCGTGGATGCCGGTGCGGACATAGCCGCCCCGCACCGAGCAGGCGACGCCCCCCTCCCGCAGGGCCTGATAGGCGGCTGGCACGTCGGGGGTTTTGAAGGAGACGATGGTGGACCGGGTACGGTCGGACAGGGCGCAGGGGGCCAGCTCCGCGCCCAGCTCCCGCAGGGCGTCAATCCACAGGCCGCTGACCCGCCAGGCCTCCCGGCGGATCTGATCGAGTCCCGTCTCCTCCATCAGGGCCAGGGAGGCGTTCAGCCCGGCGATGCCCGGGGCGTTGGGCAGGCCCCCCTCGAAGCGGGCGGCCCCGTCCTTCAGCTCCAGGGCGTAGTCCAGGGCGTCCACATCCCCCTTGACGCTGTCCGCCCCCACGAAGGGGGGCATCAGCTCGCCGGCCAGCTCCCGGCGGACGTAGAGGAAGCCGGTGGAGAAGGGGCCCAGCAGCCACTTGGAGGACAGCCCGGCCAGAAAGTCGATGCGGAACCGCCTCACGTCCATGGGCATCACCCCCAGGGACTGGGCGCAGTCCACCACCAGATAGACGCCGCGGGCGGAGCACCAGCTGCCGATGGCCTCCAGGTCGGCGGCGAAGCCGTCGGAGAACTCCACGCTGCTCACCGCAACCGCCCGGGTGCGCCGGTCGGCGTACCGTTCCAGCAGGGGGAGGGTGAGCCCGCCCCCGTCGTTGGGGACAATGCGGGCCTCCACCCCCTTCTCCTTCTGGAGACGGAGCCAGGGGTAGACGTTGGAGCCGAACTCCCGGTCACAGAGGAGCACGTTGTCCCCCGGCGACAGGGGGAGGGAGAGGGCCGCCGAGTTGATGCCGTAGGTGACATTCTCGGTGAAGGCGATCTCCTCCGCCGTCCCCCCGATCATACGGGCCAGCCGGGCCCTGCACTGGGGAAAAAGCTCCTGGGCATAGCGGTAATATTTCATGGGCATGGCCTGGCGCAGCTCCATACACTGCGTCATGGCCCGGGTGACCTGAGGTGCCACCGGCCCCATAGAGGCGTTGTCAAAAAAGATGCCCCGTTCGGTGGTCTGCCGGAAATGCCGGCGGAAGGAATCCAGCGACATGGGGCCGCCTCAGAGCTGCTGAGCCGGGCGGGCCAGCCGGTATTCCGGCACCAGAGAGGCCACCCGCGGCGCCACCGCCCGGATGCACAGGATGCTGACGGGGGCGGTGATCAGGTTCTGCCCCAGCCGAATGGGGAGCAGGGCCAGATATCCCTGTCCGGACAGGGTGGTGATCCAGTAGGTCTGGAGCAGGATGCTGCACAGCAGGCTCTCGGTCAGGACACACAGAACGACCCGGGGCAGGGTCACCGGCCTGCGGTAGAGGAACAGGCCGTAGATCAGACCGCTGAGCAGGGCGGTGGTGGCCATGGGGGGATAGTAGCCGTAGGGGCCCAGGAAGGCGATGAGGAAGTCCCCCATCACGGCGGAAACAGCTCCCCAGACGGGGCCATACAGGATCGCGGTGATGCTCAGGGGAAGAAAGGTAAAGCCGACGGTGGCGATGGGCAGGCGGATGGAGATAAACATTCCGGCCACTACCTGGGCGGCCAGGAGCATTCCGATCACGGCGATTTTCCGGACCAGCGGATTGGCATTTGTCATGGCTGACGCCTCCTTAAAAAGATGAAAATTCAGTGTGTGCGGCGGTGCGCCGGCAGGGCCGGCGGCGGAAGGGCGGACGTCAGGTCAGAAAGCACAGCATAAAAAAGCCTCCTTTTATGTTTGGCTACATAAAAAGAGGCGTTAAGAAACTGCGTTTCTTCTTATTATGTAGCAATGGGATGCGATTCCTGCACCGTCAGCGCGCGGGCTGTTCGTCCCGCCGACAACTCCCCATTCGGCGGGCACTGGAGCGTGATCTGCTCGTTACGCGCAGGAACCTACTCTGCTCTTGAAGCGGGTACAGTATAGCACAGGGCGGTCTGTCCCGCAAGAAAGAATATAAACTCTATTCCCCCAAACTCTGAAATTTATAAAGCGGTCTCCCGGTTTTGGTTTTACAGCGGGTTTCGGTCCCGCAGCCAGCTGGGCAGCGTCCTGGCCTTGACGCTGGAGACGATGCCCATGGCGGCGTACAGGGTGATGATGGAGGACCCTCCGTAGCTGATGAAGGGGAGGGTGAGTCCCATGACAGGCAGCACATACAGGCACATGCCCACGTTGAGAAAGATCTGGGTGAACAGCATCCCGGCCATCCCCATGGCCACATAGGCGGAGAAGGGGGAGCTGGCCTGGCGACTGACCCAGACGCACCGCAGCACGATGCCCCCCAGCAGCAGAAGCAGCAGCGCGCAGCCCACCAGCCCCAGCTCCTCGCCGCAGACGGCGAAGATGAGGTCGGTGTGCCGGGCGGGCAGGGCGTCGTTGTTGAGCGCCTGGGTCTGGGTGCCGTTGAGATAGCCTTGGCCGAAGATCTGCCCCGAGCCGATGGCCAGAATGGACCGGGACTGCTGGTAACCCCGGCCCAGAGGGTCCAGGTCGTGGTCAAAGACCACCCGGAAGCGCATGATGCGGTAGTCGGTCCACCAGCTGGTCTCGGGCAGAATGAACAGCCACAGAATGACGGCGGCCAGCACAAGACCGCCTCCAACCAGGACGAACCACCGGATCTTGACTCCGGCGGACCAGGCCATGAAGGCGTAGATAAACATATAGACCACGCACATTCCCATGTCCCCGCAGACGGCGGCGATAAGGGCCAGCATAAAGACGGCGTGCCCCCCGGTCTGGGCCACCGAGGGGATGGAGCTGACGTCCTGCTCCCGCTCGTGGAGGCGGGCAAACTGCAGGGCCATCAGCAGGACAAAGGGCAGCTTGACCACCTCGTTGGGCTGGATGTCGATGGGGAAGCCGGGGATGGACAGCCAGTTCCGGTTGCCCATGCCGTGGTCGGTGCCCAGGGGGGTGAGCAGCAGCAGGATAAAGCAGATGTTAAAGGCCAGAATCCACTTCCAGTTTTTTTCCACAAAGAGCTGGAAATCCACAAAGGTGAGGAGAATATAGGCAAAAACACCCAAAAAAATGGCCAGGAGCTGGACCAGCACATACCGGTTGGAATCCAGGTACCGGGTGGCCGAAAAGATGAGCAGCAGGCCGTAGCCGCTGGCGGCCAGGCACAAGCCCAAAAGCAGAAGGTCGCCCTTCTTGCAGAATTCACGCAGGGGGGAGAGCAGGAGCGACAAGGGGCCGCCTCCCTTCCAAAAAAGATGTGTCATCATTTTATCACTTTTTGCTGGAAAGGTAAACCGCGGCTGTGGTATAATCTTGGGCGGCAGTGAAAATTTTCTGTGAACGGAGGGCCGGCGGTGGCGGAATTTGTAACCAACAGCGAACAGGAGACCGAGGCGCTGGGCCGCAGGCTGGGGGAGCGCCTGACCGCCCCCTGTGTGGTGGCCTTTACCGGGGATCTGGGGGCGGGCAAGACCGCCTTTACCCGTGGACTGGCCCGGGGCCTGGGCGTCACGGACCGGGTGACCAGCCCCACCTTTACCATTGTGAACGAGTATGAGGGGGGACGGCTGCCCCTCTTCCACTTTGACCTGTACCGCCTCCACGGCATGGAGGAGCTGTTCGAGATCGGATGGACGGACTACCTGGCCCGGGGCGGGGTGTGCGCGGTGGAGTGGAGCGAAAATATGGAGGAGGAGCTGGACGAGCGGGCCATCCTGGTGGACATCCGCCGGGGAGAGCAGGACGGCCAGCGGGTCATCACCATCGGGAGCAACGGGTGAGGGCTGAAAACCGGAGAGAGGGAACGACGATGAAGATATTGGCTTTGGAGACCTCGGCGGCGGCCTGCTCCGCCGCCCTGTGCCGGGACGGGGAGCTGACCGCCCAGTTTTTTCAGAACAGCGGCCTGACCCACAGCCGCACTCTGCTGCCCATGGTGGACGCCCTGCTGCGGGACAGCGGGCACACCCTGGAGGAGGTGGACGTGATCGCCGTGGCGGCGGGGCCGGGCTCCTTCACCGGGCTGCGCATCGGGGTGGCCACCGCCAAGGGGCTGGCCTGGCCGGGGAACAAGCCCTGCGCCCCCTGCTCCACCCTGGAGTCCATGGCCTGGCCTCTGGCCCATCTGGAGGGGAGGCTGATTGTGTGCGCCATGGACGCCCGGCGGCAGCAGGTCTACAACGCCCTGTTTCTGGCCCGGGGCGGTGGGCTGGAGCGCCTGACCCCGGATCGGGCCATCTCTCTGGCGGAGCTGGGGGAGGAGCTGAAAAAATACGAAAATCCCAAAATAGCCGTTGGAGACGGAGCACAGCTGTGCTATAATACTCTGGCGGAGCAAGTTCCGGGTCTGGAGCTGGCCCCCAGGCACCTGAGACAGCAGAGCGCCTGGGGCGTGGCCCGGGCGGCGGAGGAGCTGATCGCCCGGGGAGAGCTGGTCTCCGGGGAACAGCTGGTTCCTGTCTACCACCGGCTGTCCCAGGCCGAGCGGGAGCGGCTGGCCCGGGAACAACAGAGAACACAAGAGGAAAGGGGAACATGACAATGTTCAATGAAAAGGTACATGTACTGGACCACCCCCTGCTGCAGCATAAGCTGAGCATCCTGCGGGACGAGAACACCGGCGTGAAGGAGTTTCGGGAGATCGTCTCCGAGATCGCGGCCCTGGAGTGCTACGAGGCCACCCGGGACCTGCCCCTGGAGGACGTGGAGATCAAGACCCCCATCGCCACCGGCACCTTCAAGCATCTGGCGGGCAAAAAGCTGGCCATCGTCCCCATCCTCCGGGCCGGACTGGGCATGGTGGAGGGCATCCTGGACCTGATCCCCTCCGCCAAGGTGGGGCACATCGGCCTGTACCGGGACCCGGAGACCCACGCCCCGGTGGAGTACTACTGCAAGATGCCCAACGACATCGCCGAGCGGGACGTCATTGTGCTGGACCCCATGCTGGCCACCGGCGGTTCGGCCTCGGCGGCCATCACCTTCCTGAAGGGCTACGGCTGCAAACACATCAAGCTGATGAACATCATCGCCGCCCCCGAGGGGGTCGCCCGCATCCAGCAGGACCACCCCGACGTGGACATCTATGTGGCCGCCGTGGATGAGAAGCTTAACGACCATGCCTACATCGTCCCCGGCCTGGGGGACGCCGGCGACCGGATCTTCGGGACCAAGTGAGGGCGCCGTCAGAATCAGAGACAGGGACAGAGGACGTGCCGCCCGGGCACGTCCCTGTTTTTTGGGCCGGCGGGAGGCGCCGGGACAGGTAAAATTTGCGGATTGCCTTGTGAATCCGGGCCGGATGTGCTAAAATAATCAATCAGCGTATAGAATGAGACAGGTATGCTCTGCTGCGCGCAGATTGACAAGGCTGGTGGATAAAAGATGAACATATTAGTGTTGGCCGGGGGACTGAGCCCGGAGCGGAACGTGTCCCTCTCCTCCGGGGCCATGGTGTGCCAGGCCCTGCGGGAGCGGGGGCACCGGGCCGCCCTGGTGGACCTGTTTTTCGGCGTGGGCAAAGATAAGCAGGCGGAAAGCCTTTACAGTGATCCGGTGCCGGAGGAATACAAGCGGGTGTCCCGGCAGGCCCCCGACCTGGAGCAGGTGCGCTCATCCCGGCCGGGGAACAGCCCCTCCGCCATCGGGCCGGGGGTGCTGGAGCTGTGCGCCGGGGCCGACGTGGTCTATCTGGCCCTCCACGGGGCCTGCGGCGAGGACGGCCGCATCCAGGCCGCCCTGGACCTGCTGGGGGTGCCCTATACCGGCTCGGGCTGTCTGGGCTCTGCCATCGCCATGGACAAGGACCTGACCAAGCGGCTGGTCGCCGGGCTGGTGACCACCCCCCGGTGGCAGACCGTCACCGTGACAGAGGAGAATCGGGGACAGCTGGTCCGGGAGACTGCGCTGCCCGTGGTGGTTAAGCCCATCGCCAGCGGCTCCTCCATCGGGGTCTACATCGCGGAGGACCGCCGGGAGCTGGAGGAGGCCCTGGAGGCCAGCATGGCCCTGGGGGGCCGCACCGTGCTGGAGGAGTATATCCGGGGCCGGGAGATCCAGGTGGCCGTCCTGGGGGACCGGGCCCTGCCGTCCATTGAAATCATCCCCAAGGAGGGCTTTTACGACTACGAGAACAAGTATCAGCCTGGCGCCGCCTTGGAGGTGTGCCCCGCCCAGATTCCGGAGGAGTGGGAGAAGCGGGTGGGGGAGGCCGCCCTGGCCGTCTTTCAGGCCATCGGCCTGTCCGTATATGCCCGGGCCGATTTCATTGTGACGGAGGACGGAACCCCCTATTTTCTGGAGATCAACACCCTGCCCGGCATGACCCCCACCAGTCTGGTGCCCCAGGAGGCGGCAGTGGTGGGCATCGACTACCCGTCCCTGTGTGAGGAGATTGTCCAGAGATCCCTGGAAGCGCGGAAGGAGGGCCGCTGAGGCATGGAGACCATTACCCTGGGCCAGCTGCTGGAGGCGGTGGAGGGCCGCCTGCTGGGCGGCCTGACCGACCTGGAGACTCCTATCCTGCGGGTGGACACCGACAGCCGGGCCATCCACCCCGGCGCCCTGTTCATCCCCCTCATCGGCGAGCGCTTTGACGGCCACGCCTACATCAACTCCGCCCTGGAGGGGGGGGCCGTGGGCTGTCTCACCCAGCGGGAGCGGGAGAGCTACCGCCCGGACAAATTCTATGTGAAGGTGGCCGCCACCCAGAAGGCCCTGCGGGATCTGGCCGCCTGGTACAAGAGCCGGTTTGACATCCCCTTCGCCGCCGTCACCGGCAGCGTGGGAAAAACCACAGCCAAGGACATGATCGCCGCCGTGCTGGGGGTCAGGTACCGGGTGCTCAAGACCGAGGGCAACTTCAACAACAAGGTGGGCCTGCCCCTGACCCTGCTGCGGCTGGACCACTCCTGCGAGCGGGGAGTGGTGGAGCTGGGGATGGACCGGCTGGGGGAGATCGACTATCTGGCCGACATCGTCCGCCCCGACATCGGGGTCATCACCAACATCGGGGACGCCCACATCGAGCGGCTGGGCAGCCGGGAGAACATTTTCAAGGCCAAGTGCGAGCTGATCCCCCACATCAGAGAGGGCGGCCTGCTGATCCTCAACGGGGACGACCCCATGCTGGCCTCCCTCCGGGGGCACACGCCGGTGGAGGCGGTGTTCTGCGGCACGGGGGAGGGGCTGGAGTACCGGGCCCAGGTGCTGGGGGGCGACGGGGTCAGCTTCATCCGCTGCCGCCTCACCACCCCGTCCATGGACCGGGAGGTGGACATCCCCGCCCTGGGGGAGCACATGGTTTATCCCGCCCTCATCGCCGCGGCGGTGGGGGAGCGGTGGGGCCTCACCCCCGACGAGATTGCCGCCGGCCTGACCCGGTTTGTTCCCACTCGGATGCGGATGAACATCCTGCGCCGGGGGGAGGGCATCACCATCCTGGACGATACCTACAACGCCAACCCCCAGTCCATGCGGGCCGCCATCAGCGTGCTGGCCGACAGCCCGGGGAGCTGGAAGGCGGCGGTGCTGGGGGATATGCTGGAGCTGGGCCCCTTCTCGCCCGCCCTCCACAGCGGAGTGGGGGAGTGCCTGGGAAAGGCGGGCATCCACTGCCTGCTGGCGGTGGGGGAGCAGGCCTCCTATATCGCCCAGGGGGCCCGGGACGCCGGGGTGCCCCTGGTGATCCACTGCGCCGACCGGCGGGCGGCGGCGGAGCAGCTGCCCCAGGTGGTCCGCCCCAACGCCACCATCCTGGTCAAGGGCTCCCGGGGCATGAAGCTGGAGGAACTGACCGGCGAGCTGCTGCGGCTGACCCGGGAGCCGTAAAGTAAAACTGCCTTATGTTGCTTGAAGCAGCCGGTCCAGCTCCGGTTCAAAGGGAGGGCGGAGCACCCCGCGTTCGGTGATGATTCCGGTGAGCAGGCCGTGCGGCGTGACGTCGAAGGCAGGATTCCACACCGGGACATCCGCGGGCGCGGTGGGCAGGCCGGCAAAGGCGGAGACCTCCTGCGCGCTGCGCTGCTCCACCGGAATCCGGCTCCCGTCGGGGATGGACAGGTCCACCGTGGTGGAGGGAAGGGCGGTATAAAAGGGGATGTGGTGGTACCGGGCCAGCACGGCCAGGGAGTAGGTGCCGATCTTGTTGGCGAAGTCCCCGTTGGCCGCCATCCGGTCGCAGCCCACCACAACAAGGTCCACCTTTCCCTTTGCCATCAGGGCCCCCGCCATGCCATCGCAGATCAGCGTGACTGGGATGCGGTCGGCCGCCAGCTCATAGGCGGTGAGCCGGGCCCCCTGGAGCAGGGGGCGGGTCTCGTCGGCGTAGACCATGGACACCTTTCCCTGGGCGTGGGCCGCCCGGATGACGCCCAAGGCAGTCCCATAGCCCCCGGTGGCCAGCGCACCGGCGTTGCAGTGGGTGAGGATGCGGGCCCCCTGGGGCACCAGCTCCGCCCCGTACCGGCCCATGGCCCGGTTCATCTCCAGGTCCTCCCGGTGGATGGCCTGGGCCTCCCGCTCCAGCCGGAGCAGGTCGGGGCCGGAGGCCTCCCAGCAGCGCTCCATCCGGTCCAGCGCCCAGAACAGGTTGACCGCTGTGGGCCGGCTGGCGGCCAGAAGAGCCTTGGCCCGGGCCATGAAGGCGGAAAAGTCCGGGGCCGCCGCCCCCTCCCGGGCGGCCAGCACCATGGCATAGGCCGCCGCGATGCCAATGGCGGGGGCGCCCCGCACCACCATGGTGCGGATGGCCTGTGCCGCCTGGCGGTAGTCGGTGCAGTGCAGCCAGACCTCCGCGGCGGGCAGTCTGGTCTGGTCCAGCAGGCAGAGGGTGTTGTGTTCCCAGCGGATTGCGTCCATGAACAGGACCTCCTGAACAGAAAGTATGGGGTTTCCCGCCCCATCATATCATACAAATGAGCGTGGAGACAAGAAATGATCGAACTATCGGTATCCGGCCTGGTCAAGGAGTTTGAGGTCGGACATAAGATACTGGACGGACTGTCCTTTCAGATTGACAGCGGTGAACGGGTGGGATTGCTGGGGCCCAACGGCTGCGGCAAGACCACCCTGCTGCGCATTCTCACCGGCGTTATGGACTATGACGAGGGGGAGGTGGTCATTGCCCCGGGCAGGCGGATGGGGCTGATCTCCCAGATCCCCGTCTACCCGGCGGGCTACACGGTGGAGGACGTGCTGGACGCCGCCTTCGCCCCCCTCCATGAGATGGAGGGGGAGATGACGCGGCTGGCGGAGGAGATGGGGAAATCCGGCGACCCCGCCCTCCTGGCCCGGTATGATAAGCTGTCCGCCGCCTTTCAGGCCGGCGGGGGGTACGAGACGGACACCAGCAAGAACAAGGTGTGCAGCGGCCTGTCCATTTCCCAGGACATGCGGGAGCGCCTGTTCGACCAGCTGTCCGGCGGGGAAAAGACCCGGGTGAATCTGGCCCGGCTGATTCTGGAGGACACCGACATCCTGCTGCTGGACGAGCCCACCAACCACCTGGACCTGCGGGCCACCGAGTGGCTGGAGGAGTATCTGGAGAAATTCAAGGGGACGGTGCTCACCGTCTCCCACGACCGCTATTTCCTGGATCAGGTGGTGGACCGCATCATCGAGATCAAGGAGGGAAAGGCGGAGTTTTACTCGGGCAATTACAGCTTCTACGCCGTGGAAAAGGAACGGCGCTATGAGGAGCAGCTGAAGCAGTACGAAAAGGAGCAGGCCAAAATCCAGCAGCTGGAGAAGGCCGCCCAGCAGCTGCGGATCTGGGCCTACTCGGGCAACGACAAGATTTTCAAGCGGGCCCAGTCCATGGAGAAGCGCATCGAGCGCATGCGGGTCACCGACCGCCCCAAAAAGGAGCGGAAGATGGAAAACCGCTTCGGCGAGCGGGAGTTCCGGGGGGACGAGGTGCTGTCCATCAAGCGCCTGTCCAAGTCCTTTGACGGCCGCACCCTGTTCTCCGACGTCAACCTGGAGGTGGAGGGGGGCGAGCGCATCGCCCTGCTGGGGGACAACGGCACGGGAAAGTCCACTCTCATCAAAATCATCATGGGGGAGGAGGAGCCCGACGAGGGCAAGCTGCGCCTGGGACCCACGGTGAAGATCGGCTACCTGCCCCAGATCATCCGCTTCAGCCACCCGGAGCGGAATCTGGTGGACACCATGATCTATGACCTGGACTGCACCGCCCAGACCGCCCGGAACCGGCTGGCATCCTTCAAGTTTCGGGGGGAGGACGTGTTCAAGCCTGTCTCCGCCCTGTCGGGCGGGGAGCAGTCCCGGCTGCGGCTGTGCATGCTCATGGACGCCCAGATCAACCTGCTGATTTTGGATGAGCCCACCAACCACCTGGACATCCAGAGCCGGGAGTGGATTGAGGAGGCGGTGGAGGAGTACGGGGGCAACCTGCTCTTTGTCTCCCATGACCGCTACTTCATCGAGCGCTTTGCCACCCGCGTCTGGATGCTGGAGGACGGACATATTACCGACTTCAAGGGCACCTATCAGGAGTATCTGACCGCCCGGCAGCGGCAGAAGCTCCAGGCGGCGCCCCCCCAGCCCGTCCCCCAGGCTAAGGAGCCGAAACAGGACAAGCCCAGGCGCCCCGGCGGCACCAAAAACCTGGAGAAGGAGGTGGCCGCCGCCGAGCGGGCGGTGGGCAAGGCGGAGGAGCAGATGTACGACCTGACCCAGCAGATCCAGGAGGCCTCCTCCGACTACCTGAAGCTCCAGGAGCTGTACGAGCAGCGGGAGGCCCTGGAGGAGGAAATCTTGAAGCTGTACGGGACCTGGGAGGCCCTGTCGGCCCAGCTGGAGGAGGCGCGGGGATGAGCAGAAAGCCCAAAATTGAGGTGGCCAGCTACAAGGGCCGCCGGTATCCCCCCTGGCTGAAGCGGCTGCTGGTCCTGGCGCTGGCCCTGGTGCTGGCGGGGGCGCTTACCTTTGCC
Organism: uncultured Clostridium sp.; assembly: GCA_904420465.1. GTDB lineage: Bacteria > Bacillota > Clostridia > Oscillospirales > Oscillospiraceae > Lawsonibacter. The sequence goes on from CAJFVL010000019.1 coordinate 28,440, forward strand.
GTCCTGCTGGGTCTGGTGCTGTCCGGCGCCCATGACGACGTGGACGGCAACCCCCAGGTGATGATCGTTCTGGGCTGCCAGGTGCGGGAGGACGGGCCCTCCGTCCTGCTGCGGGACCGGCTGGACGAGGCCCTGGCCTACTGGGAGGAGCACCCGGACATCACCATCGTGGTGTCGGGGGGCCAGGGGGACAACGAGCCCACCACCGAGGCCCTGGCCATGGCCGGCTACCTGATGGAGGGCGGAGTGGCGGAGGACCAGATTCTGCTGGAGGGAGACTCCCACAACACCGCACAGAATCTGCGGCTCTCCATGGCGGTGCTGGAGGAGGCGGAGGCCGACCTGTCCCAGGGCGTCATCCTCGTGTCCAACGGCTTCCACCTGACCCGGGCCAGGATGCTGGCCGAGCGCTTCGGGCTGGAGAATGTCTCCACTCTGGCCGCTCCCACCAGCCACACCCTCTCCCGCCTGCACATGTATATCCGGGAGCCCATCGCCCTGGTGAAGTCCTTCCTTTTGGACAGATAGGAGCCAGAGGAAATGCAGAATGCAGGATGAAATTAGGAGTTCGGAGTTAGGAATTCGTATGGGCGGCTATCAGCCGCCCGCCGTTCACCACCGGGTGGTATGTTGCTGGACCTAGGCGCGTTGTAAACGGGTAGAAGTACCCGCTGCCTGGTCATTGAGGAGAGCGGCAGCGATAAAGTTTAGACCAGCCTTCAAAAAATCACCCGCGCCGGCCGCAAGTGCCGGGGCGCCCCTTCTACGCCCCGTAAAACGGGGGTCCGGGGCGCGGCGGGGTAGGGCATCGGAGATGCCCGTGAGCCGCCCCCGGCGATCCTTTGGTGACTTTCCCATCGCTGGGAAAGTCACTCGCCGTCCGCAGACGGCGAAACATCCCCTTCCCGCCCGCAAGCGAAATCCTTTATCACAGAAAGGAGCGTGCCCCATGCTGGACAAGCTGGCGGCCGTCGAGGCCAGATACAGTCAGATTGAGGCCCGGCTGGCCGCGCCGGAGACCTACGGCGACCCGGCCCAGGTGGCCCGGCTGAACCAGGAGCAGGCCGAGCTTCAGCCCCTGGTGGAGACCTACCGCGCCTACCGCCGGACTCTGGAGGCCCGGGATCAGGCCCAGGCCCTCCTCTCCGACCCGGAGATGCGGGAGCTGGCCCAGGAGGAGTACCAGCAGGCGCTGGACGCCATTCCGGAGCTGGAGCGGCAGCTCCAGCTGCTTCTGCTCCCCAAGGACCCCAACGACAACAAGAACGTCATTGTGGAGATCCGGGCCGGGGTGGGGGGCGAGGAGGCCGCCCTGTTTGCCCACTCCCTCTACCGCATGTACTCCATGTACGCCGAGGGGCGCCGCTGGCGCACCGAGGTGGACTCGGCCAGCGAGACGGAGCTGGGCGGCCTGAAGGAAATTTCCTTTACCATCGAGGGAGCCGGGGCCTGGTCCCGGTTAAAATATGAGAGCGGCGTCCACCGGGTCCAGCGGGTGCCCGAGACCGAGTCGGGGGGGCGCATCCACACCTCCACCGCCACGGTGGCCGTCCTGCCCGAGATGGAGACCGCCGACGTGCAGCTCAACCCCGCAGATATCGAGATGCAGGTGTTCCGCTCCTCCGGGGCGGGGGGCCAGCACGTGAACAAGACCTCCTCCGCCGTCCGGCTGATCCACAAGCCCACGGGGACGGTGGTGGAGTGCCAGCAGGAGCGCAGCCAGTTCCAGAACCGGGACAAGGCCATGCGCATCCTGGCCTCCCGGCTGTACGAGGCGGAGCAGGAGAAGATCTCCAGCGAGTACACCGCCCAGCGCCGCAGTCAAGTGGGCACCGGCATGCGCAACGAGCGCATCCGCACCTATAACTTCCCCCAGGGCCGGGTCACCGACCACCGCATCAACCTGACCCTCTACAAGATTGACAGCGTGATGGACGGCAATCTGGATGAGCTGATCGACGCCCTGGCCGCCGCCGATCAGGCGGAGCGGCTCCGGTCGGAGGGAGAGAGTTGACAGCGCGCCTTTCCGCCCGGGACAGAAATTCAATCGAAACAGATAAGGAGTAAATTTTATGGACCTGTATATTCACTACCAGTCCCTGCCCCAGGGCAAGACACTGGCCGACATTGTGGGCGAGCTGAGCGAGGTGCTGGAGGACCACGGCACTGTGTGCGGCGGCCTGGGGGACGAGCACGGCGGGCGGCTGGACCTGGATCTGGAGGACGAGCGGGTCAATCCCAAGTACGCCCAGATCGCCGTCAAGGCCTACCTCCAGCGGGCTGGCTTTGCCAAAGACACCCTGGTGGAGATCGGCGGCATGGAAATCGGGCTCTACGAGTGAGGGGCGGCCATGTTTCAGTATGTGATCTTTGACCTGGACGGAACCCTGCTCAACACCATCGACGACCTGGCCGATGCGGGCAACTACGTCTGCCGCCTCCACGGCTGGCCCGAGCACACGGTGGAGGAGTACAAGCGCTATGTGGGCAACGGCATGGCCAAGCTGGCCGCCCGCTTCGCCCCGGAGGAGTGGCGCACCCCCGAGGGGCTGCGGACCATCCTGGAGGAGTTCATGCCCTACTACGACGCCCACAAGGAGGACAAGACCGCCCCCTACGCCGGGATGCCCCAGGCGGCGGCAAAGCTGCGGGAGGCGGGCGTCTCCATCGCGGTGCTGTCCAACAAGGCCGACCAGATGGCCGGCCCGGTGGTGGAGCACTACTACCCCGGCATATTCCCCCTGGTCCAGGGGGCGGTGGACGGCCTGCCCGTCAAGCCCGACCCCACCCTGCTCCTCCGGCTGATGGAGCGGATGGGAGCCGACCCGGCCCGCACCCTCTTTGTGGGGGACAGCAACGTGGACATCCAGACCGCCAAAAACGGCGGCCTGACCAGCTGCGGGGTGCTGTGGGGCTTCCGCTCCCGGCAGGAGCTGGAGGCGGAGGGGGCCGACTACCTTGCGGAGACCCCCGAGGAGCTGATTCAGGTGGTGCTGGGCCGTGGGTAAGGAGATCCTGCGCACCGGGCGCCTGCTCCTGCGGGAGCTGGAGGACGGGGACTTTCCCGCCCTGTGCCGGATACTCCAGGACAGGGAGGTCATGTACGCCTATGAGCACGCCTTCTCCGACGGGGAGGCCTGGGACTGGCTGCGCCGCAGAGGCCGCCCTGGCCTGCAGGGACTACGCCTTTACAGTCCTCGGTTTTCCAGAGGTCTGGTCCATCATCCGGGACAACAACCTGCCCTCCCAGGCGGTGGCCCGGCGCAACGGCATGGAGGTGCGGGGGACCGTGGTGAAGCACTACTATGGCATGGACATGCCCCACCTGCTCTTTTCCGTGCGAAGGGAGGACTGGGCGCGCCTTGGCGGGACAGCGCCCCTGGTGCGCAGAATGACGGCCTCCGAGGTGGAGCAGGGGCTGGAGCTGGCCTGGTCGGTGTTTTTGCAGTTTGAAGCGCCAGAGTACGGGGAAGCGGGCACCGCGGCCTTTCGCGCCTTTCTCCGGGACCCGGAGCAGACGGAGCGGCTGAACCTGTGGGGCGTCTGGAAAGCGGAAGAGCTGGCGGGGATGATTGCCCTGATGGGCTCCCACGTCACCCTGTTTTTTGTCCGGGAAAAATACCAGGGGCAGGGAATGGGAAAGGCGCTGTTTCGCTGGGTGGCCGCCGCGGCAGAGGGGGCGCTGACAGTGAACTCCTCCCCCTACGCAGTGGAGATCTACCGGCGGCTGGGTTTCCGTCCAACCGGGCCGGAGCAGGTGGAGGACGGCATCCGGTACACCCCCATGGAGTGGAACCGATCACATCAAGAGAGACAGGAAGCGTAAGGGTATGGAGACACAGCGGCTCACTTCAAATGATATCGAAAAGGCGGCGGAGCTGCTCCGCGCCGGCAAGCTGGTTGGCATCCCCACCGAGACGGTGTACGGCCTGGGGGCCAACGGCCTGGACCCGGACGCGGTGGCGCGCATTTTTGCGGCCAAGGGCCGTCCCCAGGACAATCCGCTGATCCTCCACATCCCATCGGCGGACCATCTGGCGCGGTACTGCCGGGACATCCCGGACAGCGCCTACGCATTGGCCGGGGCCTACTGGCCCGGCCCGCTGACCATGATTCTGCCCCGGCGTGAGGTGGTGCCCGACGTGGTCACCGCCGGGCTGGACACGGTGGGGATGCGCTGTCCCTCCCATCCGGTGTGCCGCGCCATTCTGGAGGCGGCCGACATCCCGGTGGCCGCCCCTTCGGGGAACACCTCAGGCCGGCCCAGTCCCACCACCGCCGCCCACATGTGGGAGGACATGGACGGGAAGATTGAGGCCATTGTGGACGGCGGCCCCTGCACGGTGGGGGTGGAGTCCACCATCATCGACCTGACCTGTACGCCGCCCCGGCTGCTGCGGCCCGGGGGCGTCACCCTGGAGCAGCTGGAGGCGGTGCTGGGGGAGGTGGCGGTGGACCCGGCGGTGACCCGCCTCATGGGGGCGGGGGAGAAGCCCAAGGCCCCCGGCATGAAATACCGCCACTACGCCCCCAAGGCCCCGGTGACGGTGGTGGCGGGGGACCCGGCCAAAAGCGCCGCCTACATCGCTGCCCACGCCGCCCCGGAGGACGGGATCATCTGCTTTGACGAGTTCCTGCCCCTGTTCACGAGACGGCTTGAGACGAGGCCCGTCATGGACCTGGGACCCGCCGGAAACAAGGAGGAGCAGGCCCGGCACATCTTCGACGCCCTGCGCTCCTTCGACCACACCCAGGTGCGGGCCATCTGGGCCCAGTGCCCGGACAGTAAAGGAATTGGCCTTGCCATTACAAACCGCCTGAACAAGGCGGCGGGCTTTCATATCATAGAAGTATAAAAGAGGTTTGATCCCATGGAATACAGTGTGATCCGCGGCGTTCCGGTGGTCCGGGCGCTGGACGAGCCGGTTGCCGGCGCCTCCGCCGCCGTGGAGCTGATTGCCTCCCTGCGTTATGAAACAGACTGTGAAAAAATGGTCCTGTCCAAGGCGTGTTTGGACGAGTCCTTTTTCCGGCTCTCCTCCGGTCTGGCGGGGGAGGTGCTGCAAAAATTTGTAAATTATCAGATGCGGCTGGCCATCGTGGGGGACTTCTCCCATTACACCAGCAAACCCCTCCAGGATTTTATCCGCGAGAGCAACCAGGGCAGCCAGGTGGGCTTCTGGTCCACGGAGGAGGCGGCCCTGGACTGGCTGGACCGGGAATAACCCCCTGCCTGGCAGGCGGGCCAGCCGGGATGCGCGCTGGAATTTGGCTGACCCCCTGCAATCGTAAGGCTGCAACCTGAGGTTGCGACAAAATTGCTTTACAGCCGGGCCCCGATTCCTTACCATTGAGGTGAGGTGATTCACATGACATTGGGTGAAAATCTGAAAAGGCTGCGCACCGAAAAGGGCCTGTCTCAGGAGGAGGTGGCCGGGCAGCTGTTTCTCTCCCGGCAGACGGTGTCCAAGTGGGAGAACAACCAAGCCGAGCCGGGGGTGGAAAACCTGAAGGCCCTGGCCAGGCTGTACGGGGTGTCGCTGGACCAGCTTCTGCTGGCGGAAAGCACCGGAGCACCGGAGGACATCCTTCGGCAGGAGGAGGGGTCCGCGCCGTCTCCAGATTCTTGGAGCAGGGGAGACAGGGACTATTTGATCTGGCTGGTGGTCCTGTCACTGTACACGCTCGGAAAGGCAGCATTTACCGCGATGGCCTACAGCAGCGTCTCCATTCCCTTTTCCCTGGTTGCCATGGTGGTGGGCGTCTGGGTCCGGTATCCCGCGATGTGGGTGGTCATGGTGTGCCTGTTCGGGGTGGACCTTGCCCTGGGGATAGCCGGCCTGTTCATTGGGTCTGTGTTCAGCGGCCTGGGTATTTTGCTCAATGGGCTCTATCTCTGGATTATGTGCCGCCCGCCCATCCGGCAGCGGTTCAGAATGATGAGGTGAATAGCTGTGAAGGTAATCGGCATTACAGGTCCGACCGGAGCTGGGAAAACCACCGCGTTAAAGGAAATCGAGGGGCTGGGAGGCTGTGTCCTGGACGCTGACGCGGTATACCACCAGCTGCTGGAGGAGGACGCCGCGCTGCGGGACGAGCTCCAGGCCCGCTTTGGTCCGCTTGAGGACGGAAGGGGCCGGATTGACCGGAAAAAGCTGGGAAACGTGGTGTTTCGGGACGCCAACGCCCTGGCCGACCTGAATGCCATCGCGCACCGCTATGTGGGGCAGGAGCTGGACCGGCGGCTGGCCCGGGCGGAACAGGAGGGCTGCCCCCTGGCCGCCATCGACGCCATCGCCCTGCTGGAGAGCGAGGCGGGGAAGCGCTGCTGCGCCACTGTGGCGGTGACCGCCCCGCCGGAAGTGCGCATCCGGCGTATTATGGAGCGGGAGGGTATTTCAGAGGAGTACGCCCGGTCCCGGGTGTCGGCCCAGAAGCCCGATGACTTCTACATTGGCGGCTGCGACTACGCCCTGGTCAACGACTGCGCCACTGCGGAGGAGTTTGCTGCCCGGGCGCGGGCGCTGTTTCAGCGGATCTTGGATGAGAAGCCAGGCTGAGCAAGGCGTGAAAATGACTTACAAGTGACAGGAGTGCTCGGCGCCCACGATGTATGCTGCACCACTCAGGCGCAAGTCATCTTGTAGAAGCACCTGTCCCGACTACTGAGCAGAGCGGCAGCGATAATGATTAGACACCCTTCTTGAGGCCACCGCGCCGGCCGCAACTGCCAGCGAAACAGCGCAACTCTCTTGGTTCCGGGCCCGCAGGCCCGCTATTGGCCCCCAACCATGAACCCAGCGGAGCGGTTCATGGTTGGAAAGGAGGAGCAAGGGAGCGGCGTGAGGGATACCCAAACCCGGGTGTCCCGAACAGAGCGGACTTTGCGACGACGCGGTTACGTTCCTTCTCTGGAAAGTAGCCCGCCCGCAGGCGGAACATCCCCTAAAAAACGAAACAGAGGTTTCGCCGCTGGAGCAGCAAAATTCAAATGAAAAAATAGATACAATCTCTGTTACTTTCCTTCCATTCACATAAACTATCAACCAAAAGGAGGTCTTTTCAATGGACGAAAACAAAGAGATGACCCGGGGCGAGCAGCTGCGCAAGGCCCTGGTGTATGAGAAGAAGAACGGCTACGACCGGCTGCAGCCCGGCGAGCTGGAGGCCATGGAAGCCTACTGCACCGGATACAAGCAGTTTCTGGACGCCGGCAAGACGGAGCGGGAGTGCGTGGACCGCACCATCGCCCTGGCGGAGGCCGCCGGCTTCCGGCCCTATGAGCGGGGTATGGAGCTCAAGCCGGGGGACAAGGTGTACCGGGCCAACCGGGGCAAGGCCATCATGCTGGCGGTGATGGGCCGCCAGAGCCTGGACCAGGGGGTGAACATCGGGGCGGCTCACATCGACTCCCCCCGGCTGGACCTGAAGCAGAATCCCCTCTACGAGGCCGACGAGCTGGCCTTCCTCAAGACACACTACTACGGCGGTATCCGCAAGTACCAGTGGGTGACCATCCCCCTGGAGCTCCACGGGGTAGTGGTTCTGAAGAGCGGCCAGGTGGTCCGGGTCTCGGTGGGCAACGGGGAGGGAGACCCCCTGTTCACCATCGACGACCTGCTGCCCCACCTGGGGGTGGAGCAGTCCAAAAAGCCCCTGGGCGAGGCCATTCCGGGCGAGAGTCTGAACATCCTGGTGGGCAGCCGCCCCCTGGCCGACGACGAGGGCAAGGACCGGATCAAGCTGTCCGTGCTGGAGCTGCTCAACCGCAAGTACGGCATCACCGAGGAGGACTTCATCTCCGCCGAGCTGTCCGCCGTCCCCGCCTTCTCCGCCAGCGACATCGGCTTTGACCGCTCGCTGATCGGCGCCTATGGCCAGGATGACCGGGTGTGCGCCTACGCCGCCCTGGCCGCCCTGCTCCAGCTGGACACCCCGGAGCGCACCGCCGTGTGCATGCTGGCGGACAAGGAGGAGATCGGCTCCGAGGGGGTCACCGGCATGAAGTCGGCCGCCTTCGATACCTTTATGGCCGACCTGTGCGCAGGCCAGGGGGTGCTGCCCCGGGCCTGCTATGAGAAGTCCTTCTGCCTGTCCGCCGACGTGACGGCGGCCTACGACCCCAACTTCGCCGACGTGTATGAGAAGCGCAACAGCGCCTTTGTCAACTACGGCGTGGGCCTGTGCAAGTACACCGGCGCCCGGGGCAAGACAGGGGCCTCCGACGCCTCCGCCGAGCTGGTGGCTTATGTCCGGCGGGTGCTGGACAGCGCCAACGTGGTCTGGCAGATGGCCGAGCTGGGCAAGGTGGACGCAGGCGGCGGCGGCACGGTGGCCGCCTATATGGCCGAGCGCGACATTGACACGCTGGACGCCGGCGTGCCCGTGCTGTCCATGCACTCCCCCTTTGAGACGGTGGGCAAGCTGGACTGCTATATGACCTTCAAGGGCATGAAGGCGGTCTACGAGGCCGAATGACTTTCCGCTCGCCGAGCCGGGGCGGCGCGGTGGAGTACCGGGTGGATGACCGCGGCCTGGAGGCGGGGGCCTTCCTCGCCTTCGTCAATCAGATCTGGCCGGGGGAGTACGATGTTGAAAAGACCCGGGCCGCCCTGGCGAAAACCCTCAATCTCACGGCCTATGACGGAGAGCGGCTGGCGGGATGTCTGCGGATTCTCACCGACGGCTGCTTCTTTGGGACCATCACGGAGCTGCTGGTGCTGCCGGAATACCAGGGACGGGGGATCGGAAGCCGCCTGCTCCGGCTGGCCCGGGAGCACAGCCCCACCATGCTTTATTTCGGCGCCCAGCCGGGGCTGGAGGGGTTTTATGAGAAAAATGGATGCCGCAGAAGCCTGCAGTCCTACCAGTTCTAAGGCTGTGCAAACCAATCGGGGGCCGCTGCTCAGCGGCCCCTCAGCCTGTCGAAAGCCTCCGCTGAACAGAATCTGTTTGAATTTGAGCGGGGGGAGAAGTTCAAGGGACGGCCTTCCGACCCGATGGGGGGCGGCGGTTCCGGGAGCCTTGCCGGGCGTCGTAAAAGCGACGGTATTTTTTGCTTGGCGGCAGAGCCGCATTGGGGAGGAAGAACGCCGTGGGGAAACGAATACTGGGCATGTTCCGCCGGGACGCGGTGCTGACCATCTCTCTGTGCCTGGCGGCGGTCTCCTGTCTGGCGGTGCCGCCCACAGGGGCTTATCTGTCCTACATTGACTGGAACACCCTCATCATCCTCTTTTGCCTGATGCTGATTGTGGGGGGACTGCGGAGGCAGAATTTTCTGCAGTACATCGCCGGACGGCTGCTCTCCGGCGTGGGGTCCGCGCGGCGGCTGGTGCTGACTCTGGTTCTGCTGTCCTTTTTCAGCAGCATGGTCATGACCAACGACGTGGCCCTTTTGACTTTTGTCCCGTTGGGGATGCTGCTGCTGCGGATGGCCCGCCTGCGGGTCTACATCTGCCGTACTGTGGCGCTGATGACCATCGCGGCCAACCTGGGGAGCATGTTCACCCCCATCGGAAACCCGCAGAATCTGTATCTCTTCGGCCTGTCCGGCCTGAGCATCCCGGAATTTCTCCGGCTGACTGGCCCGTACACCGCAGCCTCCGCCGCGCTGCTTCTGCTGTGCGTCCTGTTCGGATACCGGCAGTCCCGCCTGTCCATAGAAGTAGGGGAGAGCACCCCGCTGAACTGGCGGGCGATCGGGGTCTATCTGGCCCTGTTTCTGCTGTGCGTGGGCACGGTGGGCGGTCTGCTGCCCCACTGGGTTCTTCTGGTGCTGGTCACGGCGGTCCTGCTGGGGATGGACCGAAAGCTGTTTAGTACGGCGGACTACGCGCTGCTTCTCACCTTTGTTTTCTTTTTTATCTTTGTGGGCAACCTGAAGCAGCTGGACCAGCTGCGGGAGTGGATCAGCGGCGCGCTCCTCGGCCGGGAGCGGCTGGTGAGTGTGCTGGTCAGCCAGGTCATCAGCAATGTGCCCGCCGCCATGCTGCTCTCGGGGTACAGCGGCAGCATCCCGGAGCTGATCATCGGCACCAATTTGGGCGGCCTGGGCACGCTGATCGCCTCCATGGCCAGTCTGATCTCCTACAAGCAGGTGGTCAACCAGTATCCCCAGGAAAAGAAGCTCTATTTTCTGATTTTCACCCTGCTGAATGTGGGCTTCCTGCTTTTGCTCTGCCAGATTTGACCGCGGCGGAGGAAGCTGGACCCGGCCGTCCCTGTTTTTCTGCTTTTCCTCTTGACTTGGAGTGAACTCAAGGAAGTATAATAAACCTGTAAACGGCGCGGGGACCTGCCCCGCGCGGCCCGATGATTCTGAACAAGAAGGAGGAATCCCCATGTCCGCATCCAACCCTGTCCCCGGCACCGGCGGCAATCACTATATCCCCTTTGACCAGCGCACCGGGGGCGAGTCCCTGGTCTATTTCACCCGGGACCTGTCCGCCCAGGGGCTGGAAAAGATTTTTCAGCGCATCCGCCAGCCGCTGACCGGAAAGGTGGCCGTCAAGCTCCACACCGGCGAGCCCAACGGCCCCAACATCATCCCCCGCCCCTGGGTCAAAAACCTGATTGGCCAGGACCTGCCCGGCGCCTCCATCGTGGAGACCAACGCCTACTACGAGGGGGGCCGCTACACCACCGCCCAGCACCGGGAGACCATCCGCACCAACGGCTGGACCTTCTGCCCGGTGGATATCATGGACGAGGAGGGCACCGCCATGCTGCCCGTCAAGGGGGGCAAGTGGTTCGACGAGATGTCGGTGGGCGGCCACCTGCTGAACTACGACTCCCTGTTTGTTCTCACCCACTTCAAGGGCCACGCCATGGGCGGCTTCGGCGGCTCCAACAAGAACATCGGCATCGGCTGCGCCGACGGCCGGGAGGGCAAGGCCATGATCCACACCATCCCCGGCGGGGAGCAGTGGAGCATCGCCCAGGAGGAGTTCATGGAGCGGATGACCGAGTCGGCCAAGTCGGTGGTGGACCACTTTGCCGGCCGCATCAGCTTTGTCAATGTGCTGCGGAACATGTCGGTGTCCTGCGACTGCGAGGGCGTGGCCGCCGCCCCTGTGGTCACCCCCAACATCGGCATTCTGGCCTCCCTGGACATTCTGGCCGCCGATCAGGCCTCGGTGGACCTGGTGTACGCCCTGAAGGAGGAGGACCACCACGATCTGGTGGAGCGCATCGAGACCCGCCACGGCCTGCGCCAGCTGTCCTACATGAAGGAGCTGGGCATGGGCAATGACCGCTACCGCCTCATCGACATCGACAACGGCGACGCGGAGATCACCCCCCAGGAGGCGGTGAGGGACGTGGTGCCCTTTGCCGCCGAGTAAGATAAGAGACAAACCGTACAGAGCGTCCCCGCCCGGAGAAAGCCGGGCGGGGCTTTTCTTTGGAGTTCCGGGCCTGGGGGAATCAAAATTTTCCTTTGCTGCGCTTCCTTCCCGGCCCTGACTGCTTCCCTCCATTTTCGCGCATACTAACGCCGCGCGCGCCGGCTTTGGCGCGGAAAAGGAGGGAGCTCCCATGGGCAAATACCAGTCCGACGTCCGGGCCCTGCTCCGGGGCGTGGGAGGAAACGAGAATATCCGGGCGGTGTCCCACTGCATGACCCGCATGCGCTTTGTGCTGGCCGATCCGGCCAAAGCGGACGCCCAGGCCATCGGGGCCATCCCGGCGGTGAAGGGCACCTTCACCCAGGCGGGGCAGTTCCAGGTCATCATCGGCAACGACGTGGCCGACTTTTACAACGAGTTTACCGCTGAAGCCGGGGTGGAGGGGGTCAGCAGAGAGGCGGCCAAGTCGGCCGCCCGGCGGAACCAGTCCCTGCTCCAGCGGGCCATGGGCACCCTGGGGGAGATCTTCGCCCCCCTGATTCCCGCCCTGATCTGCGGCGGTCTGATTTTAGGGTTCCGCAATATCATCGGGGAGATCAACTTCTTTGACGGCGGCACCCGCAGTCTGGCCGACGTGTCCCGGTTCTGGGCGGGGACCTACAGCTTTCTGTGGCTGATTGGCGAGGCGGTGTTCCACCTGCTGCCCGTGGGCATCGTCTGGTCCATCACCCGGAAGATGGGCACCACCCAGATCCTGGGCATCGTGCTGGGGCTGACCCTGGTGTCCGCCCAGCTGCTCAACGGCTTTTCCGTGGCCTCCACCCCGGCGGAGGACATTCCGGTGTGGGACTTCGGCTTTGCCCAGGTGCGGATGATCGGCTACCAGGGGCAGGTTATCTCCGCCATGCTGGCCGGCTTTGTGCTGGTGTGGCTGGAGAAATTCTTCCGGCGGATCTGCCCCGAGGTGGTCAGCATGATCGTGGTGCCCTTCTGCTCCCTGGTGCCGGCGGTGGTCATCGCCCATACGGTGGTAGGCCCCATCGGCTGGCGGATCGGAGACGCCATCGGCTCGGTGGTCTACCTGGGGCTGACCTCCAATGCCCGGTGGCTGTTCGCCGCCCTCTTCGGCCTGCTGTACGCCCCGGTGGTCATGACCGGGCTGCACCACATGACCAACGCCATCGACACCCAGCTGGTCAGCCTGTACGGGGGGACCATCCTCTGGCCTATGATCGCCCTGTCCAACATCGCCCAGGGCTCCGCTGTCCTGGCCATGAGCGTGCTGCAGAAGAGAAACGAGCGGGCCCAGCAGGTGAACATCCCCGCCTGCATCTCCTGCTATCTGGGGGTCACCGAGCCCGCCCTCTTCGGCGTCAACCTGAAATACGGCTTCCCCCTGGTGTGCGGCATGATCGGGTCCGCCTGCGGGGCGGTGATCTCGGTGGTGTTCGGGGTGGAGGCCTACTCCATCGGGGTGGGCGGCCTGCCCGGCATCCTCTCCATCAAGCCCCCGTTCTGGCTGCCTTTCCTCACCGCCATGGCGGCGGCCGTGGCCGTCCCCTTTGTGCTGACCATTCTGACGGGGCGGAAGAAGCTGTCCGCCCGGGAGCGGGGGATGGAGGGACCGGCCGGGGAAGGGGCATCCCAGGAGAAGGGCGGGGGCCTGGAGCTGAAGGCCCCCCTGTCCGGACGGGTGGTTCCTCTGGAGGAGATTCCCGATCAGGTCTTTTCCCAGGGCGTGCTGGGGGAGGGAGTGGGCATTGAGCCGTCGGACCGGGTGGCGGTGGCCCCGGCGGACGCTGTGGTTTGCTCCGTGATGGAAAACAGCGGCCATGCGGTGGGCCTGAAGCTGGATAACGGGGCGGAGGTGCTCATCCATGTGGGCATGGACACGGTGTCCATGCACGGGGACGGCTTCCGGCTCCATGTGAAGGAGGGGGACCGGGTCCGCCTGGGGGACAAGCTCATCACCTTTGACCCGGATAAGATCCGCGCCGCGGGACATCCTACCATCACCGCCTTTGTGGTCAGCGATCCGGCGGGGCTGGCGCCCAGGTTTACCTCCGGCGTCCAGGCCCGGGCCGGCGTCACCGAACTGGCGCGCTTTTAGAGGGGAGGAGTCCGCCGTGAAAGACGTTCAGCGCAGCGTGGTCTACCAGATCTACCCAAAGTCCTTTCTGGATACCGATGGGGACGGGGTGGGGGATCTGAAGGGGATCACAGAAAGACTGGACTATCTGCACCAGTTGGGTGTAGACTATATTTGGCTGACCCCTTTTTTTGTGTCCCCCCAGCAGGACAACGGCTACGACGTGGCCGACTACCGGGCCGTCGACCCCCGGTACGGCACCATGGCCGATTTCGAGGAGCTGGTGCGCCGGGCGGGGGAGCATGGCATCGGCCTGATGCTGGACATGGTGTTCAACCACACCTCGACAGAGCATGAATGGTTTCAGAGGGCGCTGGCCGGCGACCCAAAATACAGGGACTACTATATCTGGAAAAGGGGAAAGCCGGACGGGAGTCCGCCCACCAACTGGGAGAGCAAATTCGGCGGCAGCGCCTGGGAGTATGTGCCCCAGCTGGATGAATACTACCTCCACCTCTTTGACAGGACCCAGGCCGACCTGAACTGGAACAACCCCCAGGTGCGCCGGGAATTGCAGGAGGTGCTCCGCTTCTGGATGGACAAGGGGGTAAAAGGCTTCCGCTTTGACGTGGTCAATCTGATCAGCAAGGGGGAGTTCCGGGACGACGGCCGGGGGGACGGCCGCCGGTTCTACACCGACGGCCCCCATGTCCATGAGTACCTGCGGGAGCTGAACGAGGCCTCCTTCGGCCGTGATCCCTCTGTCATCACGGTGGGGGAGATGTCCTCCACCAGCCTGGACCACTGCCTCCGGTACGCCGGGGCGGACAGCCATGAGCTGGATATGGTGTTCTCCTTCCACCACCTGAAGGTGGACTTTTTGGGCAATGACAAGTGGGTGCTGATCCCCCCTGATTTTCAGAAGCTGAAGGAGCTGATCTTCTCCTGGCAGGAGGAGATGGCCGCTCATAATGCCTGGAACGCGGTGTTCTGGTGCAACCACGACCAGCCCCGGGCGGTCTCCCGCTTTGGGGACGAGGGGGAGTACTGGAAGGAGTCGGCCAAGATGCTGGCCGGGGCGGTCCACTGCCTGAGGGGAACCCCATACGTCTACCAGGGGGAGGAGATCGGCATGACCAACGCCCATTTCACCCGGCTGGAGCAGTACCGGGACGTGGAGAGTTTGAACCACTTCCGGATTTTGCGGGACAAGGGGCTGAGCGGGGAGAGCGCCCTGGCCATTCTGGCCGCCCGCTCCCGGGACAACAGCCGCACCCCCATGCAGTGGGACGGGACCTCGAAAGGGGGCTTCACCGCCGGGGAACCCTGGATTGGGGTCAACCCAAGCTGCGCCCGCGTCAATGCCGCCGCCCAGCGGGAGGACCCGGACTCCATCCTCTTCTACTACCGCGCCCTGATCCGGCTGCGGAAGGAGCTCCCCGTCATCGCCTTCGGGGACTTCACCCCTCTGGACCGGGGACACCCGGCGGTGCTGGCCTACCGGAGAAGATGGAAGGGAGATACCCTTTACAGCATCAGCAACTTCTTCCGGAGGCCCTGCCGCTGGACCTGCCCCGAGGACCTGTCGGGCTGCCGGGTGCTGCTGTCCAACTATCCGGACGTCCGGCCCGCCCGGACGCTGGAGCTGCGTCCCTACCAGTCCATGATTCTGCTGCGCCCGGGCGCGGCGGAGGGATAAGCCAGACAAAGGAGAGATTTGCCATGAAACAGTTTACCTACACCATCACCGACCCGGTGGGCCTCCACGCCCGGCCCGCCGGCCTGCTGGTCAAGGCGGCCCGGGAGTTTTCCAGCGCCGTCACCCTGGAGGCGGGGGACAGGAGCGCCGGCGCCACCAGGCTGATGGCCCTGATGGGCATGGGGATCAGGCAGGGGGACACGGTTACCGTCAAGGTGGAGGGAGAGGACGAGGACCGGGCCGCCGCCGCCCTGGAGCAGTTCTTCCGGGACAACCTGTAGCCCGGTTTCGGGACAAAATGGGGAGAGAGGTTGAACGCCATGAAGGTCGCCACCGGAAAATCCATTCTCAACGGCATCGCCATCGGGACCATCCGCTGCTTCCGCCGGCGGGAGGTCCGGGTGGAGGCCCGCTCCAAGCTCACCCCCGGGGAGGAGCTGGCCCGCTTCGAGCAGGCCCGCCGGGAGGCCCAGGCTCAGCTGAAGGAGCTGTATGACAGCGCCCTGGCCGAGGTGGGGGAGGACAACGCCGCCATCTTCGACATCCACGCCATGATGCTGGACGATGAGGACTACCTGGACGCCGTCCGCTGCGTCATCGAGGGCCAGAGGGCCACCGCCGAGCACGCCGTCCAGGTGACGGGGGAGAACTTTGCCGCCGCCTTTGCCGCCATGGATGACACCTATATGCAGGCGCGGGCGGCCGACGTGCGGGACGTGTCCGGCCGGGTGGTGCGCATCCTGTCCGGAGCGGAGGACGAGCAGGCGTGGGACAGGCCCTTTATCCTCATGGCCGATGACCTGACCCCCAGCGAGACGGTCCAGCTGGACCGGAGCAAGCTGCTGGGCTTTGTCACCCGCCACGGCTCGGCCAACAGCCACACCGCCATCCTGGCCCGCACCATGGGCATCCCGGCCCTGGTGGGGGTGGACATTGAAGAGGGGTGGGACGGGCATACGGCGGTGCTGGACGGCTACAACCACTGTCTCTACATTGACCCCGCCGCCGATCTCCTGGCCTCCATGGAGAGCAAGCGCCGCGCCGACGCCGAGCAGGCCTCCCTCCTCCAGGGGCTGAAGAAGAAGCCCAATGTCACCCTGGACGGCACCCAGGTCCAGGTGTACGCCAACATCGGCAGCGCCTCCGACGTGGGACTGGTGCTTCAGAACGACGCCCAGGGCATCGGGCTGTTCCGCAGCGAGTTCCTCTACCTGGGGCGCGCCGACTATCCCACCGAGGAGGAGCAGTTTTCCGTCTACAGACGGGTGGTGGAGACCATGGCAGGCCGGAAGGTGATCCTCCGCACCCTGGACATCGGGGCGGACAAGCAGGCGGATTACTTCGGGCTGGAGCGGGAGGAGAACCCTGCCCTGGGCTTCCGGGCCATCCGCATCTGCCTGACCCGGCGGGAGATCTTCAAGACACAGCTGCGGGCCATCCTGCGCGCGGCCGCCTTCGGCACGGTGTCCGTCATGTTCCCCATGATCATCTCGGTGCGGGAGGTGCGGGACGCCCGGGAGGTGCTGGAGGAGTGCCGCCGGGAGCTGGAGGAGGAGGGCGTCCCCCAGGGCAGGGTGGAGGTGGGCATCATGGTGGAGACCCCCGCCGCCGTCCTGCTGGCCGACGAGCTGGCCCGGGAGGTGGACTTCTTCTCCATCGGGACCAACGACCTGACCCAGTACACCCTGGCCATCGACCGGCAGAACCCCAAGCTGGACCTCTTCTATGACCCTCGCCACCCGGCCATCCTCCGGATGATCCGGATGACCGTGGAGGCGGGCCACCGCCACGGCTGCTGGGTGGGTATCTGCGGAGAGCTGGGGGCCGACCCCGCCCTCACGGAGGCCTTCCTGCGCATGGGGGTGGACGAGCTGTCCGTCCCCCCCGCCGCCGTCCTGCCCCTGCGCAAGCGCATCCGGGCACTGGATCTGCGCAAGCCCGCTTCCCCAGTGCAGCAGAGATCGTGACCTTCTGAGCCCCGGCCTATGGCCGGGGCTTTTTTGATCCAGGCGGCAGATTACACAAGAAATGGACAACCTCTCTATGATACACTGTGGGAGCGGGGGAGGTCCAACCATGGGCCGGGAAGGACAAGGGCCGTACGATGGCCCCGGGGATCCGGCCCCGCCGCTTGGAGGGCATCGCACCACCCTTCCCCCGCTGCGCAAACTGAACTCCGGATCAAAAAATTTTTTTGCCGTCGGACGGATAAAAAACCGCGCCTGCGGCAGAATATCCTCGTATCAAGGAACACACCACATCAAAACAACGGACCGCCTTCCGAAGGGAAGACGGTCTCTTGTGTTTTTCTGGCCCATTCGCCAGATTCTGCGTTTTTTTGCAGCGGGCTCCAGCGATCTTTTTCCAGTCACACAGGCAGACCGCTTTCCAATCTCTCACATGGAAACCGTGGGAGGAGTCTCCTGGTGTGGCCGCCGGACGGAAGGCCCATACTGAACCAAGGCGGCCCGATCCGGGCCGTCACATGACAGACGGCCGGAACTGCGCATCTGCAGACGGCCGTCCGGGGGGTGGAATATTTTTGGAACAGGAAACAAAAAGCCGGCCATGGCACGGCCTCTTGGGGGTGGCCGCCGCGCTGAGCCTGCTGCTCACTGTGGCTCTGACCGGGGACCGGGCCCGGGCGGCGGGGGCCGGAGCGGCCCTGGATCTCTCCCAGCCGGAGGCGGTGGCCGCCGCCGCGGTCCAGGTAGGGGACCAGGTGATCCCGCTGGGCCGTGCAGTGGGCATCAAGCTCTTTTCCGACGGTGTGCTGGTGGTGGGGCTCTCCTCTCTGGACACACCGGAGGGCCCGGCCTCTCCCGGCAAGACCAGCGGATTGAAGGCGGGGGATGTGATCACCCACATGGACGGCAGCGAGGTGGACACCATTGAGGAGGTCCAGGACCATCTGGCCCAGCATCCGGGGGAGAAAGTGACCCTCCAGGTACAGCGGGGGGAGGAGTCCCTCCAGCTGGCGGCCCAGGCGGTGAAGACCACGGCGGGGGCCTACCAACTGGGGGTGTGGCTGCGGGACTCCATGGCCGGCATCGGCACCATGACCTTCTATGACCCCTCCAGCGGCGTCTTTGCCGCCCTGGGGCACGGCATCAACGATACGGACACCGCCAAACTTATGCCGCTGGAGACGGGGAGCATCATGGGGGCCGTGGTGTCCGACGTGAAGAAGGGGGCCGCCGGGGCGCCGGGAGAGCTCCACGGGGACTTTGACCTCACCGCCGACCTGGGCACCCTGTACGCCAACACGGAACAGGGCATTTTCGGCTATTTGGAGGACGGGGCTCTGACCCAGGGCCTGACCCCCGTGGAGGTGGCCGCCCGGGACGAGATCCAGACCGGCACGGCCACCATCCTCTCCAACATCGCCGGGGATACGGTGGAGGAGTATGAGGTGGAGATCACCCACCTCTACCCGGAGAGCGAGGGAGAGAGCCGGAATCTCATGCTCCAGGTGACCGATCCCCGGCTGCTGGAGGCCACCGGCGGCATCGTCCAGGGGATGTCGGGCAGCCCGATCCTCCAAAACGGCAAGCTGGTGGGCGCGGTGACCCATGTGCTGGTAAACGACCCCACCCGGGGCTACGGCATTCTGGCGGAAAACATGGTGGAGACCGCCCAGACCAGTCAGACGGGCGCGGCATGAACCGGGACCGGAGCGGGCCATGAGCCCGCTCCGGTCCTTCTCATAAGCAGTTCCGTCCGGAACAGTCAATGCCTCTCCCCCTGGCCATCCGCAACGGCGGCCGCAGAGGCCTCCCCAGATGCTCCGCTCTCCGCCCCCTGGTCAGTGGGGAGCTCCATCACATAGTCAGGGGCGAGTGCGGTGTCATGGTCCTGCTCCTCCTTGGTGGTCACCACCGAGATCATGCGCTCCTCGCCGGAGGCGCCGGTGGAGGTGGTCATGGTCCAGTCCTCCGGGGTCCCCTCCACCAGAATGGTGAGCCATGTCCCTTCATCCTCATACTTGTATTCGTACCGGCCCTCCTTGGTCAGGGCGTCGGTGATGTCGGTCTCCCGGCCCATCACCGCCAGAACGGCCCGGCCGTCCCGGTCCTCCACCCGAGCCTCGGGGATCTCCAGGGCGGTGACGGTCTCGCCGGTGTCGGTGGTCAGATCCTGGCGCAGCTCCCCTACCTGGAACACGCTGGCGATTTGCATGGTA